>NZ_KV828475.1:0-26145 GCF_001836405.1 Pseudomonas sp. HMSC057H01 | reverse complement strand
ACGGCCCGCCTCTCTTCCGGGAGGCGGGCCGTTTCGATTCAGGGCCTTACTTGATCACTTCGACGAACTCGACGTCGATCTCGCGGCCGACCAGGTCGCGGTCGACTTCGCCGGTCAGCTTGACCCGGGTCTTGTCGTTGATTTCCATCGGCGGGAAGTCTTCGTCGTCGATCTCCACCTTCATGCTGCCGGTGGCATCGCGGAACTCGTAGATGTCGCCCTTGATGCGCTTGACGATGGTGCCCTGGAGGACCACCGGGGTGTCGTCGGCGGCTTCCAGCGCGGCCTTCACCGTGGTGGTGGTCGGGGTAGCGCCCGGGCCGGTATAGCCGGCGGCCAGGGTGACGGTGGAGAACAGGCCGATGGCAGCGATGAGGGGCAGGTGACGAAGTTTCATGGGTAACGCCTCGTAGTTGGTTTCGATGGGTCCAGGCTACGAAGCCTTGCTGAAACCAGGCTTAATCGGCGCTTAAGCGAAGCTTAATCGGCGTCGCTGGTGGCCAGGCGCTCGCCGCTCTTCTTGCGGAACACGTAGAACAGGTTCGGCTCGCTGACCATGTAGATGGTGCCCTCGTCGTCGATGGCCACCCCTTCGGCGCGCGGGATCTTGCTGTCCAGGCCGTTGAAGCCGCCGAGCAGGCTGATGAAGCTGACCGGTTCGCCCTTCTCGTCCAGCTCCAGCAGCAGATGCGATTCGGCCGACAGCACCAGCGTATGCCCGGTACGCGGGTCGACGCTGAGCGCCGAGACGTTGCGCATGTAAAGGTCGTCGCTCGGTAGCGCGGTCATCGCCCCGCTCAGGCTCGGCCCGCCGTCGCTCTTCCAGCTGAACAGGGTCATCGGATCGCGCTCCTTGCTCAGCAACAGACGCTGCTGGCGCGGATCCCAGGCGATGCCCTCGAAGCCCTTGTTCTTCTTGCCGATATTGCCCAGCGGGAATTCGGCCAGGCTCTTGGTGCTCAGTTCGGCGGTCTGCGGGTCGACATGGAAGATGGTCAGGGTATTGCGGCGCTCGTCGGTCACCGCGACGTTGCCGTTCTCCAGCACCGCCACGCCTTCGGGATTGCTCAGGCCGAGCAGCGGGATGGTGCGCAGCACGTCGCCGGTGAGCGACAGCTCCACCAGCAGCGGCCGCTTGCCGGTAACGGTGAACAGGGTCCTGGTTGCCGGGTTGTAGGCCAGGTCCGAGGTTTCTTCCTCCTCCAGGCCCTGCAACGGCTTGGCGTCGATCACCACCCGATAGCCCGGCAGCCAGATGCTGTCGTCGCGCTGCTGCTGGCTGGCCTGGCTTTCCTTCCACCAAAGGCCGGCGCGATCGTCCCAATGCATGACGATGGTCAGCACCACGCCGACGAGCACGACGAACGCCGGCAGCAGCCAGCGGAAACGGGGAAGCTTGGAGGCAAGGGACATGGGCGAGGCTCGACTGTTTGGCCAGGTGTTTTCTTGGGCGTCGCCATGAAAGGGCATTGCCCCCGGCCTGTCAATCGAAGCGTCGCCCAGCCGACCGACAGTCGCTTCCGCTGCCGGCGCTAGGGAGGTCGGCCGCCCCCGGCGGCCGCAGCGGTTCAGAGCACGCGGGTCTCGAAACGGCTGGCGCCCGGCAATTCGAGCAGCAACTCGTCGCCGCTGTTCAGCGGCCCGACCCCGGACGGCGTGCCGGTCAGCACCACATCGCCGGCCTGTAGCGAGAAATGCCCGGCGATGTGCTGGATCAGCGGCACGATCGGATTGAGCATGTCGCGGCTGTTGCCGTCCTGGCGCACCTCGCCGTTGATGGTCAGGCGGATGCCGATGTCGGTCGGGTCGGGGAACTGGTCGGCGTTCACGAACGGCGACAGCACGCCGGCGCCATCGAAGCTCTTTGCCAGCTCCCAGGGCAGGCCCTTTTCCTTCAGTTTCGCCTGGACCTCGCGCAAGGTCAGGTCCAGCGCCGGCGCATAGCCGGAGATCGCGTCGAGGACCTCCTCGCGGTTCGGCTTGCGCGACAGCGGCTTGCCGATCAGCACGGCGATTTCCGCCTCGTAGTGTACCGAGCCGCGCTCCTGCGGCAGGCTCAGCCCGCCGCTCACCGGCACCACGCAGGAGCCGGGCTTGATGAACAGCAGCGGCTCGGTGGGAACCGGGTTGTTCAGTTCCTTGGCGTGTTCGGCGTAGTTGCGCCCGACGCAGACCAGCTTGCCCAGGGGGAAGTGGATCGGGGTGCCGTCGATATATTGATGCTGGTAACTCATTTACCGACTCCTGAACGGGTGGAAGGGCATCCGTGGCGCCCGCCACAGACGAGAAGGGCCGGATGACCGGCCCTCTGCGTTGCGAAACCTGCTACTCGGCGAAGATCTTGCCGGGATTCATGATCCCGTTGGGGTCGAACACCGCCTTCAGTGCCTTCATATAGGCAATTTCGGTTTCCGAGCGGGTGTAGGTCAAGTAGTCGCGCTTGGTCATGCCCACGCCATGCTCGGCGGAAATCGAGCCGTTGTACTTCTCGACGGTCTCGAACACCCACTTGTTGACGGTCGCGCACCTGGCGAAGAACTCGTCCTTGCCGAGGTTTTCCGGCTTGAGGATGTTCAGGTGCAGGTTGCCGTCGCCGATGTGGCCGAACCACACCACCTCGAAGTCCGGGTAGTTGGCCTCGACGATGGCGTCGATGTCCTTGAGGAAGGCGGGCACCCGGGAAACCGTGACCGAGATGTCGTTCTTGTACGGCGTCCAGTGGGAGATGGTCTCGGAGATGTACTCGCGCAACTTCCACAGGTTCTGCAACTGCTGCTCGCTCTGGCTCATCACCCCGTCCAGCACCCAGCCCTGCTCGACGCAGTGCTCGAAGGTGGCCAGCGCCTCGTTGGCGACTTCCTCGGTGGTCGCCTCGAACTCCAGCAGGGCGTAGAACGGGCAGTCGGTTTCGAACGCCCGTGGTACGTCGCCACGGGCCAGGACCTTGGCCAGGGCCTTGTCGGAGAAGAACTCGAAGGCGGTCAGGTCGAGCTTGCTCTGGAAGGCATGCAGCACCGGCATGATCGAGTCGAAGTCGGGCGTGCCGAGGACCATAGCGGTGAGGTTCTTCGGCGTGCGCTCCAGGCGCATGGTCGCCTCGACCACGAAGCCCAGGGTACCTTCGGCGCCGATGAACAGCTGGCGCATGTCGTAGCCGGTGGCGTTCTTGATCAGGTCCTTGTTCAGCTCGAGCAGGTCGCCCTTGCCGGTGACGACCTTCATCCCGGCCACCCAGTTACGGGTCATGCCGTAGCGAATGACCTTGATCCCGCCGGCATTGGTGCCGATATTGCCGCCGATCTGGCTGGAACCGGAAGAAGCGAAGTCAACCGGGTAGTACAGGCCGTTTTCCTCGGCGAAGGTCTGCAGTTGCTTGGTAACCACGCCGGGCTGGCAGACCACGGTGCGGTCGAAGGCATTGAAGTCGAGGATCCGGTTCATGTAGTCGAAGGCCACCACGACTTCGCCGTTGGCCGCCACGGCCGCGGCGGAGAGCCCGGTACGGCCGCCCGACGGGACCAGACCGACCTTGTGCTGGTTGGCCCAGCGGACGATCGCCTGGACCTGCTCGACGCTCTTGGGGAACACGATGGCCAGCGGCGCAGGGGCGAAATGCTTGGTCCAGTCCTTGCCGTAGGCGTCCAGGGAGGCGGCGTCGTCGAGCAGCTTGCCAGGCTCGACCAGGGGCTTGAGCGATTCGATCAGGGCTTCGCGGGTCATTCGGGAACTCTCAAATGATTCATGGTCGCCCTGAGAACAACTCAGGTCGCAACCGGGCAAGGAAAAGGGAGAACATGCTAGCATACGCCCCCCGCGCTTAGTGCCTCTGGGCGCCGAGTTGCGGGTGCCGGCCAGCGCCGGCCGGACCCGCTTCGCGCAGTTCGCTTTCCAGCCACTTCCTCCGGGACAACAGGTTTACGCAGATGAGCAAGACCTCTCTCGACAAGAGCAAGATCAAGTTCCTTCTTCTCGAAGGTGTCCACCAGAACGCCGTGGACACGCTGAAGGCCGCCGGCTACACCAACATCGAGTACCTCAAGACCGCGCTTTCCGGCGACGAGCTGAAGGAAAGGATCGCCGATGCGCACTTCATCGGCATTCGCTCCCGCACCCAGCTGACCGAAGAGGTCTTCGACTGCGCGAAGAAACTGATCGCGGTCGGCTGCTTCTGCATCGGCACCAACCAGGTCGACCTCAACGCCGCTCGCGAACGCGGTATCGCCGTGTTCAACGCGCCCTACTCGAACACCCGCTCTGTGGCTGAGCTGGTACTGGCCGAGGCGATCCTGCTGCTGCGCGGCATCCCGGAAAAGAACGCTTCCTGCCATCGCGGCGGCTGGATCAAGAGCGCGGCGAACTCCTTCGAGATCCGTGGCAAGAAGCTCGGCATCGTCGGCTACGGTTCGATCGGCACCCAGCTCTCGGTACTCGCCGAGGCCCTGGGCATGCAGGTGTTCTTCTACGACACCGTGACCAAGCTGCCGCTGGGCAACGCGGTGCAGATCGGCAGCCTGCACGAGCTGCTGGGCATGTCCGACATCGTCTCGCTGCACGTTCCCGAACTGCCCTCCACCCAGTGGATGATCGGCGAGAAGGAAATCCGCGCGATGAAGAAGGGCGGCATCCTGATCAACGCCGCGCGCGGCACCGTGGTCGAGCTGGACCACCTGGCCGCCGCGATCAAGGATGAGCACCTGATCGGCGCCGCCATCGACGTGTTCCCGGTCGAGCCGAAATCCAACGACGAGGAATTCGCCAGCCCGCTGCGTGGCCTGGACCGGGTGATCCTGACCCCGCACATCGGCGGCTCCACCGCCGAGGCACAGGCCAACATCGGCCTGGAAGTGGCGGAGAAGCTGGTCAAGTACAGCGACAACGGCACCTCGGTGTCCTCGGTCAACTTCCCCGAAGTGGCCCTGCCGTCGCACCCGGGCAAGCACCGCCTGCTGCACATCCACGCCAACATCCCCGGCGTGATGAGCGAGATCAACAAGGTCTTCGCCGACAACGGCATCAACGTTTCCGGCCAGTACCTGCAAACCAACGATAAGGTCGGCTACGTGGTGATCGACGTCGACGCCGAGTACTCCGACCTGGCCCTGGAGAAACTCCAGCAGGTCAACGGCACCATCCGTAGCCGCGTGCTGTTCTAAGGTAGCGTCCGGCGGAAAGGAAAAAGGAGGCCCAGCGGCCTCCTTTTTTCGTTTCCGTCACTTGACGGTAACGGTGATCTTCTCCGACTCCACGGTCGGCTCCAGCGGCACGTGGTTCTTGTCGCCCACCAGCAGTTGCAGGGTGTGCTTGCCCGGCGGCAGGGTGATCTCGGTTTCGGTCTGGCCCTTGCCGAAGTGGCGGATGTTGTCGGTCATCGGCAGCGGCAGGTTCATCGCCGGCTGCTCCTTCAGGTCCACCAGCAGGTGATGGTGGCCGGTATCCGGCATGTCGACGCCGGCCGGCGCCACGCCCATGCCTTTCAGGCCGAATTTCACGGTGAAGGTCTTGTCGACGGTTGCACCATCGGCCGGCGTGATGAAATACACTTTCGCCCCTTCGGGCGCCTTAGTCCGAGGCAGGTCGGCAGCCATCAGGCTGGCGGATGCGCCGAACATCAGGGCGGCTAGACCGAGGCAAGGCAATGTCACTCTCATGGGAGTCTCCTGTTTTCACTTCCGTTAGCACCCGGGAAACGCCACTGGACGGAATTTCCCCGGCACTCTTCGTGCCTTCCGAATCAGGGAAAGGCATCGCTGGCACAGCGATTTCCACTGCGAAGCCCGTGTTAGAGCGGCGCTCGCGCACATAATCCGGGTCAATGCCCGCAACCCCTGGAAAGACCGCATGCAACCCAGTAGGTTCGCGATTGTCCAGGACGCGGGCCCGGCTAAGCTGAACGAACAGCATAGGCCCGACCGACGTTCATTCCCACCCGAGGAGTACTACATGCGATTTCTGCCCCGCCTGCTGATGCTGGTATCCCTGGCCGCCCCGCTGGCCCATGCCGAGCTGCTCGACGACGTCCACCAGCGCGGCGCCCTGCGCATCGCCCTGGAGGGCACCTATCCGCCGTTCAACTTCAAGCAGGGCGGCAAGCTCACCGGCTTCGAGACCGAACTGGGCGAACTGCTGGCCGCCGAGCTGGAGGTCAAGCCGGAATTCGTCACCACCGAATGGAGCGGCATCCTCGCCGGCCTGCAGAGCGGCAAGTACGACATCGCGCTGAACCAGGTCTCGGTGAACGAGCAGCGGCGCAAGGTCTTCGACTTCAGCGAGCCGTACACCATCTCCAGCGCCCAGTTGATCGTGCGCGCCGACGACACCCGCCAGTTCAGGTCGCTGGAAGACCTCAAGGGCCTCAAGCTCGGCGTCGGCCAGGGCACCAACTACGCCGACCTGGCGAAGTCGGTGGCCGGCGTCAACGTGCGCACCTATCCGGGCGCCCCGGAATACCTGCAGGACCTGGCCAGCAAACGCATCGACGCGGCGCTCAACGACCGCCTGCTGATCCCCTTCGCCATCCGCGAGGCCAAGCTCCCGGTCAAGCCCGGCGCGGCGGTGGGACCGGTGGCGAACATGGCGATTCCCTACCGGAAGAACAACCCGAAGTTCGGCGAGGCGCTGAACGCGGCGCTGGAGAAGATCAAGGCCGACGGCCGCTTCGCCAAGCTCTCGGAAAAGTGGTTCGGCCTGGACGTCAGCCAGCCGCCGAAGTGAGTTCCCGCCCGAACGGGGGAAGCGGCCGCGTCCGAGGGACGCGGCCGTCGTGTTTGTCGATGGAGTGTTGAATGAATTCGCTGCAGAAATTGCTCGAATGGCTCGCCAACCTGGTCGAGCTGCTCGGGATGGCCTGGCCCTTCCTGCTCCAGGGCGCGATGTATACCGTGCTGTTCGCCGCGGTATCGATGGTCCTGGGCCTGATCCTCGGCTTCAGCGTCGCGGTGGTCCGGGTGACCAAGGTGCCGGTGGTCTCGCAGATCGCCGCGGTCTACGTCAGCGCCTTCCGCGGGACGCCACTGCTGGTGCAGATCTTCGTCCTGTACTACGGGCTGCCGAGCGTCGGCATCGAGTTCACCCCGGTCACCGCGGGCATCCTGGCGCTGACCCTGAATGTCGCGGCCTATCTCTCGGAGTCCATGCGCGGGGCGATCCTCGGCATCGACAAGGGACAATGGGAAGCCGGGCTCTCGGTCGGCCTGACCTGGGGCCAGACCCTGTGGAACATCATCACTCCGCAGGCCCTGCGCCTGGCGGTGCCGAGCCTGTCGAACAGCCTGATCAGCCTGATCAAGGACACTTCGCTGATCTCCGTGATCACCGTGACCGAGCTGATGCTGGCGACCAAGGAGGTCATCGCCGAGACCTTCCAGCCGCTGCCGCTCTATCTCGCTGCCGCCGGGATCTACTGGCTGCTTTCGGCGCTCTTCGAGCGTGTGCAGAAAGCCCTGGAGAACCGCTTGACCGCGCCGCTGCGGCGCTGAGCGTTCAGCCGCCGGCGTCGAGGCCGGCCAGGCAGACCGCGGCGCGGTCCAGCTCGTCTTCGTTGAAGACCAGCACGCCCATGCGCTTGAGGGCGGCGGCGGTGACGCCCTCGCCGGCGACCCGGCTGCCGTTGAAGCGCCCGTCGTAGTTCTCCAGGTTGCCGCAGGAAGGACTGCGCGCCTTGAGCACGGCCATCCGGATGTCATGGCGGCGGACCAGCTCCACTGCCGCCTCCGCACCCAGCAGGAATGCTTCGCTGACATCCTCGCCGTCGACGGTGAAGACCCGGTTCAGCCGGTCCAGCACTTCGCCGCCCTGGCCGCCGGGGATCTCCGCTGGCGGGCGGGGCGTCGGCAGGCCGCCGGCGACCTCCGGGCAAAGGGCGACGATCCGCCCCTGCGCATGCCAGCGCGAGAGCAGGTCGAACGGGCCATGGCTGCCACCGTCGTAGCGCACCAGGTGGCCCAGCAGGCAACGGCTGACCAGAACCTTCTGCATGGATGCTCCACCCCTTTGACAGGCACACAGAGTAGCCTGCCGCTCACCGATGGTCACGCCCGGTAACAGTAGCCGGGAAGCACCGGGGAAACCCGCCCTCGACCCAACCGGAGTTAGGCCTCGCGGTAGCGCTCCAGCGCCCGTATGGCGGGGACCAGGGCTATTTCTTGCCGATCCTTAGGATAGAACTGCGGGCGGCCCATGGCGAACCTCCGCCGCCCCGAGCAGACTGGCTTCCCGCGCAACCGCGAAGGACCCGCCCGTCATGCTCCCGACCCGCTCGCTTCTACCGTTTTTCCTGGCCCCCGCGCTGCTCGCCAGCGCTGCCAGCCAGGCGGCCATGGAGGCCCTGGACAACGACAGTCTCAGCCAGGTCACCGGCCAGGCCGGCATCAGCCTGCGCCTGGACCTGCGCGCCGGCGCGGCCAGGGTCGCCTGGGTGGACGACGGCGGCAGCCTCTCGCTGCGCAACCTGGTGATCGACAACGGCTGCGTGAAGGCCGGCGACTGCCCGGACGGGCGCGGCGGCAACATCCCCCTGGGCGCCGCCCAGCTCGGCCTGAGCCTGCCGATCTTCGGCGTCGAGCAGCCGACCCTGGCACTGGACGTGACCACCGGCAGCGGCGGCGGGCAGCAACTGGCGATCAGCCTGCCGGACCTCGCCACCATCAACGACCAGTTGATCGCCAGCGGCCTGCCGGCGCAGCGCATCCGCCTGCGGGTGGCCAGCGACCTGTACATCGGCGACAACTCGATCGGCCGCATCGAACTGCGCGACATCACCGACCTGCGCGGCACGATCAAGGTCTGGGGTCACTGAGGCGGCGACCCCGCCGAGGGTTCAGGAGAGTTGCAGGAGAGATTCGTTGCGCCGGCGGAACCAGCCGGTCAGCGACAGCCGGTCGCGGCTGGCGGGCAGGACTTCGTGCTCGGTGCCGGCGGACATGAACACCACCAGGCTACCGCCCGTCGGCTGGATGTCCACCTGCCGCTGCGGCAGGTGCAGGCGCAGCGCGCCGCCATGCTCGGGCAACCAGGCATCGTTGAGGTAGAGAACCGCGGAGACGGTGCGTGCGTCGTCGTCGCGGAAACGATCGACATGCTTCTGGTAATAGGCGCCCGGCGGGTACAGCGCGAAGTGGCACTCGAAATCCTCGAGGCCGAGGAACAGCGAGGCGTTGAGCGCCTGGCGCAAGCTGTCCATCACCCCCAGGTATTCGTCGCAGGCCACGGATTCTCCGGGCTCCAGCCATTGCGTGAGGTCGCCGCGGATGCCTTCGCGGATCACCTGGCCGTCGCCGCGGCCGATCGCCGCCGGGGTCAGGTCGCCCGCGACCGCACGGGTGCGGCACTCTTCGGCCAATCTGGTGGTCAGACGCTCAGGCATGAAGATGCTCTGGTGCGACCAGCCCTGGTCGACCAGTTCATCGACGATGCGATGCAGGAGTGGATGATTGACGTTGATGTGCATTGTCCATTGTAGCGTGCCGCCCCGGTGTCTCGACAAGCGGTCCGCCGCATGTCGACAATAGCGCCCCATGGACGGCACCACCCGAACGACGAGGCTTTCGCCGCCAAAGGAGTATCAATGCGCGCTTTGCTCGCCTTCGCTTTACTGCTGGTTGGTCTGCCCGCCCTGGCCGACCCTTATCAACGCCTGTACCAGGCCGCTGGCTGGCCCGACCAGCGCGCGCATTTCAGCGATGCCCTGGACGCGGCGCAGAAGCGCTACCAGGACAAGCTGCCACCCGCGCTCTACCAGACCCTGGTGGACAACAGCAATCGCCGCTTCGCCCCGGCCGAAGTCGACCAGCGCGCCCTCAACGGCCTGCGCGAGAACCTGCCGGACAGCGCCAGCCCGCTGAATTTCTTCGAGTCGCCGCTGGGGCGCAAGGTGGTCGCCGCCGAGGTGCTCGCCACCCGCCGCGACCAGTTGCTCCAGCACAGCAACGGCCTGCCGCGGCAGACCGCCAGCGAGCCGCGCCGGGCCCTGGTGAAGCGCCTGGCCCAGGTCCTTCCGGCCCGAGAGGCCGGTGCGGAAGTCAGCCTGGCCCTGGCCGGGGTCGCCGCCGACAGCCTCAGCCAAATGCTTCCGGGCCTCCCCGGCCTGCTTGGCGGCGGACAGACCGGCCAGTTGCTGGAAGGCCAGCGCCAGCGCCTGGTGCAGCAGATCGGCGCGGACCTGGAGAACACCCTGCTGTATGTCTACCGCGATCTCTCCGACGCGGAACTCACCCAGTACGTGAACTTCGCCGAGTCGCCGTCCGGCCGCAGCTACTACCAGGCGGCCCTGGCCGCGCTGAAAGCCGGCCTGGCGGTGGACCAGGCGGTCGCCCCCTGATCGCCGCGGGGCCTGGAATTCAGGCCCCCAGCGCGTCGCTCAGGAAATCGAAATAGCGCCGCCGCAGCCCCTCGCTTTCGTTCGCCAGGTGATGGCGCGCCTCTTCCAGCAACAGTATCCGCGGCTCGTCGAATTTCTCCCGCAGCACCTTAAGGCCATGGCGCCAGTCCACCGTCTCGTCGGACTCGCCCTGCACCACCAGGGGGCTCAGGGCACGCCGAGGCGCCCGCTCGATGCGCGGCACCCAGCGGGTCAGCGCGCCGACCCAGGCGGTCGGCAGGGTGCGTGGCTGCAACGGATCGTGCTCGCGGAGGAAGTCGAGGAACTGCGGATCGCTGGAGTTCTCCGAGAAGCGCCGCGGGATCGAGTCGACGAAGGGGCTCAGCAGGCGGTAGCTGAGCTTCGACCAGCCCCAGGCGCGCGGGCGCACCAGCGGCGCCAGGAGAATCGTCTCGCCCAGCTCGGGACGTTCGCCGCCGTGCAGCAGGTAGTCCAGCAGGATCGCCCCACCGGTGCTTTGTCCGCAGAGGTGCCAGGGCGCCGCCAGGTCGAGTTCGGCAGCCTGGCCCAGCAGGCCCTTGAACACCGCCTGGTATTCGGCGAAGTCGCGGATGCTGGCCCGCTCGCCTTCGGACAGGCCATGCCCCGGCAGGTCGCAGGCGAGCACCGAGAAGCCCATGCCCAGCGCCCAGTCGACCACGTGCCGATACAGTCCCATGTGGTCGTAATAGCCATGCATCAGCAACAGGCTGCCGCGCGCCTCCGGCAGCAGCCAGGCCTGCACCGCCAGGCGGCGCCCGTCGACCGCCATGCTGCCGAGCCGCGCTTGCAGGCGCGGATGGCGGGAGCGCAGGTCCAGGCCGTAGTAGGCCTGGTAGGCGAGGACGGCGGCGTCCGCCTCGGCCGCGGCCAAGGGTCGCAGGTGCTGGCGCAGGTAATCGGGGTTGAAGGCTTCTGACATCGGCGGTTCCGGGCTGCAATCTATTCGTGGCCGGGCCACGGGCGAAACCCAGGGATATTCAGCTGCGCGCGAACACATGGCAAGCTTGGCACCCGTTTTCCGTGTGAATGCCATGACTCCCCGCCGCAAGACGCTCCTCGTCAGCCTGGTCGGCCTGCTCTGGGCCGGCGGCCTGCTCGCCGCCTACTGGTGGTTCGAGATCCGCTACATCCGCCCGTTCAGCGAGCAGACCACCCTGTTCTCCGGCGACAGCCTGCGCCTGCCGGCCGAGCTGGCCGGGCCGGGGGCGATCCGCCTGGTGCATTTCTGGGACCCGGCCTGCCCCTGCAACGTCGGCAACCAGCAGCACCTCGGCGAGCTGATCGAACGCTTCGCCGGCAAGGGCGTGGAGTTCCATGTCCTGCAGAAGCCTGGCAGCCAGGGCCGCCTGCCGGACAACCTGGCCGCCCTGCGCCCCCTCGCCGGTCTGCCCGGTTCCGAGCAGTTGCCGGCCAGCCCGGCCGTGGCGATCTGGGACCGCGACGGCCGCCTGGCCTACTTCGGCCCCTATAGCGAGGGCGCGGTATGCACCTCCAGCAACAGCTTCATCGAACCGATCCTCGAAGCGCTGCTGCAGGGACGTCCGGTGGATGCCACCCATACCCTCGCCGTGGGTTGCTACTGCCCCTGGACCCCGGAAAAAGGCTGACCTGGCTCAACACCGGGCCTTCCGGAGGGGGCGCCGGACGGCGTAGCGGCTACACTGCCCGGGTCGGCCCACGAGGGGCCGTTGCCGAACCAAGGAGTCGCTGCATGTCCCTACGTCCCACCCTCGCCCTGCTCGCCCTCGTCAGCCTGCCGCTGATGGCCGCCCAGAACGACCCTCAGCCCAGCAGCAAGGAACTGATGAAGGAGCACCAGGCGCAGATCCAGAACGACCTGGCCGACGTCGACTACAAGCGCAAGCGCATCGTCGAGGCCAACATGAACCTCACCGACCAGGAAGGCGAGAAGTTCTGGCCGATCTACAACACCTACCGCACCGAGTCGGACAAGCTCAGCAAGGAAACCCTCAAGCTCCTGCTCGACTACGCCCAGGCCTACAACAGCGGCAACGTCAGCGACGACCAGGCGAGCACGCTGATCGAGCGTGTCGACGACCTCCAGGAGGACCGCCTGGAACTGCGCGACAAGTACGTCAAGCGCATCGCCAAGAACGTCTCGCCCAAGCGCGCCATGCGCTTCCTGCAGATCGAGATCCAGCTCGACGCCATCGCCACCCTGGAGATCGGCCGTCAGGTACCGCTGGTCGAGTAACCCTCTTCCCGCTTCGCCAGCCGCGCCCTGTATTGCTCCGGGGGCGCGGCGTGCCAGCGGCGAAAGGCCCGGTAGAACGGCGACAGCTCGGCGAACCCGCAAGCCTTGGCCACCTCGCGGATGGCGCGACCGGCCAACAGCATCTCGCTCGCCCGCTGCCGGCGAACCTCATCGCGAACCTGCCGGAAACTCGCTCCCCCAGCGGCCAGCGCACGCTGCAAGGCACCGCTGCCAAGGCCCAGCTCCGCCGCGCACTGGCGCAAGCCATAGCCCTCCCCGAGGCGCAGCTCGATCAGGTAGCGCACGCGATTGAGCAAGCGGTTCTCGCTGAGTTCGCGGGACTGTTCTTCCGCGTGGCGGGTCAGCACGCCATGCATGTCCGGATTGGCGTTGCGCGAAGGACGCCGCAGCAAGGCGGCGGAAAACACCAGGGCATCGTGCGGCCGCGAGAACAGCGGCAGCCTGCCGAACAACCGGCGGTGTTCGCCCAGCCGCGGCGGGGCTCGGTGGCGGAACTCGATGCGCTCGGCGACGAACTCGTCGTCGCTGATCAGCGCCAGCAGCTTGAGGAACAGCAGCATCAGGCATTCGATCTGCTGGCGCAGCGAGGCATAGCCCAGGTAGTTGATGTCGAGGATCAGCCTTGCCGTTTCCCCTTCGACCTCGAGGCGCGCGGCGAAACCGCCGGAGAGAATGTGCTGGAAACGCACGAAGCTGCGCAGCGCCTCCTCCAGGTCGCGCGCGGACAGCAGCAGGTAGCCGACCACATCGAGCAGGCGCGGCTTCATTGCCTCGCCCAGGTGCAGGCCGATGTCGGCATCGCCGGTCACCGCCGCCAGTTCGGTCCAGAACAACGGGGCGTTGTCATGCACCAGGCGGCCGCCCAGGGTCGGCGGCGGCAGCGGGATACGCCGGTAGACGCTGCGGTAGACGCGGGTGGGGTCGAGCCCGAGGGCGTCCAGGGCTTCATACAACAGACGCCGCAACGTGGCGGAATGGGTCAGGGGGCTGGTAGACGGGTCGTCCTGCATGGCGGCTCCTCGCGATTGACCAAAGACTTCCAGGGTCCGAGCATTCGGTCAATGCCGCGGGCCGGCGGCATCCGCAGAATGCTCGGCACTACAACAAGGAGAAAGGATCGATGAAACGCACCCTGACCGTGATCGCCGTGGCGGTCGCCGCCGCGGCTGCCGGCGGCGCCTGGTACCTCCATGCCAAGCAGCCGCTCCGCAACGGCTCGCTCGCCCTGGCCCACCTGCAGGCGCCGGTCGACGTGCGCTACGACGAGCGCGGGGTTCCGCACCTGTATGCGCAGAACCAGACCGACCTCTACCGCGCCCTCGGCTACGTGCACGCCCAGGACCGCCTGTTCCAGATGGAAATGCTGCGGCGCCTGGCGCGCGGCGAGCTGGCCGAAGTGCTCGGACCCAAGCTGGTGGATACCGACCGTCTGTTCCGCACCCTGCGCATCCGCGACCACGCCGCCGAATACAGCGCCCGCCAGGACAAGCAGTCGCAGCCCTGGAAGGTGCTGGAGGCCTACCTGGACGGGGTCAACCAGTTCCAGGAAAACAACCCGGCGCCGCTCGAATTCGACCTGCTGGGCATACCCAGGCGTCCCTTCACCCCCGAAGACACCCTGAGCATCGCCGGCTACATGGCCTACAGCTTCGCCGCCGCCTTCCGCACCGAGCCGGTGCTGACCTACATCCGCGACGAACTGGGCAGCGACTACCTGCGCATCTTCGATCTCGACTGGCATCCGCAGGGCGTGCTGACGCCCTCCGGCGCACTGGGCGCCGGCGACTGGAAGGACCTTGGCGCCCTCGCCCGTCTCAGCCAGCAGGCCCTGGAGGACGCCGGCCTGCCGCAGTTCGAGGGCAGCAACGCCTGGGTCGTCGCCGGCAGCCGCACCGCCAGCGGCAAGCCCCTGCTGGCCGGCGACCCGCATATCCGCTTCGCCGCGCCGGCGGTATGGTACGAGGCCCAGCTGAGCGCGCCCGGTTTCGAACTCTATGGCCACCACCAGGCGCTCAACCCCTTCGCCTCGCTGGGCCACAACCGCGCGTTCGGCTGGAGCCTGACGATGTTCCAGAACGACGACCTCGACCTGGTCGCCGAGAAGGTCAACCCGGACAACCCCAACCAGGTCTGGTACCAGGGCAAATGGGTCGACCTGCAGAGCGAGGAGCAGGAAATCGCGGTCAAGGGCGCTGCGCCGGTGAAGCTCACCCTGCGCCGCTCGCCCCACGGTCCGATCGTCAACGACGCCCTCGGCGCCAGCTCCGGCAAGACCCCGATCGCCATGTGGTGGGCTTTCCTCGAGACCGAGAACCCGGTGCTCGACGCCTTCTACCAGCTGAATCGCGCCGATACCCTGGCCAAGGCCCGCGCGGCGGCCTCGAAGATCCATTCGCCAGGACTCAACCTGGTCTGGGCCAATGCCGCCGGCGATATCGGCTGGTGGGCCTCGGCGGCCCTGCCGAAGCGGCCGGAGGGAGTGAACCCGAGCTTCATCCTCGACGGCAGCAAGGGCGAGGCGGACAAGTCCGGCTTCTATCCGTTCGCCGACAACCCGCAGGAGGAAAACCCGGCGCGCGGCTACATCGTCTCCGCCAACTTCCAGCCGGTCCCGGCCAATGGCCGGCCGATTCCCGGCTACTACAACCTGGCGGACCGCGGCCAGTGGCTGGATACCCAACTGGCCGACCGCGGCACCAAATGGAACCTGGACAACAGCCGCGCGCTGCAACTCGGCAATCGCACCGGCTACGCGCCGCGCCTGCTCGCACCCTTGCTGCCGGTCCTGCGCGAGGTGGTCGACGACGCCGAAGGCAAGCGCCTGGTCGAGCAACTGGCGGCCTGGAAGGGCGACTACCCGGTCGACTCGACCGCCGCCACGCTGTTCAACCAGTTGCTGTTCCAGATTGCCGAGAGCGCCTTGCACGACGAACTGGGCGATGCCTTCTTCGACAGTCTGATCGCCACCCGCGCCATCGACAGCGCGCTGCCTCGGCTGGCTGGCGACGCCGACTCGCCCTGGTGGGACGACCGCCGCACAGAACGCCGGGAAACCCGCGCGGATATCGTCAGGGCCGCCTGGAACGCCTCCCTCGCGCATCTGCGCGGCACCCTCGGCAACGACCCGTCCGGCTGGCTGTGGGGCAAGGCGCATACCCTGACCCACGAGCACGCCCTGGGCCAGCAAGCGCTGCTCAAGCGCCTTCTCAACGTCGGTCCGTTCGCCGCCCCCGGCACCCACGAGGTACCGAACAACCTGTCGGCGAAGATCGGCCCGGCCCCCTGGGCGGTCACCTACGGCCCATCGACCCGGCGCCTGGTGGACTTCGCCGACCCGACCCACAGCCTTGGCATCAACCCGGTCGGGCAGAGCGGCGTGCCCTTCGACGGCCACTACGACGACCAGGCCGAGGCCTACATCGAGGGCCACTACCTGCCGCAGCACTACGAGGAAAACGAGGTGAAGGCGAACAGCAAGGGCGTGCTGGTGCTGGAACCGAAGCGCTGAGCCGGCCGGCGGAGCATCCGCCCGGCGTGGCGTAGGGCGAGTAACCGGATGGTGGTTGTCCGCCGGATACAACAGGGTATCGGCGGATAACACCTCGGGCGTTATTCGTCCTACGGAGCGTAGCCAGGCATTTCCCGCCACCGACGCGCCAATGAAAAAGGCCACCCGCAGGTGGCCTTTTCTTTTCGGCGGAGGGCTCAGGCCGGGGTCGGCGAGCCTTTCTGCCAGTCGGTCGCGGTCTCTTCCATCGCCTGCTGGATCGCCCGGCGACGCCGCTCCTCGGCCTGGCGGGTGAAGTACCAGGCGAAGAAGGTGAACAGCGAAACGCTCAGCAGGATCAGGCTGGCCACCGCGTTGATCTCCGGCTTCACGCCCAGGCGTACCGCCGAGAACACTTCCATCGGCAAGGTGGTCGAGCCGGGTCCGGAGACGAAGCTGGCCAGTACCAGGTCGTCCAGCGACAGGGCGAAGGACATCATGCCGCCCGCCGCCAGCGAGGGCGCGATCATCGGGATGGTGATCAGCAGGAACACCTTCCAGGGCTTGGCGCCCAGGTCCATCGCCGCTTCCTCGATCGACAGGTCGAGTTCACGCAGGCGCGCCGACACCACCACCGCCACGTAGGACGAGCAGAAGCTGGTGTGGGCGATCCAGATGGTCACGATACCCCGTTCCTGCGGCCAGCCGATCAGTTGCGCCATGGCCACGAACAACAGCAGCAGCGACAGGCCGGTGATCACTTCCGGCATCACCAGCGGCGCGGTGACCATGCCGCCGAACAGCGTACGACCGCGGAAGCGCGGGATGCGGGTGAGGACGAAGGCCGCCAGGGTGCCGAGGAGCACCGAGGAGAACGCCGTATAGAAGGCGATCTCCAGGGAGCGGCCGACCGAACTGACCAGTTGGGTGTTGTCCAGCAGGCCGACGTACCACTTCACCGACCAGCCGCCCCACACCGTCACCAGCTTGGAGGCGTTGAACGAATAGATCACCAGGATCAGCATCGGCAGGTAGATGAAGAGCAGGCCGACGATCAGCATGACGTTGGAGAAATTCCAGCGCTTCATACCTTGCCCTCCAGTTCTTTGGCCACGCTTCTGGATGGAGAGCCTGTTGAACGGGATACGGAGCGGGATACGCTGTGCTGGCTCATACCTTGCCCTCCAGTTCTTTGGCCTGGTTCTTGTTGAACAGGATGATCGGGATGATCAGGATCGCCAGCATTACCACCGCCAGGGCGGACGCCACCGGCCAGTCGCGGTTGTTGAAGAACTCCTGCCAGAGCACCTTGCCGATCATCAGGGTCTCGGGGCCGCCGAGCAGTTCCGGGATGACGAACTCGCCCACCGCCGGGATGAACACCAGCATGCAGCCGGCGATGATGCCGTTCTTCGACAGCGGCACGGTGATCTTCCAGAAGCTGGTGAAGTTACGCGCGCCCAGGTCGGAAGCGGCCTCCAGCAGGCTCGGGTCGTGCTTCACCAGGTTGGCGTAGAGCGGCAGGATCATGAACGGCAGGTAGGAATAGACGATGCCGATGTACACCGCGATGTTGGTATTGAGGATGGTCAGCGGCTCGCTGATGAGCCCCAGCCCCATCAGTACGCTGTTGAGCAGGCCGTTGTTGGAAAGGATGCCCATCCAGGCATAGACCCGGATCAGGATCGCCGTCCAGGTCGGCATCATGATCAGCAGCAGCAGGACAGTCTGCGAGGACTGGCTGGAGCGGGCGATGGCGTAGGCCATCGGGTAGCCCACCAGCAGGCAGATCAGGGTACTGATGAAGGCCATCTTCAGCGAGCCGAGGTAGGCATCGATGTAGAGCGGGTCATCGGTCAGCATCAGGTAGTTGCCGAGGTTGAGGAGCACCTGCAACTGCTGGTCCGCGTAGGCGAAGATCTCGGTGTAGGGCGGGATGGCCACGTCCGCTTCCGCCAGGCTGATCTTCAGCACGATGGCGAAGGGCAGCAGGAAGAACAGGAAGAGCCACAGGAACGGCACCCCGATGACCGCATGCCGCCCGGTGGGCATGCGCTTTTTCAGGCTGTTGGCGAATTTCATGACTGCAGTACCACGCCGCTGTCGTCGTACCAGCTGATGTACACCGACTGGTCCCAGGTCGGCCGGGCGACGTGGCGCTCGGCGTTGGCCATGAAGGCCTGGACGATCATCCCGGAGGCCAGCTTGATGTAGTACACCGAGTGGCCGCCAAGGTAGGCGATGTCGTAGACGGTGCCCTGGGCCCAGTTGTGCCCGGCGTGTTCCAGGTTGTCCGGCTTCTGCGCGCTGATCATCACTTTCTCCGGCCGCAGCGCGTAGGTGATGCGCTTGTCCTCGGCGCGGGTGCTGATGCCGTGGCCGATGTAGATCGGGTTCTCCAGCTGCGGGCAGGCGATCACCGCATGGTCCTGCACGTCCTCCACCAGCACGCCGTCGAACAGGTTGACGTTGCCGATGAACTCGCAGACCAGGCGGCTCGCCGGGGTCTCGTAGATGTCCATCGGGCTGCCGATCTGCTCGATGCAGCCCAGGTGCATGATGGCGATGCGCTGGGCCATGGTCATGGCCTCTTCCTGGTCGTGGGTCACCATCACGCAGGTCACGCCGACGCGCTCGATGATCTCCACCAGTTCCAGTTGCATCTGCGAGCGCAGCTTCTTGTCCAGCGCGCCCATCGGCTCGTCGAGCAGCAGCAGCTTCGGCCGCTTGGCCAGCGAACGGGCCAGGGCCACCCGCTGGCGCTGGCCGCCGGAGAGCTGGTGCGGCTTGCGCTTGGCGTACTGGGTCATGTGCACCAGCTTGAGCATCTCGGCCACGCGCTCGTCGATCTCGGCCTTGGGCAGGCCGTCCTGCTTGAGGCCGAAGGCGATGTTCTGCGCCACGCTCATGTGCGGGAACAGCGCATAGGACTGGAACATCATGTTGATCGGTCGCTCGTAGGGCGGCAGGTCGGTGATGTCCTGGCCATCGAGGAAGATCCGCCCCTCGGTGGGCCGCTCGAAACCGGCGAGCATGCGCAACAGGGTGGATTTACCCGAGCCGGAGCCGCCGAGCAGGGCGAAGATCTCGCCCTTGTTGATGGTCAGGGACACGGTGTCCACCGCCAGCGTCTCGTCGAACTGCTTGGTTACCCGGTCGATCTTTACCAGCACCTCTTTCGGCTGCTGGTTGCCCTCTAGGGCTTTCTTGTAGGCACCGGAGGCTATCGCCATTACCACAACTCCCAAGTCGTTGAGCCCGGTCACGCTACCGGGCGGAATTTGAACTTATTTGCCGGTCTTGATCCGGGTCCAGGTACGGGTCTGCAGGCGCAGCACCTTGGCCGGCAACACGGCGGAAACGTAGAGCTTGTCGAGCACGGCCTGCGGCGGATACACCTCCTCGCTGTCGCTGACGCTCTTGTCCATCAGCGGGCGGGCCCCCGGTATCGCGTTGGCGTAGCCGACGTAGTCGCTGACCTTGGCGATCACCTCCGGACGCAGCAGGTAGTCGATGAACGCATAGGCGTTATCGGCGGCCTTGGCATCGGCGGGAATCGCCATCAGGTCGAACCACAGGTTGGCGCCTTCCTTGGGAATCACGTACTGGATGTCGATGCCCTTGCCGGCCTCTTCGGCGCGGGCAGCGGCCTGGAAGACGTCCCCGGAATAGCCGAAGGCGACGCAGATGTTGCCGTTGGCCAGGTCGGAGATGTACTTGGAGGAGTGGAAGTAGCTGACGTAGGGGCGAACCTTGGTCAGGACTTCCTCGGCCTTCTTGTAGTCCTTCGGGTCGTGGGTGTTGGGGTCCAGCCCCAGGTAGTTGAGGGCGGCGGGCAGCATCTCGTCGCCGCTGTCCATGAAGGCTACGCCGCACTTGGCGAGCTTCTTCATGTTCTCCGGCTCGAAGAGGATGGCCCAGGAGTCGATCGGCTGGTCGCCGAGGACTTCCTTGACCTTGGCCACGTTGTAACCGATGCCGTTGGTGCCCCACAGGTAGGGAACCGCGTACTGGTTGCCCGGGTCGCTGACCTCCAGTTGCTTGAGCAGCGCCGGATCGAGGTTCTTCCAGTTCGGCAGCTTGCTCTTGTCCAGCTTCTGGAAGGCACCGGCCTGGATCTGCTTGCCGAGGAAGTTGTTCGACGGCACCACGATGTCATAGCCGGAGTGGCCGGAGACCAGCTTGCCCTCGAGGGTCTCGTTGGAGTCGAAGACGTCGTAGCTGACGTCGATCCCGCTCTCCTTGGTGAAGTCCTTGAGGGTGGTGGGAGCGATGTAATCGGTCCAGTTATAGATGTGCAGGCTCTTCTTCTCCGCCTGCACGGGGCCCGCGATCGCCGTAGCCAGAGCGGCTACCAGCAGTGTCTTGCCAATGGAATGTTGCATGTCCGACTCCTGTTCCGGGCCTTTTCACGGCAGCACCCTGCCTGTTCGACCCGTGTTCTTCAAGTGCCGATGTAAGCCCAGATCACTCGGGTTTCATGACAACCCGACGATTCCGCCGGGAAACATGAGTGAGCTGGGTTCCCTACCGGCGTGTTGGTTTCAGGTTTTCCGGGCCCTCGGCCCCGGTGCGAGCGACACGACCGGCCCCGGCGCGGCAGATTGGCGCAGCGCCCATGGCAGCGTCTTCGTCGTCGATACTGCGTCCGGTCGTCGGGCCCCCAGGAGGAAGCGTCTGGACGAACGGGCAAAAGAGTCGAACCTCTTCGCAGGGGAGCGTGGCCGGAGGAAACCCGGCCGCGTTCCGGTTCTCTCGTGCCGGAGCGCCGGCGGCTTCAGGCGCCGCCGGGCTCCTCGCGGATCACTTGCCGGACTTGATCTTGGTCCAGCTGCGGGTCATCGCCCGCTGGGTCTTGGCCGGCAGGTCGGGGAAGGTATACAGCTTCTTCATGACCTCTTCGCTCGGGTAGATGCCCGGGTCGTTGCGGATCGCCTCGGACACCAGCGGGGTGGCCGCTGCGTTGCCGTTGGGGAACTGAACCACGTCGGTGATCTCGGCCATGATTTCCGGCTTCATCAGGAAGTTGACGAAGGCCAGGGCGCCCTCGGTGTTCTCGGCGTCCTTGGGAATGGCGACCATGTCGAAGAAGCTGCCGGCGCCTTCCTTGGGAATGTTGTACTTGACGGTGACCTTGTTCTTCGCCTCTTCGGCGCGGGACTTGGCCTGGTAG
The DNA here is from genome assembly GCF_001836405.1 of Pseudomonas sp. HMSC057H01. Lineage (NCBI taxonomy): Bacteria > Pseudomonadati > Pseudomonadota > Gammaproteobacteria > Pseudomonadales > Pseudomonadaceae > Pseudomonas > Pseudomonas sp. HMSC057H01. Next base: position 4,892 of record NZ_KV828475.1, on the reverse strand, counting down.
ATGTCGCCGGAGTAGCCGATGGCGACGCAGATGTTGCCGTTGGCCAGGTCGGAAATGTACTTCGACGAGTGGAAGTAGGTGACGTAGGGACGGATCTTCAGGAACAGCTCTTCGGCCGCCTTGAGTTCCTTGGGATTGTCGGTGTCCGGCTTGTAGCCGAGATAGTGCAGGGCCGCCGGGAGAATCTCGGTCGGCGAGTCGAGGAAGCTGACGCCGCACTGCTTCAGCTTCTGGATGTTCTCCGGCTTGAATACCAGGTCCCAGGAATCCACCGGCGCATTGTCGCCGAAGGCCGCCTTGACCTTGTCCGGGTTGTAGCCGATGCCGATGGTGCCCCACATGTAGGGAATCGCATGCTCGTTGCCCGGGTCGCTGACTTCCAGGGTGTGCATCAGGTCCTTGTTCAGGTTCTTCCAGTTCGGCAGCTTGGACTTGTCGAGCTTCTGGTAGACCCCGGCCTTGATCTGCTTGGCGAGGAAGGAGTTGGACGGCACCACCACGTCGTACCCGGACTTGCCCGCCAGCAACTTGGCTTCCAGCACTTCGTTGCTGTCGTAGACGTCGTAGACGACCTTGATCCCGGTTTCCTTGGTGAACTTCTCCAGGGTGTCCGGCGCGATGTAGTCGGACCAGTTGTACACGTGCAGTACCTTGTTGTCCGCAGCCTGCGCCATACCGGCCACAGAGCCCGCCAAGGTCAGGGCGAGCAGGGTCTTACCGAAACGTTTCATCATGCGGGGTAGCTCCATTTTTGTTGAAGTATCCGGGCGGTGGCGCAACCGATCGCGTCACCACCCGGTGAGCCTGGCCAACGCACTGGCGCAGTCTGGCAAAAGTCCGCTCAGGGACTCAAGCCAGGACGGCGGCGGCGGTCTGATCGAGGCACTTGCGCGCCAGGGTGATCAACTCATCGATCTGCGACGGATCGATCACCAGCGGCGGCGAGATAATCATAGTGTCGCCCACCGCGCGCATGATCAAACCGTTGCGGAAACAATGTTCCCGGCACAGCATCCCGACGCCCTTGTCGGTGAAACGCTCGCGGGTCTTCTTGTTCTTGACCAGCTCCAGGGCGGCGACCATGCCGACCCCGCGCGCTTCGCCCACCAACGGGTGGTCGGCCAGCTCCTGCCAGCGTTTCTGCAAATACGGTGCCGTTTCCGCCTTCACCTTCTCGATGATCTTCTCTTCGCGCAGGATGCGGATGTTCTCCAGGGCCACGGCGGCCGCCACCGGGTGACCGGAATAGGTGAAGCCGTGGTAGAACTCGCCGCCCTGGTTGAGCACTTCGACGATCTCGTCGCGCACCACCACCCCGCCCATGGGGATGTAGCCGGAGGTGAGGCCCTTGGCGATCGGCATCAGGTCCGGGGCGTTGCCGTAGTACTGGCTGCCGAACCACTCGCCGGTACGGCCGAAGCCGCAGATCACTTCGTCGGCGATGAACAGGATGTCGTACTTGGCGAGGATCTCGCGGATCTTCGGCCAGTAGGTGTCCGGCGGGACGATCACGCCGCCGGCGCCCTGGATCGGCTCGGCGATGAAGGCGGCGACGTTTTCCTCGCCCACTTCGAGAATCTTCTTCTCCAGCTGCTCGGCGGCCCAGACGCCGAATTCGTCCGGCGACATGTCGCCGCCCTCGCCGTACCAGTAGGGCTGGGCGATGTGGACGATGCCCGGGATGGGGAAATCACCCTGCTCATGCAACGCCTTCATGCCGCCCAGGCTGACGCCGGCGACGGTGGAGCCGTGGTAGCCGTTCCAGCGGCCGATCACCACTTTCTTCTGCGGCTGGCCCTTGGTCGCCCAATAGTGGCGGACCATACGCAGCACGGTGTCGTTGGCCTCGGAGCCGGAGCCGGTGAAGAACACGTGGTTCATGCCTTCCGGAGCGACGTCGGCGATCGCCTTGGCCAGCTCGACCACCGGCGGGTGGGCGGTCTGGAAGAACAGGTTGTAGAACGGCAACTCGCGCATCTGCCGGGTGGCGGCCTGGACCAGCTCCTCGCGGCCGTAGCCGACGTTGACGCACCAGAGGCCGGCCATCGCATCGAGGATCTTGTTGCCCTCGCTGTCCCAGATATAGACGCCTTCGGCCTTGGTGATGATCCGCGCGCCCTTCTCGTTCAACTGCTTGTAGTCGGTGAACGGCGGCAGATGGTGGTCGCGGCTCAACGCCTGCCACTCACGGGTCTTGGCGTTGGTGATTTGGCTGTTCATGTCACACCTCTTCTATTCAAGACTGTCCGGGAGCGGCGGACCACGCCGGCCGCCCCCGGTCAGGATCAAACGGAAAGCAGGAGGAATTCCCGCTCCCAGGAGCTGATTACCCGCTTGAAATTCTCGTGCTCCGCACGCTTCACCGCGACGTAGCCGCTGATGAACTTGCTGCCGAGATACTGCTCGAGGGGCTTGCAGTTCTCCATGCGCTCCAGCGCCGCTTCGATCGTCAGCGGCAGGCGCAGGTTGCGGCGTTCATAGCCGCGACCTTTGACCTGGGCGCTCGGCTTGATGCCTTCGACCATGCCGATGTAGCCGCACAGCAGGCTGGCAGCCAGCGCCAGGTAAGGGTTAGCGTCGGCGCCGGCGAGACGGTTCTCGACCCGGCGGTTCTCCGGGCTGGAGTCCGGCACGCGCAGGCCGACGGTACGGTTCTCTTCGCCCCACTCGACGTTCACCGGCGCCGAGGTATCGGGCAGGAAGCGGCGGAACGAGTTCACGTTGGGCGCGAACAGCGGCAGCACTTCCGGGATGAACTTCTGCAGGCCGCCGATATGGTGCAGGAACAGCTCGCTCATGGTGCCGTCGGCATTGGAGAAGATGTTCTTGCCGGTCTTCACGTCGACGATGCTCTGGTGCAGGTGCATCGCGCTGCCCGGCTCGCCGGTCATCGGCTTGGCCATGAAGGTCGCGGCGACGTTGTGCTTGAGCGCGGCCTCGCGCATGGTGCGCTTGAACACCAGGATCTGGTCGGCCAGGTCGAGGGCGTCGCCATGACGGAAGTTGATCTCCATCTGCGCGGTGCCTTCCTCGTGGATCAGCGTATCCAGGTCAAGGCCCTGGGCCTCGCACCAGTCGTACATGTCCTCGAACAGCGGGTCGAACTCGTTGGCGGCGTCGATGGAGAACGACTGGCGCCCGGTTTCCTGGCGTCCGGAGCGGCCCACCGGGGCCTGCAGCGGATAGTCGGGGTCGTCGCTGCGCTTGGTCAGGTAGAACTCCATCTCTGGCGCCACGATCGGCCGCCAGCCCTTGTCGGCATACATCTTCAACACGCGCTTGAGGATGTTGCGCGGCGACAGCTCGATGGGATTGCCGAGCTTGTCGAAGGTGTCGTGGATCACCATCGCGGTGGGCTCGATGGCCCAGGGGACGAGGAACACGGCATTCTCGTCCGGGCGGCAGACCATATCGATGTCGGCCGGGTCGAGCAGGTCGTAGTAAATGTCGTCTTCCACGTAGTCGCCGGTGACGGTCTGCAGCAGAACGCTCTCCGGCAGGCGCATGCCCTTTTCCGCGATGAATTTGTTGGTCGGCGAGATCTTGCCGCGGGCGATGCCTGTCAGATCGGAAATCAGGCATTCCACTTCGGTGATCTTGCGTTCCTTCAGCCAGCTGGTCAGCTGGTCTAACTTGGTAGTCATAAAGACCTCAGGGTTGAGAGTCCGGCCCCAACAGCCGGACTCAACGTTGCCCCGCCCTCTTGCTGCAGGCCTTACCGAAAGCCTGGAAGATAGCGAGATAGTTGGGGTTCGTCAGAACCTGCCACTCCGGGTGCCATTGCACACCAAGAGCGAAGGCTTTTGCACCTTCTACGGAGATGGCTTCGACCAACCCGTCAGGCGCCAGTGCTTCTACTCGAAGGCCCGGCGCCAGACGATCAACGCCCTGGCCATGGATGGAATTGACCTGGAACTCGCTCGGCAAGCCGATGCCGGCGAGCACTCCGCCCGGCTGCACATGCATGGCATGGCGCGGCGCGTACTGAACCTCGAGCGGCTGGTCGGCCGGCTCGCGGTGGTCCATGAAGGTTCCGACCTCGTGCACCTTCTGGTGCAGGCTACCGCCGAAAGCCACGTTCATTTCCTGGAAACCGCGGCAGATGCCGAGGACCGGAATGCCGGCGTCGATGGCGGCGCGGACGAGCGGCAGCGTGGTGGCGTCGCGGTCGGAGTCGTGGAGGGTGCCGGGCTCGCTCGCCGGTCCACTATAATGACGGGGCTCGACGTTCGACGGCGAGCCAGTGAAGAGCAAGCCGTCGACGCTGTCCAGCAGGGCTGCCTGGTCGATCGACTCGCCCAGCGCAGGAATGATCAGCGGGAGACCGCCAGCGCCGTTGACGACGGCACGCAGATATTTGTCGCCGGCAATGTGGTAGGGATGAAGACCGATCTGCTTGGTGCAGGCGGTGACGCCGATTAACGGCAGGCGAGACATGAGACACCCGTTGTTTGTAGATGTTATGGGGTTTGGCCGAGCTTAGCGTTGTTCATTTTTTTACACAATAGGCCTGTAAAAAATTGAACACGCACTCCTGAACACCCTTCGACGCGAGGTTTTTTTCGGCTTTTCGTCCGGCGAAAATGCCCTGAAAACGGCCTCAACGCCCCACAAGAGGGCGTTTTTGGCGGCTATTGACATCCCACAGGCTTTCGGATTGACTCATAGCCTACCCCCCGCATGATTGAAATTTTTAACAAAAAAGGTGTTGCATCATGTCGGTACCCCAGCGTGCCGTTCAGCTCACTGAACCGAGCGAGTTCCTCAAGGAACATCCCGAGGTCCAGTTCGTCGACCTCCTTATTGCAGACATGAATGGCGTGGTTCGCGGCAAGCGGATCGAACGCAACAGTCTGAACAAAGTCTTCGAAAAAGGTATCAATCTCCCCGCT
>NZ_KV828474.1:0-407 GCF_001836405.1 Pseudomonas sp. HMSC057H01 | reverse complement strand
GCGAGAGCGCTTGAAGAAATAGTTTTACGCGCGGAATGAAGGGTGTTTTCATACCAGCGTGAATTGCTGTGAACGCAGCGTGACGCACTCGAAACCCGGCCCTGGCGCCGGGTTTTTTATTGCGTTGTCAGGTCTGGCGCGGCATCATCAGGCCCCCGTCTGACTCGATGTTTTCCTTCCTTGGCTTTCAGCGAGATGGACGGGAGGCCCGGAAGATCCCCTCTCCCGGGCCTTTTAGTTTCCGAAGGTCGAAACTCGGTAGACGGCAGTCTCACCTGCCACATCGGGCTGTAAGCAAAGTGACGGGTTACCGACCCACAAGGCCTTCACCCTTTGCGATAACCAATCAATGCAGGTGGAGCGCAGGATGCGCACGGGGTAGTGGCCCCTATCCACCCGCACCCATT
>NZ_KV828473.1:0-627 GCF_001836405.1 Pseudomonas sp. HMSC057H01 | reverse complement strand
CCAGTTCCTCGACCATCACCTGCATCGACCAACCATCGGACACGATGTGGTGCTGGACCAGCACCAGTACATGGTCGTCCTCGGCCAGTTGCAACAGGTTCACCCGCAGCAGCGGCCCCCGTTCCAGGTCGAATGGCTGCACAACGATGGCCTGTATCCGTTCGATCAGGCCTTCTTCACCGAACTGTTCCCGCTCGATGGAAACGCTAACCGCAGGTTGTACCTGCTGGTACGAACGCCCTCCCTCCAGCCGGAAGCGGGTACGCAAGGTTTCATGCCGCGCGACCAGGCTGTCGAAGCTGCGTTGCAAGGCATCCACGTCCAGCCGCCCGCGTAGGCGCAAGGCACTCGGAATATGGTAGGCCGCGCTTTCCGGCTCCAGTTGCCAGAGGAACCACTGACGCTCCTGAGCGAAGGACAGTGCCAACGGTTGCTGCCGATCGGCAAGCGGTATCGTCGAGACCGCATCCGTCGTGCGTTCCAATCCCTGGGCGAACGCTTCCAGAACCGGCCGCTCGAACAACGCCTTCAGGCTTGCGTCCAACTGCTGCTCCTGGCGAACCCGAGAAATCACCCGGGTAGCCAGCAACGAATGACCGCCCAGTTCGAAGAAGTTGTCGTCCAGGC
>NZ_KV828472.1:0-2331 GCF_001836405.1 Pseudomonas sp. HMSC057H01 | reverse complement strand
CGTCAAGGGCTGCGCGCCGATGGCGCTTGCGTCCGGCGGCCGTCCTTGACCCCTGACTGCTGCGCTGCGCCGTGACTTCGACGGTTCCGGGCAATTCCGCCCTTGCAACCGGAGAATCGTCATGAACGACAAATCACACGTTTCCCTCGAACAGCACGTTTGCCTGGTCTGCGGCACGGCGTTCGATACCGGCGCGATCCTGCTGGACAAGCGCCTGCGCGCGAGCATGGAGCGCCACACGGCGACCGGCTGGGGCCTGTGTCCCGAGCATCAGAAGCTGTCCGATGACGGCTTTGTCGCGCTGGTCGAATGCGATCCGCAGCGCAGCGGCGCTCAGGGCGGCGGGTGCATGAAGCCCGAGCAGGCGTATCGCACGGGCCGGCTGGCCCATCTGCGGCGCTCGGTGTTCGCGCAGGTGTTCAACGTGCCGATCGCGGAGAAGCAGGCTTGCGTGTTCGTTGAGCTTGGCGTGATCGACCAGTTGCAGTCGATGACGGCAACGGCGACGAGCTGATCGCGCCGCGCTGCCTTCGGTGCGTCGTCCCTGCGGGATGGCGCACTTTCTTCTGCTGCGCTGGCACGTCACTCCATTTGTGGCAAAGCATTATTGCCGTTAGACGTATCCCCCCTAGGGGGATACAATTTCCGTATGACGGAATCACACAAACACACCAGTCATCCTGCCCTTGTGAAGCGGCTCAAGCGTGCCGAAGGCCACCTTCGACACGTTATCGGCATGATCGAGGCGGAGGAACCTTGCCTCGATATTGCCCGCCAGCTTTCAGCGGTTGAAAGCGCGGTAACGGCAGCAAAGCGTGCTCTGATCCACGACCACATCGAACATTGCCTTGACCATGACGCCGCTTCCGTCATGGGCGAAATGAAGGCACTCGCAAAACTCCTATGAGGCCGACTTATGCTCGCTGTCCTTAAGAACCGCACCTATCGCCACCTGTTCGCTGCGCAAGTGATCGCGCTAGTGGGCACCGGCCTGATGACTGTGGCGCTGGGCCTACTCGCCTACGAACTGGCGGGCGCGGACGCCGGAGCGGTGCTTGGTACGGCGCTGGCTATCAAGATGCTTGCTTATGTCGGCATCGCCCCGATCGCTCAGGCGTTCGCCGACCGCTTGCCGCGTAGGTCGCTGCTGGTCGCACTTGACCTGATTCGAGCCGCCGTGGCTCTCTGCCTGCCCTTCGTCACCGAGGTCTGGCAAATCTATCTCCTGATCTTCGTGTTGCAGGCGGCTTCTGCCGGATTCACGCCGACCTTTCAGGCGACCATCCCGGACATCCTGCCTGACGAGGAGGAGTACACGAAGGCGCTGTCGCTCTCGCGGCTGGCCTACGACCTTGAAAGCCTGGTTTCCCCGATGCTGGCGGCTGCGCTGCTGACCATCATCAGCTTCCACAACCTGTTTGCCGGGACAGTGCTTGGCTTCCTTGTCTCGGCCGCGCTGGTGGTCAGCGTGGTGTTGCCCGCCTCGACACCCGGCCCACGTCGCGGCATCTGGGAGCGCACCACGCGGGGCGTTCGCCTCTACCTTGCAACGCCGCGGCTGCGGGGACTTCTGGCAGTTAGCCTTGCCGTGTCAGCAGCAGGCGCGATGGTGATAGTGAATACGGTGGTCATCGTGAAGGCACGCTTCGGCCTTGGCGAAGCAGAAGTAGCTTGGGCTTTGGCGGCGTTTGGGGGCGGCTCGATGATCGCTGCATTTGCACTGCCTGGGCTGCTCAACAAATTAGCGGATCGACCTGTCATGGTCACGGGAGCGGCGGTGCTGGTTATCGGTACGGCCATCGGGGCGCTGATTCCGTCTTATGTTCTGTTGCTTCCACTTTGGCTGGTGATTGGTTTCGGCTACAGCGTGGCACAAACGCCTTCTGGTCGGCTGCTGCGCCGTTCCGCCCATGCCGAGGATCGGCCTGCGCTATTCGCTGCACAGTTTGCGCTGTCACATGCCTGCTGGCTGATCTGCTACCCGCTGGCGGGACGCTTCGGTGCTGCCTTTGGACTGCAATCAACCTTCATCGTTATGTCATTGATTGGCCTTGCCGGTGTAGTGCTTGCGCTAATGCTTTGGCCTGCCGGCGATCCATCGGATATCGCCCATGACCACCCGGATCTACCGCCGGATCATCCGCATATGCGCGAACATTCAGGCCAGGGCCGACACCACCACCTTCTGATCGTGGACGACCTACATCAAGGTTGGCCACGCATGTAGCGTTGTGTCCTTCGCCAAACGCGATCTAACTTGACCAAGGGGGCTTCGGCCCCCTTTTTGCTGCGCCCGGTGGCGCAACTCCGGCCCTCGCGGGCCTGCGCGTG
>NZ_KV828471.1:0-210 GCF_001836405.1 Pseudomonas sp. HMSC057H01 | reverse complement strand
GCTGGGCCTGCTGGGCCATGGCGGTGATCGTCTCGGCGGATTGCTCGACGGCGGCCTGCAGGTCATCACGCTGGGCGGTCACGTGATCGAGGCGCCAGAACACCAGCGCGCCTACCAGGGCGACCACCAACCAGGGCCGCCAAGTCACTGGTCGATCCTCCGACCAACCTTGAACTTGAACGTCGGCTCTTGATCGAGCATCGAGTTGAC
>NZ_KV828470.1:10213-12457 GCF_001836405.1 Pseudomonas sp. HMSC057H01 | reverse complement strand
TCGGTGTGACCCGCCTGGAAAACGACGCTGGCACGCTGATCGCCGAACGCGGCCTGAAGCTGGCGGCCGATGAGGCGAACAATTCCAAGGGGCGTATCGTCGCCAAGGATGATCTGCGTGCCAAACTCGGTGCGCTGGTGCAGAACGGGGGAGAGCTGACGACTCAGGGCGCGCTGGCCCTCGACGCCGACAAAGTCGACAACGGCGCTGGTCGCATCGCCGGCAACCGAGGTGTGGTCATCGATGTCCGGCAGGTGGACAACCGTGCCGGCGAGATTGCCAGCCAGGGCGTGGCGACGCTGAACCTCACTGAACAACTGGACAACCGTGGCGGCAAGATCGTCGGTGACAGTGGTCTGGGCATCACCGCGCCACGCGTGCTCAACCAGGACAAGGGAGTACTCGCCAGCCGCGATGGGCTGCGCCTGAGTGGTACCGAATTGTTCAATGGCAATGCCGGACTGCTCAGCAGTCAGAGACATATAGAGGTCACTCTGGACGGCGTGCTGGACAATCAGGGCAAGGGCGCGCTGCTCAGCGACGGTACCCTGACGGTGAGCGCCGGGCGCATACACAACCAGGACGCCACTCTGTCCAGCGCCGGTGCGCTGAGACTGAGCAGCCAGGAGGCGGTGGACAACCGTGGCGGCAAGTTGGTGACGGACTCCAGCCTGCGCCTGACCAGCGCCAGCCTGGACAACAGCCGATCAGGGATCATCAGTGCCAACGCAGCGGCGGAGATCCATACCGGGGTTCTGAACAACAGCCAGAAAGGCAATCTTGGCAGTAATGACGGGCTCGGCCTGATTGCTACTGAGGTGGATAACAGCCAGGAAGGCCGGATCACTGCCAAAGGCATGATCGACGCAAATATCAAGGGACTCGATCAGCAGGGCAAAGGGCGGCTGGTCAGTAATGCCGGCATCATACTCGACCTGAACGAGGGAACCCTGGCCAATGGCGCTCAGGGCCTGATCGCCACGCCTGGAACCTTGCTCCTGCGCCAACTCGGCATGGTGGACAACAGCGGCGGGGAAATTTCCAGCGACCGAGCCTTCACACTCACCACCTCCGCGCTGACCAACCAGGGTGGCCGCCTGCGCAGCGGCGGTGTACTGACGTTGCGCATCGCCCAGGCTCTGGACAACAGCCTCGAAGGTGTTCTCTCCGGCACCGGAGGCCTGGATATCCGGGCGCTTGCCCTGGACAACCGCAGTGGCTCCATCGGCAGCAAGGGCGCCGTCGATATCGACGTGTCCCGTTTGGAAAACGATGACGGCGACCTGCTTAGCGAAGGTCGTCTGAAACTGACTGCCGAGCGAGCGAACAGTGTCAGGGGACGGATCGCGGCCAGGGGTGACCTGCACGCCAGCGTGACAGCCTTTAACCAGGCGGGTGGCGAATTGAGCAGCGAGGGTGCGCTGATGCTCGAGGCCGATAGCCTCGACAACCGCAGCGGCGGTCTGGTCAGTGCTGATGGCAACCTGACCGTTTCCGCCCGGAGGATCGACAACCGTGCGGGCGAAATCGCCAGCCCGGGCCAGGTGACACTGGACGTCGCCGAGCAGTTGGACAACCGAGGCGGCAAGGCCATCGGCGATAGCGGACTTCGCCTCGCCGCGCCACGGGTACTCAACCAGGACGGCGGGGTACTCGCCAGTCGTGATGGGCTGCGCCTGAATGGCGCCGAACTGTTCAATGGCAACGGCGGCCTGCTCAGCAGCCAGCAAAGCATCGACGTCATTCTGGACGGCGTATTGGGCAATCAGGCGGGCAGCTTGAGCAGCCAGGGACGCCTGAGCGTGAAGAGCGGTCGGCTGGACAACCAGGGCGGTGCAGTCTCCAGCGCCGGGACCTTGTCGCTTTCCAGCCAGGGTGCATTGAACAACCAGGGGGGCAGGGTGGTCACCGACGCCGGTGCCGTCCTGCGCAGCGCCAGCCTCGACAATAGCCAGGGCGGCATCGTCAGCGCCAAGGAGGCCGCGGAGATCCGTACTGGCAGCCTCAACAATAGCCAGAAGGGCGGCATAGGCAGCGGTGCCGGGCTCGCGCTGGTCGCGGACCTGGTGGACAACAGCCAGAACGGCCGGATCACTGCCAAGGGTGCGATCGATGCCAACCTGAAGGGGCTGGATCAGCAGGGCAGCGGCAGGCTGGTCAGCGATACGGCCATCGCACTCGATCTGCGCGGGGGAGAACTGGTCAACCGTGCTCAGGGCCTGATCGCCACGCCTGGAACCTTGC
>NZ_KV828470.1:0-10113 GCF_001836405.1 Pseudomonas sp. HMSC057H01 | reverse complement strand
CTCAGGGCCTGATCGCCACGCCTGGAACCTTGCTGCTGCGGCAACTGGGTGTCGTGGACAACAGTGGCGGTGGCGAGATCTCCAGCGATCGAAGCTTTACCCTCGCCGCGACCGCGCTGAGCAACCGGGGTGGCCGCGTGATCAGCGGCGACTCCCTGACCCTGCGCATCGCCCAGGCACTGGACAACAGCCTCCAAGGCGTTCTTTCCGCAAGCGGAGGGCTGGATGTCGCTGCACTCGTCTTCGACAACCATAGCGGCATCGTTGGTAGCAAGGGCGATACACGCATCGGGGTGAACCGCCTGGAGAACGAGGCAGGCCGCGTGGTCAGCGAAGGCGCCCTGGATCTGACCGCCAAGCAGGTGAGCAGCGCCAAGGGGCGCATTGCCGCGAAGGGCGATCTGCAGGTCACGGTTGGCACCCTGGAGCAGCAGGGTGGAGAACTGGCCAGTCAGGGGACGCTGACTCTCGACGCCGATAGCCTGGATAACCGCAATGGCGGCCTGGTGAGCGCCGATGGCGGGGTCACCGCCGAGGCACGCCAGATCGATAACCGCGGTGGGGAAATATCCAGCGTGGCCAAGGTGGCTCTGGCTGTCCGGGAACAACTGGACAACCGGGGGGGCAAGGTGATCGGCGACAGTGAGCTGAGCCTAACCGTGCAGCGCCTGCTGAACCAGGCCAAGGGTGTGCTCGCCAGTCGCGATGGATTGCACCTGGACGGCGCGGAACTGCTCAATGGCGATGGCGGCCTGCTCAGCAGCCAACGCCAGGTGGATGTAACGCTCAGTGGTGCATTGGACAACCAGGGGAGCGGTGCACTGGTCAGCGAAGGGTCGCTGACAGTGAAGGCCGACCAGGTCAATAACCAGGCGGGGACTTTCTCCAGTGCGGGTAGCCTGCTCGTTACCAGCCGGGGCGAGTTGAACAACCAGGGTGGCAGGTTGGTGACCGATGCTGGAGCCACCCTGAACAGCACTGGCTTCGACAACAGCCGTGCGGGCCTGGTCAGTGCGAAAGGGGCTGTGGCCATTCGTACCGGAGCCCTGAACAACAGTCAGAAGGGATCCATTGGCGGCAATACGGGCGTCACCCTGGTCGCCGGGTTGGTCGACAACGGCCGGGAAGGACGGATCAGCACCAAGGGTACGCTCGACGCCAACCTGAAAGGGTTGCTTCAGCAGGGGGGAGGCTCGCTGGTCGGCGAGCGCGGTGTCACCCTCGACCTCAACGGTGGCACCCTGGACAACCACGACCTCGGTCTGGTTTCAACGCCTGGCGCGCTCCTGCTGCGCCAACTCGGCATGGTGGACAACAGCGTCGGCGGAGAGATATCCAGCGACCGTGCTTTCACCCTCGCCGCCAACACACTGAACAATCAGGGCGGGCGGCTGATCAGCAGCGAAGCTTTGACCCTGCGCATCGCCAAGACACTGGACAACAGTCTCAAGGGGCAGGTCCTGGCGACCGACGGACTGGCCATCGAGTCTCAGGTCTTGGACAACCGTGCGGGAATCATCGGCAGCAAGGGTGATGCCCGTATCAGCGTGACCAGCCTGGACAACGCCGAACAAGGCAGCCTGGTGAGTGAAGGCCGCCTGGAGCTTGTAGCCGACCAGGTGAGCAACGGCAACCAAGGCCGTATCGCCGCCAGAGGCGTGCTGGAGGCGGCGGTCGGTACGCTGCTCCAGCAAGGCGGCGAACTGGTCAGCCAGGGGAGCCTGGACCTTCGCGCCGACACGCTCGACAACAGCCAGTCCGGGCTGATCGCCGCGAATGGCGACATCGCTATCGAGGCGCGGCAGGTCGACAACCGCGCCGGCGAGATTTCCAGCACCTCGAAGGTCGCCGTGAACGCCCGCGAGCAACTGGACAACCGCGGCGGCAAGGTCATCGGCGACAGCGGCCTGCGCCTCACCGTGCAGCGCCTGCTGAACCAGGCCAAGGGGGTGCTGGCCGGGCGCGACGGCCTGAGTCTGGACGGCGGCGAACTGTTCAACGGCGACGGCGGTCGGCTCGACAGCCAGAACAGCCTGAGCGTGAGCCTCGGCGGCGTGCTGGACAACCAGGGCGGCGCGCTGGTCAGCGAAGGCAGCCTGACGGCGCGCGCCGCGCGCCTGGACAACCGTGGCGGAACCTTCTCCAGCGCCGGTGCGCTGGCGCTGACCAGCCAGACCGCGCTGGACAACCAGGGCGGCAGGATGCTCAGCGATGCCGGCGTGACGCTGAAGGGCGCCAGCCTCGACAACAGCCGTTCCGGCGTGATCAGCGCCAAGGGCGCGGTGGATATCCGCACCGGCGTGCTGGACAACAGCCGCAACGGCGGCATCGGCAGCAACGCCGGCATCACCCTGGTGGCCGCCCGGCTGGACAACGGCCAGCAGGGCCGGATCAGCGCCAAGGGCCTGCTCGACGCCAACCTGAAAGGCCTCGACCAGCGCGGAGGCGGCGTCCTGGTCAGCGAAACCGGCGTCACCCTCGACCTCAATGGCGGCACGCTGGTCAACCGCGACGGCGGCCTGATCGCCACGCCCGGCGCGCTGCTGCTGCGCCAGCTCGGCGCGGTGGACAACGGCGTCGGCGGGGAAATCTCCAGCGACCGCGCCTTCACCCTCGCCGCCGCCAGCCTGGACAACCGCGGCGGGCGCCTGATCGGCGCCGACAGCCTGACCCTGCGCATCGCCCAGGCCCTGGACAACAGCCTGGCCGGGGTGATCTCCGGCGCCGCCGGCCTGGACATCGCGGCCGCTCGCCTGGACAACAGCGCCAAGGGCACCCTGGCCAGCCGCGCCGGCATCGACCTGCGCGTCGACGGCGCGCTGGACAACCACGCCGAAGGCACCGTTTCCGGCGCCCGCCTGACGCTCGCCAGCGCCTCGCTGGACAACAGCGGCAAGGGCCTGCTCTCCGGCAACGCCGGCCTGAGCGTCGCCACTGGCGCGCTGGACAACGCCGAGGGTGGCCAGTTGACCAGCCAGGGCGTGCTGGACGTCAGCAGCGCCGACCTCGACAACCGTGGCGGCGCCCTCAGTGGCAAGCAGTCGCTGCGCCTGAGCGCCGCCAACCTGGACAACCGTGGCGGCCTGCTCACCAGCGACGGCGAACTGGAACTGACGGCAGGGCGCGTCGATTCCGCCGACGGCGGCGAAATCTCCGCCCGGGGCGACCTGCGCCTGACGGTCGAGCGCCTGGTGCAACGCCAGGGCCGGCTGGTCGGCGAGCGCGGCGTCAGTCTCGACCTGCGAGGCGGCGACCTGGACAACCAGGGCGGCCTGATCAGTGCCCGCGGCCCGCTGAGCATCGAGCGGCTGAACGTCCTCGACAACCGCCAGGGCGGCGAGATTTCCAGCCAGCAGGGCTTCGAGCTGCTGGCCAGGCGCATCGACAACGGCCAGCAGGGGCGCATCATCAGCGCCGGGAAACTGCGCCTGGACGCCGACGCGCTGGGCAACGCCGGCGCCGGCCTGCTCTCCGGATGGCAGGGCCTGACGGTGACAGGCGGGAGCCTGGACAACAGCGCCGGCGGTACCCTTTCGAGCAAGGACGGCGAGCTGGCCATCAGCCTCGGCGGCGCGCTGGACAACCACGGCCAGGGCGCGCTGGTCAGCAAGGGCGCGCAACGGATCGACGCCGCCAGCCTGGATAACGCCCAGGGCATCGTCTCCGGCGAAAGCGACGTGACCCTGAGCATCGCCGGGAAGCTGGACAACGGCCAGGGCGGCCTGGTCTCGGCGCAGCGCGCGCTGAGCTTCGAGCGCGACGATACGCTGCTGAACAACGCCGGCGGCCGGATCAACGGCGGCAGCCTGCTGCTCAAGGGCGCCAGCCTGGATAACAGCGACGGCCAGTTGATCAGCCAGGGCCGGCTCGACGCCATCCTCGGCGGCGCCCTGGTCAACACCGGCGCGGCGCGCCTGGCCAGCGGCGGCGACCTGCTGCTGCGCAGCGCCAGCGTCGACAACCGCGGCGGCAAGCTGGTCAGCCAGGGGCTGCTGGAGATCAGCGCCGGCAGCCTCGACAACAGCGCCTCCGGCACCCTCGCCAGCCAGGCCGACATGAGCCTGCGCCTGGGCGGCGGCGCCCTGCGCAACCAGCAGGACGGCCTGATCTTCAGCCAGGCCGGCGCCCTCGAGGTGCAGGCCGGCAGCCTGGACAACCGCCAGGGCACGCTCCAGGCCCAGGGTGACAACCGGCTGCGTATCGGCGGCGCGCTGGACAACCAGGGCGGCCGCCTGGACAGCCGGGCCGGCAACCTCGACCTGCAGAGCGGCAGCCTCGACAACGGCGCCGGCGGCGTGCTCAACAGCGCCAAGGGTTGGCTGAAGCTGGTCACCGGGCTGTTCGACAACAGCGCCGGCGTCACCCAGGCGCAGTCGCTGGAGATTCGCGCCGGGCAAGGCGTGCGCAACCAGCAGGGCCATCTCTCGGCGCTGGGCGGCGACAACCGCATCGTCACCGCCGACTTCGACAACCAGGGTGGCGGCCTCTACGCCAGCGGCCTGCTCAGCCTCGACGGCCAGCGCTTCCTCAACCAGGGCGCGGCGGCGGGCCAGGGCGGCAAGGTCGGCGCCGGGCGCATCGACTTCAGCCTGGCCGGCGCGCTGGCCAACCGCTTCGGCCAGTTGGAAAGCGAGAGCGAGCTGCACCTGCGCGCCGCCGCGATCGACAACAGCGGCGGCAGCCTGCGCGCCCTTGGCCGCAGCGGCAGCACGCGGCTGGTCGCTGGCGACCTGAACAACGCCTACGGCGTGCTGGAAAGCGCCAACCAGGACCTCGACCTGCAACTGGGCAGCCTGGCCAACGCCGGCGGGCGCATCCTCCACACTGGCAACGGCACCTTCGGCCTGGATTCCGGGCAGGTGATCCGCGCCGGCGGCGAACTGACCACCAATGGCCTGCTGGACATCCGCGCCAGCGAATGGACCAACAGCAGCGTGCTGCAAGCCGGACGGCTGAACCTGGACATCGGCACCTTCCGCCAGACGGCCGAGGGCAAGCTGCTGGCGGTGCAGTCCTTCACTGGCCGCGGCGGCGACTGGAGCAACGACGGCCTGCTGGCCAGCGACGGCAGCTTGCGCCTCGACCTGAGCGGCGGCTACCGTGGCAACGGCCGCGCCACCAGCCTCGGCGACTTCGCCCTGAACGCCGCCAGCCTCGACCTCGGCAACGCCGCCAGCCTCGCCGGCGGCGCCAATGTCACGCTCGGCGCCGGCAACCTGCTGGTCAACCGTGGGCGGATCACCGCCGCCGGCGACCTCGTGGCCAGCGCCGCGAGCCTGAACAACTACGGCACCCTGGGCGGCGGCGGCAACCTGCGATTGAACGCGCCCGCCCTGCTCAACGAGCGCGGGTTGCTGTTCAGTGGCGCCGACATGACCTTGCGCGCCGGCGACATCACCAACCTCTACGGGGATGTGTACAGCCTCGGCAGGCTGGATATCGCCCGCGACGATGCCGGCAACCGTGCCGCCAGCCTGGAAAATATCTCGGCGAATATAGAAAGCTCTGGAGATACCAGGATTTCTGCCAGCAATATCGTAAATAAGAAAGAATTTTTTGAGGTGTCATCTGAGCTTGTTTCCAGTGCAATCGGGATGCGGAGAACGTCGCCTGGTAACGGCCACATGGTCTTGCTGGAGAATTACGAGTCGAGTCTGAAAGCTGATGCTCCATCCGCAAGTATTTCTGCAGGAGGGAGTCTCTATGTGCTGGGCTCAGATTTTCTCAATTCGGCATCCTATGTAACGGCTTCGAAAGACATCGATGTGCGTGTAGACAGATTTACCAATCAGGGCGCTACATTAGGAAAGTACTCGGTAAGGAGATCCTTCGAACACCCTTGGCTGCGCGAAGACAAAAGTATTCTGAGTTTTTGGCGCTCGGTAATGGAATATAATGCTTCGAATGATTCGCAATATCTTCCTTCCAGAAGAGGCGGGGCTCCAAATACCGTCAGTGGTGGATCCATACATTATTGGGATGAGAACTGGAATGAGTCGATTGCCTATACTGGTTGGAAAATGGGAGGGACGGCTAACCGAGAAACCCATGTGTTGATTGGTTGGCAAGATTACTGGACCTTTATTACACCTAGTAATTTTTATGGAATATTTCCTGAGGCGAAATACACAGAAGGTGTAAGGGTGCCACTTCCTGATGCAATAAGGAATGTCAATTACTTTGATGTTCTTACTGTTTCGGATGGTGCACAGAAAGGTGTGGCTGATGCCGTTGTGCAGGCGGCGGGAAAGGTCAGTATCACGGCTAGCCAAGAAATAAATAATAGCGTCGTTCGAGAAGGACTGCCGGTATCGTCCGAGCTAGGGATAGCCTTGAATACACAAGTGTCGGCTAATACCTCATCTACTATTGTCAACTTGAACAGTCAACTGCCACCAGACTTGGCAAGGCAACAGATCACTCCTCTCACCCTACCGGGCTTCAGCCTGCCTCAAGGCCAGAATGGGCTCTTCCGCCTGGCGTCCCAAGGAGCCCAGGTGAACCAGGCAAGTGGTGCTCTGAAATCCGCCAGCGATCTCACCCAGAGCGGCCATGGCGTATCTGTATCCGCACAGGCAGGCAGTGACGCAAGTGGCTGGAGTACCCAGGCGCGTCGTGTCGGCGATGATCGGGTCACCTCGCTTGCCGGTTCCGCCTATCAGGGCCGGGTAGCTGAGGCTATCGATGCGCTACGGGCTTCTGCGCCAATCTCGGGCGACGGGGGAAACACTGGCCGTTTCCAGGCCGGTGAGCACCAGGCGACCACGGGACTGGGTGGACTCGTCGAGGGCAATGCATCGGGTCACAGCGGCAATGGCGTCATCCTCGCCGATCTGCGCGCTGGTCTACCCTCGTTCTCAAGCCTTCCCGCGGCTGATCGTATTCAAAGCACAGTGCCCGGTCACGATGGGAATGGAACTATTCTCGCCAATTGGCAGGGTGCGCAGGCGACGGTCCAGGCCTCGCCTTCGACAGTGCGTGTAGAGGGGGTAGTCTCCAGTCCAGGTGGCAATGGCAGCATCCTTGCCGATCTGCCGGCTGAGCAGTCGTCGGTGCAGGCACTGCCTTCGGCCGTTAGGGCTCAGGGCAGCCTACCTCGCCTCGAAGAGCGGAGCGCCGTTCTTGCCGAGCCTCCGGTTGGGCAGCCAGCGTTGCAAACCCTGCCGTCGGTTGCGCGCGTTGAGGGCGTGCCCAGCAATGCCACACCGAGCAACAGCCACAAGTATCTGATCGAGACCAACCCGGCGCTCACCGAGCTGAAGCAGTTCCTCAACTCGGACTACCTGCTCGGTGGCCTGGGTATCAATCCGGATGACAGCAAGAAGCGCCTGGGCGACGGTCTATACGAGCAGCGCCTGGTACGCGAAGCGATCGTCCAGCGTACGGGGCAGCGCTTCATCGCCGGATTGAACAGCGACGAAGCGATGTTCCGCTATCTGATGGACAACGCCATCGCCAGCAAGGACGTATTGGGACTGACCCCTGGCGTCACCCTCAGCGCCGCCCAGGTGGCCGCGCTGACCCACGACATCGTTTGGCTGGAAGAAGTCGAGGTGAATGGCGAGAAGGTCCTCGCCCCCGTGGTCTACCTGGCCCAGGCCGAGGGGCGGTTGGGCCCGAACGGCGCGCTGATCCAGGGGCGCGACGTGAACCTGATCACCGGCGGGGACCTGAGGAACGCCGGTACCCTGCGCGCGCAGAACGACCTCAGCGCGACAGCCGGCAACATCGACAACAGCGGCCTGATCGAGGCCGGCAACCGCCTCGACCTGCTGGCCAGCGGCTCCATCCGCAATGACCAGGGCGGCATCATTGCCGGGCGCGAGGTAAGCCTCTCCGCCCTTACCGGAGACGTCATCAATGAACGGACGGTGACCCAGCACCAGTCCTCCTACAGGGGAACCGGTACCACTGAGGCATTTGCCGATAGCGCCGCGCGTATCGAGGCTGCGCAGAAGCTGACCGTTTCGGCAGGACGCGATGTAGCCAATATTGGCGGTGTCATCGACAGCAAGGGCGACCTCGCCTTGCAAGGCGGCAGGGATGTCCTGGTTTCGGCTGCGGTAGCGGAGCGGGGCTGGACGGCAGGAAGCCAGGCATACCAGACCCAGACGACCCAGATGGGCGCCGAGGTCGTGGCGGGGCGCGATATCAGCGTCAGCGCCGGACGCGATATCAGCGTCGCGGGCAGCCACATCGACGCTCGTCGCGACGTGACATTCGAGGCGGGTCGCGATGTGGGCCTGGTCGCGGCTGCCAACGAAGAGCATGCCTATGGCAAGACCAAGAAGGTCACTTTCCAGGACGACAAGATCACCCAGCAGGCCACTCGCGTGGACGCTGGCGGCGATCTGGCGATCAATGCCGGACAGGACCTGCGGCTGGTCGCGAGCCAGGCCAGCGCCGGCGACGAAGCCTACCTGGTGGCCGGCGACAAGCTGGAGCTGCTGGCCGCCAACGACAGCAGTTACTACCTCTACGACAAGAAGAGCAAAGGCAGCTTCGGTAGCAAGAAGACCCGGCGCGACGAAATCACCGATGTGACGGCAGTGGGCAGCCAAATATCCAGCGGCGGCGACCTCACCCTGCTCAGTGGCGGCGACCAGACTTACCAGGGCGCGAAGCTGGAATCGGGCAACGACCTGGCCATCGTCAGCGGCGGCGCGGTGACCTTCGACGCGGTGAAGGACCTGCACCAGGAGAGCCACGAGAAGAGCAAGGGCGACCTGGCGTGGCAGTCGTCGAAGGGCAAGGGCCAGACCGACGAAACCGTACGCCAGAGCCAGCTCGTCGCCCAGGGCAACCTGGCGATCAAGGCCGTGGAAGGCCTGAAGATCGACCTCAAGCACATCGACCAGAAGACCGTGAGCCAGACCATCGATGCGATGGTGCAGGCGGATCCGCAACTGGCCTGGTTGAAGCAGATGGAGCAGCGCGGCGATGTGGATTGGCGGCGCGTGCAGGAACTGCATGACAGCTGGAAGTACAGCAACTCCGGGCTGGGCGTCGGCGCGCAGTTGGCGATAGCGATTGTCGTGACTTACTTCACGGCGGGTGCGGCGAGTGCGGCATTGGGATCGATGGCGGGTGTGGGGGCGGGCTCAGGAAGCATGATGGCTGCTGCCGGTAGCACTGCAATGGTCCAGGCCGGTACAGCAGTAGGAACAGCTGCCGCCGGCTGGGCGAATGCCGCTGGAACTGCCGTGGCTATGGGCATGGCCAGCAATGGAGCGATCAGCACCATCAACAACCGGGGAAACCTGGGGGATGTCGTCAAGGACGTGACCTCCAGCGATGCGCTGAGGGGCTATGTAGTCGCTGGCACGACTGCGGGGCTGACTGCCGGCGTCTACGACAAATGGACCTCGACCCAGACCGGCACCTCGACCGCTCTACCGAACACCGGGGCCGTGGCGCCCGCCGCAGGGTTGAGCACCTGGCAAGGTGTGGGCCAGTTCACCTCGAACCAGTTGCTGCAGAATGGCACTTCGGTGCTGTTGGACCGAGCGCTGGGCGGCAAGGGCAGCCTGGGCGATGCGTTGCAAAACAGCCTGGCAAATGCCTTCGCGGCCTACGGCTTCAAGCTGATTGGCGACACCACCCATGGCGTACTGGACGACGGCAGCCTCGGCAAGATCGGCTTGCACGCCCTAATGGGAGGTCTGGCCGCCGAAGCGGTCGGTGGCGATTTCCGTACCGGAGCCCTGGCTGCGGGAGTCAACGAGGCGCTGGTGGATAGCCTCGCCAAGCAATACGCCAGCCTGCCCATCGATGACAAGAAGGGCCTGCTGATCATGAGTTCGCAGTTGATCGGCGTGCTGGCGGCTTCGACGCAGGGCGATGCGGACGCCAAGAGCTTGCAGACAGGAGCCTGGGTGGCGGGGAATGCCACCCAACACAACTACCTCAGTCATTGGCAGGAGGAGAAGAAGCGGCAGGAGGTCGATGGCTGCAAGGACAAACCGCTCTGCAAAACCGGAATAGAAGCCAAATGGGCAATTATTTCGGCCCAGCAGGATGTCGGTATCGTCGTAGGTGTTGGAGGAGGCATCGGTCTTTCGACAGCTGAAACCGCAGTGGGTGTTTATGAGCTGGTCAAGAACTGGAGGGAAA
>NZ_KV828469.1:0-246 GCF_001836405.1 Pseudomonas sp. HMSC057H01 | reverse complement strand
CATCGCCAGGTTCTGGATGAAGGCCGCGTCGACCTCGTTGAGGGTGAACTTCACCCTGTGCTCGTCGAGCTTCTCGACCCTGGCGATGTTCTTGTCCAGGCCCATGTCGGTGAAGTAGGGAAACTCGGTGGGGTAGGCCTTGCGGAACGGATGATTCTTGTCGAGCATGCGTTCGAAGGTGAACAGCACGTCGTCGGCATTGAATTCGCGGGTCGGCTTGAAGTAGTCGGTGCTGTGGAACTTCAC
>NZ_KV828468.1:0-227 GCF_001836405.1 Pseudomonas sp. HMSC057H01 | reverse complement strand
GTCTTGATCGCCATCATCGGGCCTTCGAAGGTGGACATGCCGTAGAACGCCAGGGACACCACCAGGAAGCGCAGGATCGGGTCGTCGCGCAGCTTATGCCAGGCCCCGGAGAGGGTCATCATGCCGTTGATCATGCCGCCCCAGCTCGGTGCCAGGAGGATCAGCGACATCACCATGCCCAGCGACTGCGCCCAGTCCGGCAGCGCGGTGTAGTGCAGGTGGTGCGG
>NZ_KV828467.1:0-290 GCF_001836405.1 Pseudomonas sp. HMSC057H01 | reverse complement strand
CGCTCGACTCCGGCTCGGAGATCAGAAACAACCTGTCCATCAGCGGCAGCAAGGAGGGCTCTTCCTGCATCAGCGCTGCCGGTGGCTCCGGGAGCCTGGTGCACTCCGCCTGCGGGGCAGCGGGCTTTGACGTACACGACGCGAGCACCAGTGCCGATAGCATCGCGGCGCAATTGGTTTTCTTCATGGGAAGCCTGTAGTGCTGCTTGGTAGGTTCGGGCCAGGGCATCGGTCTGGACCTGCGCCTGGGTGTCGCGCTGGGCCTGCTGGGCCATGGCGGTGATCGTCTC
>NZ_KV828466.1:0-271 GCF_001836405.1 Pseudomonas sp. HMSC057H01 | reverse complement strand
CTTCTTCCAGTTCGAACTCGACGACATCGAACGCGAGTTTCCCTTCGCCGACGACGAAGGTGAATTTCAGGTCCCTTTGACGCATGGATCGTTCCTTGTTCCTGGCGGGCGGTTCCTCCCCCATCCGTTGGAGAAGCGAGCCCCACGTTACTCTTGCTCAGCCGCTGCCGAAAGTCTTGGCTCTGTGTCGATTTCGCGAAGTAGCGGACATTTTCGGCTCGACGGAGAACCGGCCGTACAGGTGTACGACCGGTGTGCCTGTCAACTCACC
>NZ_KV828465.1:0-1492 GCF_001836405.1 Pseudomonas sp. HMSC057H01 | reverse complement strand
CGACAGCCCGCCGACCGATCCGAGCAAGCCGTTCCGCCTGTACGACGACTACGACGCGGCCCAGGCCGGTCTGCGCGTGAAGCTGAAGATGAACGACGTCAGTGGTATCGATCCAGGGCGCACCCCGGTGATGTTCAACGGCGTGCAGGTCGGCCTGGTCAAGTCGATCGACATGGGCAAGGACTACAGCAGCGCCACTGCCGACCTGGCGATGGATCCGCGGGTCGAGGACATGCTGCTGGAAGGCACCGAATTCTGGACCGTCAAGCCAAGCATCTCCCTGGCCGGCATCACCGGCCTCGAGGCCCTGGTGAAAGGTAACTACATCGATGTGCGCTTCGCCAAGAGCGGCGCGCCGAGTCGCGAGTTCACCATCCGCCCGAAAGCGCCGCCGCTGAACACCGACGCGCCCGGCCTGCACCTGGTGCTGACCAGCGACAAGCTCGGCTCAATCGACATCGGCGCGCCGATCCTCTACCGCCAGGTCCGCGTCGGCAGCGTGCAGAGCTACCAGCTATCGCGCGACCGCCAGCGAGTGGTAGTGGGTGTGCACATCGAGCCGGAGTACGCGCACCTGGTGAATACCTCGACGCGCTTCTGGAACTCCAGCGGGATCACCCTGACCGGCAACCTCAGCGGCGTGCAGGTGAAGAGCGAGTCGCTACAGACCCTGATCACCGGCGGGATTTCCTTCGACACCCTCGATCCGAAGGCGCCGACCGTGACCAAGGTGCGTCGCTTCACCCTCTTCGACAGCGAGGAGGCGGCGATGGCCCGTGGCGTGGAGATCCAGCTGAGCATCGACAATGCCGATGGACTGCGCGAAGGCACGCCGATCCGCTTCAAGGGCCTGGACATCGGCAAGATCGAAAGCGTCGAGCTGAACCCGGACCTCTCCGGGGTACTGATGAAGGCCCGCCTGACTTCCGCCGGCGAGCGCGTCGCCCGCAGCGGAACCCGCTTCTGGGTGGTACGTCCGGCGCTCGGCCTGCTGCGTACCGAGAACCTCGGAACCCTGGTCAGCGGCCCCTACATCGAGGCGCTGCCGTCGAGCACGCCGGGCGAGCGCCAGGCACGCTTCCAGACTCTCGCCGAAGCGCCCAACCTGCTGGGTCGGGAAAACGGCCTGCGGCTGACCCTCAGTGCGCCGCGCAAGGGCTCGATCAAGCCGGGCAACCTGGTGACCTACCGGCAGATCCCGGTGGGCAAGGTCGTCGACCTGGCCTTGGGCGAACAGGCCGACCGGGTGCTGATCAGCATCCTCATCGAACCGCGCTACGTACCGCTGGTGCGTACCGGCAGCCGTTTCTGGAATGCCAGCGGCTTCGGCGTCGACGCCAGCCTGTTCAAAGGCCTGTCGCTACGCACCGAGTCGATGGAGGCGCTGATGGAGGGCGGCATTGCCTTCGCCACCCCGAACAATGCGCAGATGGGCGAGCCCGCCAAGCCGGGGCAGACCTTCGCCCTGTTCGATTCGGCCAATGACGAATGG
>NZ_KV828464.1:245040-270486 GCF_001836405.1 Pseudomonas sp. HMSC057H01 | reverse complement strand
ATTTGGGGTTGGCGTATACTCACTGTGCTGCTAGTCAGGGTTATGCGCCGGCTAGTTATGAGCTGGGGGCGTATTACAAGATAGTAGAACACAATTTCCCAAAGGCACTGGTTTATTATCAGGTGTCAGTCTCTCAGGGGGGCAAGAGTGCGGCTTTTTTCCTATCACGAGTCTTCGGAAGTGAGACTCCCCCTGCAAGTGCAATGTGGTACGCCCCCGACGAAAAGTTGCGAGAAGCGTATTATTCAATCTACAAAAAGCTTGAAGCTGACCCCGACTTACGTTTCCCCAATCTGATAGAGGACTATCCTCTGCCTCCTCATCCCACCCAGGGCTACGACGCGGACCGCCCAGACTGGAAGCCGGAGCGGTAAGTACGCGAGGCGTGGGCCAGAACGACGTCCAAGGTTTCCAGCGGCAGGCCAGGCGGCAAATGCTACATCTGCACGGCCCGCAAACGCTCCTCGGCCTGGCGGGCGAGCATCCGCAGCAGCGGAGCGAGGGTGTGCGGCGGGGTTTCGTCGGCGCGGGTGATGGCGTAGAGGGTGACCGGGAAGGCCGGGCTCAATGGGCGGATTGCGGTGCTGTGCGGGTCGGCGCCGAGGGCGGTGAAGGGATCGACCAGCGCCAGGCCGGCCCCAGCCTCCACCAGGGCGCGGGCGAGGGCGTAGGTCTGCACGGCGATCTTCACCTGCGGCGGTGGCTCCACGGCGCTGAGGTAATCCTCCAGGCGGGCGAACAGCGGGTCGGCGGTGGACAGCCCGATCAGCGCTTCGCCGGCCAGCCCGGCCAGGCTCAGCGGCTGCCGGCGTTCCGCTTCGGGCCAGTGTTCGCGCGGCGCCAGGGCCACCAATACGCCGCTGGCGATGGCTTCGCCGCGCAGGCCGGGGTGTTCCGGCTGCTTCAGGCTCAGGGCCAGGTCCAGTTCGCGCATCAGCAGGCCCTGCACCAGCTCGCGCGAATGCAAGGTGGCCAGTTCGCAGCCGCTCTGCGGATAGCGCGCGCTCCATTCGCCGATCGCCCGTGGCAGCAGCGACAGCGCCAGGGCCGGGGTGGCGCCGATGCGCAGGCTGTGGCCCGGCTGGCGCCGCAGGTTCTGCGCCAGGCGCCGCACGGCCTGCAGGCTATCGCTGAGCTTGGCCACTTCGCGCTCCAGTTCCAGCGCTTCCGGAGTCGCCAGCAGCTTGCCGCGCACTCGCAAGAACAGCGGGAAGCCCAGCTGCTGCTCGGCGTGCTGCAAGACCTTGCTCACCGCCGGTTGGGACACGTGCAGCAACTGTGCGGCGCCGCTGACCGAGCCAGCCTGGCGGATCGCCTGGAACACTTCGATATGGCGGAGCTTCATCGGCGCGAGCCCATAACCTGGATTTATACCCTGGCCATCTTTATTCATTGTCCTACCGCTGTCATCCGCGCCTATCGTCGAAGCCCTGGAAAACACCTGGATAACGATTGTCATGGCTCAGCGGGTTTGCATCATCGGCGCCGGCGTGGTCGGCCTGGCCACGGCCTACGCCCTGGTTCGCGAAGGATTCGACGTGACCCTGGTGGAGGCGCGCGAGCGGGGCGGGCTGGAAACCAGCTACGCCAATGGCGGGCAGTTGTCCTATCGCTACGTGGCGCCATTGGCCGACAGCGGCGTGCCGGCCCAGGCGCTCGGCTGGCTGCTGCGCAATGATGCGCCGTTGCGCCTGCGGCCGCGCCTTGATCCGGCGCAGTGGCGCTGGCTGCTGGGCTTCCTCGCGGCCTGCCGCGGCTCGCTGAACCGCCGCAATGCCGCGCACCTGCTGCGCCTGGCATTGCTCAGCCAGCGCACCCTGCAGGACTGGCGCGAGGAGGATGGCCTCGATGGCTTCGACTGGCGGCGCAACGGCAAGCTGGTGGCGTTTCGCCAACCGGCCAGCTTTGCGCGGGCCCGCCAGGGCCTGGCCGATCCTTCGGCGCAATTCGTCCTGACCGCCGCCGAGTGCCTCGCGCTGGAGCCGGCCCTGTCCGCCGCGCCCTTCGTCGGCGGCATCCACACGCCGGACGAGGAGGTCGCCGACTGCCATGCCTTCTGCGTGCAACTTGCCGAGCGCTTGCAGGCTTCCGGACATTGCCGGCAACTGCATGGCCGCAGGGTGACGAAGATCGTCGAGGGCGGCGCGGCGGTGCGTGGCGTCGAGGTCGGCGGCGATCTCATCGAGGCCGATCATGTGGTGCTGGCCGCCGGCTACCGCAGCGCCGAATTGATGCTGCCGGGCCTGCGCCTGCCGCTATACCCGCTCAAGGGCTATAGCTTGACCCTGCCGGTCGGCGCGCAGCACCGCGCGCCGGATACCAGCATCACCGATTACGACCGCAAGATCGTCTACGCGCGAATCGGCGAGCGGCTGCGGATCGCCGCGATGGTCGACATCGTCGGCTTCGACCCCGGCCTCGAGCCCGCGCGCCTGGCACTGCTGCGCCAGCAGGCGCGGGACACGTTCCCGCAGGGCGGCGATTTCGACGCCGCCGTCGAATGGGCCGGCATGCGCCCGGCCACGCCCACCGGGGTACCGCTGGTGGGCAACGGCGGCTACCGCAACCTCTGGCTCAACCTCGGCCACGGCGCGCTCGGCTTCACCCTGGCCTGCGGCAGCGCGCGCCTGCTGGCCGAGCAGATCGGCCGCCGCCCGCCGAGCATCGATACCACTGGCCTGCTGCCGCGCGGCGCGCTGGCTGGCTGATCCCCCCTCGACTGGAGCACTCCCATGGAACCGACCCGTATCGCCACCAACGACCGCCTGTCCGCCGCGGTCTGCTTCGACGCCCTGGTATTTCTTTCCGGCCAGGTGCCGGGCCAGGCCGAGGATATCCATGGCCAGACCCGCGAGGTGCTGGCGAAGATCGACGCGCTGCTGGCCGAGGCCGGGTCGCGCAAGGAGCGTATCCTCAGCGCGACCATCTACCTGAAGGACATCGCCCGCGATTTCGCCGCCCTGAACGAGGTCTGGACCCAGTGGTTGCCGACCGGCCAGGCGCCCAGCCGGACCACCGTCCAGGCGGAGCTGGCGCGTCCGTCGGTGCTGGTGGAGATCACCGTGGTGGCGGCCAGGGGCTGACTTACTTTACATAGCCATAAGAAAAAAGAGGCAGAACCTCCGATGAAAACCCTTGTATCCAGCACTTTCGCACTCTCCCTGTCGCTCGCCATCGGCGCCGCGCAGGCCGAGGAACTCAGCGGCACCCTGAAGAAGGTTGCCGACAACGGCACGATAACCCTGGGTTATCGCGATGCCTCGGTGCCTTTCTCCTACCTTGGCGATAACAGCGGCCAGCCCATGGGCTATTCGGTGGAACTGGCCGGCAAGGTGGTGGAGCGGCTCAAAAGCACCCTCGGCAAGCCGGAACTCAAGGTGAAGTACAACCTGGTCACTTCGCAGACTCGCATCCCGCTGGTGCAGAACGGCACCGTCGACCTGGAGTGCGGCTCCACCGGGGTCACCGCCGAGCGGCAGAAACAGGTGGCGTTCTCCTACGGCTTCATCTACGTCAAGGGCCAGTTGCTGACCCGCAAGGACAGCGGCATCGCCCACTTCGACGACCTCAAGGGCAAGAACGTGGTGACCACCGCCGGTACCACCAACGAGCGCTACCTGAAGAACTACAACGCCGAACACAAGCTGGGGATGAACGTGGTCAGCGCCAAGGACCACGGCGAAGCCTTCCAGATGCTGCAATCGGGTCGCGCGGTGGCCTTCTACATGGACGATGCGCTGCTCTACGGCGAACGCGCCAAGGCGCGCCAGCCGCACGACTGGGTGGTGGTCGGCGAGCCGCAATCGCGGGAGATCTACAGCTGCATGGTGCGCAAGGACGACCCGCAGTTCCTTGCCCTGGTCAACGAGACCCTGGCCGGGCTGTATCGCTCGGGCGAGATACAGGGCATCTACCAGCGCTGGTTCCAGCAGCCGATCCCGCCCAAGGGGTTGAACCTGGAGTTCCCCATGACCGCGGAGCTGAAGGCGATCCTCGAGA
Source organism: Pseudomonas sp. HMSC057H01 (assembly GCF_001836405.1). Lineage (NCBI taxonomy): Bacteria > Pseudomonadati > Pseudomonadota > Gammaproteobacteria > Pseudomonadales > Pseudomonadaceae > Pseudomonas > Pseudomonas sp. HMSC057H01. Next base: position 266,487 of record NZ_KV828464.1, on the reverse strand, counting down.
ACCCCACCAGCGATCCGGTGCAGTGAGCGTCTAGCGCTGCAAGCCGAGGTGGCGGATCGACGGCGTCGGCGCGTCCAGGCGCGACCAGACGTCGTCGGCCAGTTCGGCCGGATAGAAAGACGGCAGGCCAGGCAGTTCGTCGCGGGCGATCCAGCCGACCTCGCGGATATCGAACTCGTCGCCGCCCAGGCCCTTCAGGTTGGCCAGGGTCGGCTCGCCACGCCAGGCGTCGATGCGGTAGAACAGCTCCATGTGGAAGCGCCCGGCGGCGGGTTCGGCGAATTCGCGCACGTAGACCAGCGGGCCGACGTCCACCCGCAGGCCGGTCTCCTCGAAAAACTCGCGCCGGACGGTATCCTTCGTCGATTCGTCGCATTCCGACTCGAAGCCGCCGCCGGGCGGAATCCAGTAGATGTCGCCGCCGACCTCGTGGCGGACCAGCAGAATGCGTTGCTCCACCACCAGCAGGCCGGCGGCGCGGATACGGTGTCGCAAGGCCTCGGCCATGCTCGTTCTCCCGGCGCCAGGCGCCGTTGCTTGGATTGATGGTTTCCTGTCTACCGGGGCGGACATGAAAGCCGCTCGGTTTTTTTCCCGGCGCCGAAGTATCATGCGCGGCAGAGCAAAGGACGGGCCCCGCTGTCGACGTTTGCGCCGGGGGCCGAACACATCGCCTCGGGAGCGCATCATGCTAGTTCTGTATCCGGAAATTAAACCCTACGCTCGCCACGAGCTGGCCGTCGACGAACCGCATGTGCTGTATGCCGACGAAAGCGGTTCGCCGGACGGACTGCCGGTCGTCTTCGTCCACGGCGGCCCCGGCTCCGGTTGCGATGCCCTGTCGCGTCGCTTCTTCGATCCCAACCTCTACCGTATCGTCACCTTCGACCAGCGCGGTTGCGGCCGTTCCACGCCCCACGCCAGCCTGGAGAAGAACAGCACCTGGGAGCTGGTGGCGGACATGGAGCGCCTGCGCGAGCACCTGGGTATCGAGAAGTGGGTGCTGTTCGGCGGTTCCTGGGGCTCGACCCTGTCGCTGGCCTACGCGCAGACCCATCCCGAGCGGGTCCATGCGCTGATCCTGCGCGGCATCTTCCTCTGCCGTCCGCAGGACATCCACTGGTTCTACCAGGAAGGCGCCAGCCGCCTGTTCCCCGACTATTGGGAAGACTATGTCGCGCCGATCCCGCCGGAAGAGCGCGGCGACCTGCTGGCGGCCTTCCACAAGCGCCTGACCGGTAGCGACCAGATCGCCCAGATGCACGCCGCCAAGGCCTGGTCGACCTGGGAGGGCCGCACCGCCACGCTGCGCCCCAACCCCATGGTGGTGGACCGCTTCACCGAGCCGGGCAGGGCGCTGTCGATCTCGCGCATCGAGAACCACTTCTTCGTCAACCAGGGCTTCCTCAGGCCCAACCAGTTGCTCGAGGACATGCACCGCATCGCCCATCTGCCTGGCGTGATCGTGCATGGCCGCTACGACGCCATCTGTCCGCTGGACAATGCCTGGGCCCTGCACCAGGCCTGGCCGAACAGCGAACTGCAGATCATCCGCGACGCCGGGCATACCGCCAGCGAGCCGGGGATAGTCGATGCGCTGGTGCGCGCCACCAACGAGATCGGCCGGCGACTGCTCGACCTGCCGCCGGAGGCCGAATGAAGGCATTGCTGCAGCGCGTCGGCGCGGCGCGGGTGGAGGTTGGCGGCGAAATCGTCGGCTCCATCGATCGCGGCCTGCTGGTGCTGGTCGGGGTCGAGCCCGAGGATGGCGAGCGTTGCGCGGCGAAGATGCTGCACAAGCTGCTCAACTACAGGGTGTTCGGCGACGACGAGGGCAAGATGAACCGGTCCTTGCTGGACGTGCAGGGCGGCTTGCTGCTGGTCTCGCAATTCACCCTGGCGGCGAACACCCGCAGCGGACTGCGTCCGAGCTTCTCCAGCGCGGCGCCGCCGGCGCAAGGAGAGACGGTGTTCGAGCACCTGGTGAAACTGGCGCGGGAGGCCTATCCGCAGGTGGCGACCGGGCGTTTCGGCGCCGACATGCAGGTGCACCTGGTCAACGACGGGCCGGTGACCTTCCTGCTGGAGAGTTGATCGGCGTCGAGGGGATTGTCCCCAAGGTGCTTCAGGGAGGGATGGCGGGGCCGGAACGGTGAATTTTTGTGACAGATACATGGCCTTTTGTCACAACCTCGGTGCATCATCCGCACGCCGATTTCATGCTGTACAGGACAGGCCGGCCGGCATCCCGATGCCGGGCGGGGCGTCCTGCAACCCAATGGACGGGAATCATTCCGCCCGGGCAGGGTCGGAACCTCTGGGGTCGCTAGCCGACGAGCGGCATGCCCCCTGGTTTTCCAGGCCCGGTGCACGTAACGCGAATGACTGGAAACAGGCATTCTTTTTGTCAGATCGCGCCAAATCTGGCTATCTATCGGGTTTGGCAGCGAATGTGGCGAAACCATGTTCGACCGGCACTCCGGTGCCGTCGGAGACCCCTGAACGGTCAGGGCGTCTTCAGTAATTCATGTTCACGGACGAGGGGGCCTCGTGATTTTCCGTTCCGTTTCAAACACCGATTTCCGCGCCCGCGTGCGCACCCTGCTGCTTGCCGGCTCGACCGCGCTGGCATTCGTCGCCGCCCCGGTATGGGCGTTCAGCATCGACGACGTGGCGAGCAAGGCCAAGGACCTGGCCGGCGACAAGTATTCCGCGCCGACCAGCAACCTGCCATCGGAATTCAGCGAAATGAAATTCGCCGATTACCAGCAGATCCGTTTTATCAACGAGCGCGCCTACTGGGGCAAGCTGAAGACGCCGTTCAAGCTGAGCTTCTATCACCAGGGCATGCACTTCGACACGCCGGTGAAGATCAACGAGGTGACCGCTACCACGGTCAAGCCGATCAAGTACGATCGCACCAAATTCGATTTCGGATCCCTGAAGTTCGACGAGAATGCCACCAAGGATCTCGGCTATGCCGGTTTCCGCGTGCTCTATCCGATCAACAAGGCCGACAAGCAGGACGAGATCGCCACCTTCCTTGGCGCGAGCTACTTCCGCGTGGTCGGCAAGGGCCAGGTCTACGGTCTGTCGGCGCGCGGCCTGGCGATCGATACCGCGCTGCCTTCGGGCGAAGAGTTCCCGCGCTTCCGCGAATTCTGGATCGAGCGGCCGAAGGCGCAGGACAAGCAACTGGTGATCTACGCCCTGCTCGACTCGCCGCGGGCCACCGGCGCCTACCGCTTCGTGCTGCGTCCGGGCAAGGATGCGGTGATGGATGTCCAAGCCCGCGTGTTCCTCCGCGACAAGGTCAGCAAACTGGGCCTGGCGCCGCTGACCAGCATGTACCTGTTCGGCTCCAACCAGCCGTCCGAGCAGCACAACTTCCGGCCCGAGCTGCATGACTCTAGCGGTCTGCAGATCCATGCCGGCAACGGCGAGTGGCTGTGGCGTCCGCTGAACAATCCGAAGCACCTGTCGGTGAGCACCTTCAGCGTGGAGAACCCGAAAGGCTTCGGCCTGCTCCAGCGCGGCCGCGAGTTCTCCCGCTACGAAGACCTGGACGACCGCTACGACCTGCGTCCGAGCGCCTGGATCGAGCCGAAGGGCGACTGGGGCAAGGGCACCGTGGAACTGGTGGAAATCCCGACCCCGGACGAAACCAACGACAATATCGTCGCGTTCTGGAACCCCGAGACCCAGCCTGAGGTCGGAAAGCCGCTGGACTTCGCCTACCGCCTGCACTGGACCATGGATGAAGACGAGCTGCACGACCCGAAATCCTCCTGGGTCAAGCAGACCATGCGCTCGGTCGGCGACGTGAAGCAGAAGAACCTGATCCGCCAGCAGGACGGCAGCACCGCCCTGGTCGTCGACTTCGAAGGGCCGGCCCTGAAGGACCTGGCGCCGGACGCGCCGGTGACCACCCAGGTCAGCACCGACAGCAACGCCGAGGTGGTGGAGAACAGCCTGCGTTACAACCCGGTCCTGAAAGGCTGGCGCCTGACGCTGCGGATCAAGGTCAAGGATCCGAAGAAGCCGGTGGAAATGCGCGCGGCGCTGGTCGACGAGGCGCAGAAGCCACTGAGCGAAACCTGGAGCTATCAGCTGCCTGCCGATGAATAACCCATCCACTACGAAAGCACCGCTGGCCGACTACCTCGCTCATCTTCCCCTGGCGGAAGAGGAGCGGGAGCGGCTTGGCGAGTCCGCTTCCTTCTCCGAGCTGCACGCTCGCCTGGCGGGAGCGGAAGGCGCCGCTGCCGATGCCGGGGGCGATCCCGCCCTGGCCTCGGTACGCGCCCGCCTGCAGCTGGGCACCCCTGAGCTGGACGACGCCGAGATGTTCGGCGTCGACGCCCAGGGTCGCACCTTCCTCAAGATTTCCCCGCCGATCCGCCGTACCAAGGTGATTCCCGAGCCCTGGCGCACCAACATCCTGGTGCGCGGCTGGCGTCGGCTGACCGGACGCAGCAACCCGCCCAAGCCCAAGCGTGCCCTGCCGCGGGCCCGCTGGCAGCGGGTCGGCTCGCTGCGCCGGTTCATCCTGCTGTTGTTGATGCTGGCGCAGACCTCGGTCGCCACCTACTACATGAAAGGCATCCTGCCCTACCAGGGCTGGGCCTTCGTCGACCTGGAGGAACTGGCCCAGCAGAGCCTGCTGGATACCGTCCAGCAGGTGCTGCCCTATGTCATCCAGTTCGGCATCCTGGCGCTCTTCGCGATCCTCTTCTGCTGGGTCTCGGCCGGCTTCTGGACCGCGCTGATGGGCTTCTGGGAGCTGCTCACCGGGCGCGACCGCTACCGGATCTCCGGCAGCAGCGCCGGCAGCGAGCCGATCGCCGCCGACGCCCGCACGGCGATCGTCATGCCGATCTGCAACGAAGACGTGCCGCGGGTATTCGCCGGCCTGCGGGCGACCGTCGAGTCGATGGCCGCCACCGGCGAGATGGAACGCTTCGACTTCTTCGTCCTCAGCGACACCAACGACCCGGATATCGCCGTCGCCGAGCAGCAGGCCTGGCTCGAGCTGTGCCGCGAGACCAAGGGCTTCGGCAAGATCTTCTACCGTCGCCGCCGGCGCCGGGTGAAGCGCAAGAGCGGCAACATCGACGACTTCTGCCGGCGCTGGGGCGGCGACTACCGCTACATGGTGGTGATGGACGCCGACAGCGTGATGAGCGGCGACTGCCTGGCCAAGCTGGTGCGCCTGATGGAGGCCAATCCTGAGGCGGGGATCATCCAGACCGCGCCGAAGGCGTCCGGCATGGACACCCTGTATGCGCGCATGCAGCAGTTCGCCACCCGCGTCTACGGCCCGCTGTTCACCGCCGGCCTGCACTTCTGGCAACTCGGCGAGTCGCACTACTGGGGCCACAACGCGATCATCCGCATGCAGCCCTTCATCGACCACTGCGCCCTGGCGCCGTTGCCGGGCAAGGGCTCGTTCGCCGGCGCGATCCTGTCCCACGACTTCGTCGAGGCTGCGCTGATGCGCCGTGCCGGCTGGGGCGTGTGGATCGCCTACGACCTCGACGGCAGCTACGAAGAACTGCCGCCGAACCTGCTCGACGAACTCAAGCGCGACCGCCGCTGGTGCCACGGCAACCTGATGAACTTCCGCCTGTTCCTGGTCAAGGGCATGCACCCGGTGCACCGCGCGGTGTTCCTCACCGGGGTCATGTCCTACCTGTCGGCGCCGTTGTGGTTCTTCTTCCTGGTGCTTTCCACCGCGCTGCTGGCGGTGCACCAGCTGATGGAGCCGCAGTACTTCCTGGAACCGCGGCAGTTGTTCCCGATCTGGCCGCAGTGGCATCCGGAGAAGGCCATCGCGTTGTTCTCCACCACCCTGACCCTGTTGTTCCTGCCCAAGCTGCTCAGCGTAATGCTGATCTGGGCCAAGGGCGCCAAGGGTTTTGGCGGGGTGATCCGAGTGACCCTGAGCATGCTCCTGGAGATGTTCTTCTCGGTGCTGCTGGCGCCGGTGCGCATGCTCTTCCACACCCGCTTCGTGCTGGCCGCCTTCCTCGGCTGGTCGGTGCAGTGGAACTCGCCGCAGCGCGACGACGACGCCACGCCCTGGAGCGAGGCGATCCGCCGGCACGGCATGCAGACCCTGCTAGGTATCGCCTGGACCCTGCTGGTGGCCTGGCTCAACCCGCGCTTCCTGTGGTGGCTGTCGCCGATCGTCGGTTCGCTGATCCTGTCGATCCCGGTATCGGTGATCTCCAGCCGGGTGAAGCTGGGCCTGCGCGCCCGCGATGAAAAGCTGTTCCTGATCCCGGAGGAGTACGACACGCCGCGCGAGCTGCGCGCCACCGACGAGTACACCTACGAGAACCGCTGGCATGCGCTCAAGGATGGCTTCCTCAAGGCCGCCGTCGATCCGTTGCTCAACGCCCTGGCCTGCGCCATGGGCACGGCTCGCCACAACCGTGCGCAAGCCATCGAGACGGTGCGCGGCGAGCGTATCGGCAAGGCCATCGAGAAGGGCCCGGAACAGCTCGACGGCGCCACGCGCCTGGCCCTGTTGAGTGACCCGGTAGCACTTTCGCGCCTGCATACGCGGGTCTGGGAAGAGGACCGCGACGACTGGCTCGGCCGCTGGCGCAAGGCCGAGGCGGACGACCCCCACGCCGCCAGCGTACCGCTGGCCCAGGTAGTGCCCGGCGACGCCGGCCTGCTGCCCGCCGCCCAGTCCTGATCCCATGCCCCCGGCGGAACGCCGCCGGGGGCATGGTCTGTTTCTTGCCTGTTTTCCCCGTGCGGCGCTGCTGTTACCCTGCGCCGGCAATCCAGAAAGTCTCGTATCGTTCGCCAGCTGAGGTACTATCGGCCGCCTTTTGCGCAGCCGGTCATGGCCTGCTGCCCGCCCGGGACGGCGACACGACGAGAGCATCCGTTCGACGACTGTGTTTCTAAGACTGCTGGGGATTGGGGAATGAAAAAGTATCTTGCTTCATTGGTTCTGGGCGTCTGCGCCCTGGTGGGCGTGGCTTCGGTCCAGGCGGCCGGCGCGGTGGAGGACGCGGTCAAGCGCGGCACCCTGCGGGTCGGCATGGACCCGACCTACATGCCGTTCGAGATGACCAACAAGCGCGGCCAGATCATCGGCTTCGAAGTCGACCTGCTCAAGGCCATGGCCAAGTCCATGGGCGTCAAGCTGGAGCTGGTCTCCACCAGCTACGACGGCATCATCCCGGCGCTGCTGACCGACAAGTTCGACATGATCGGCTCGGGCATGACCCTGACCCAGGAGCGCAACCTGCGCCTGAACTTCTCCGAGCCCTTCATCGTGGTCGGCCAGACCCTGCTGGTGCGCAAGGAACTGGAAGGCAAGATCAAGTCCTACAAGGACCTGAACGATCCGCAGTACAGCATCACCTCGAAGATCGGCACCACCGGTGAGATCGTTGCCCGCAAGCTGATCAGCAAGGCCAAGTACCACGGCTTCGACAACGAGCCGGAAGCGGTGATGGACGTGGTCAACGGCAAGGCTGACGCCTTCATCTACGACTCGCCCTACAACGTGGTGGCGGTGAGCAAGTTCGGCGCCGGCAAGCTGGTCTACCTCGACCAGCCGTTCACCTACGAGCCGCTGGCGTTCGGCCTGAAGAAAGGCGACTACGACAGCATCAACTTCATCAACAACTTCCTCCATCAGATCCGCGAAGACGGCACCTATCAGCGCATCCACGACAAGTGGTTCAAGAACACCGAGTGGCTGAAGGAAATGGAATGAACCGCTGACGGCCCCCGCGAAGGGGGCCGTCGTACCTGCGCATTCCATCGTTCGAGAGAGTTTCCGTGACCAAGAAGAAACGTTCCGTCTGGCCCTGGCACCTGCTGACCGGGCTGATCCTGCTGGTCCTGGCCTGGGCGCTGTGGTTCTCCACCTCGCTGATTTCCTATGAATGGCGCTGGAACCGCGTTCCGCAGTACTTCGCCTACCAGGCCGAGGAGCCGTTGCGGGCCAACGAGATCGGCCGGGTCGAGGCTATCGAGGAACAGGGCAGGGACGCGCGCGTCACGCTGCTTGGCGAGAGCGGCGAGAAGCAGGTCGTGACCGTCGCCCAGGACAGCCTGCAATTCTCCGAAGGCGACGACGTGGCCGAGGGCGACGCGGTCGGGGTGACCCGCCACTGGGCCGCCGGCCCACTGCTCTGGGGCCTGTGGACCACTCTCTGGCTATCGCTGGTGTCCGGTGCCATCGGCTTGGCGATCGGCCTGGTTGCCGGCCTCTGCCGGCTGTCGAAGAACCCGACCCTGCACGACCTGTCGACGATCTACGTCGAGCTGGTGCGCGGCACGCCGTTGCTGGTGCAGATCTTCATCTTCTACTTCTTCATCGGCACCGTGCTCAACCTGTCCCGCGAGTTCGCCGGGGTCGCGGCGCTGGCGCTGTTCACCGGCGCCTACGTGGCCGAGATCATCCGGGCCGGCGTGCAGTCCATCGCCCGCGGACAGAACGAGGCCGCCCGCTCCCTGGGCCTGAACGCCGGCCAGTCGATGCGCTACGTGATCCTGCCGCAGGCCTTCAAGCGCGTGCTGCCGCCGCTGGCCGGGCAGTTCATCAGCCTGGTCAAGGACACCTCGCTGGTCTCGGTGATCGCCATCACCGAACTGACCAAGAGCGGCCGCGAGGCGATCACCACCTCGTTCTCCACCTTCGAGATCTGGTTCTGCGTCGCCGCGCTGTACCTGCTGTTGAACCTGCCCCTTTCGCACATGGCATCCCGACTGGAGCGGAGGCTCGGACAAAGTGATTGAAGTACGCAACCTGCTGAAGGTCTTCGATACCCGCGGCCAGGTAGTGCGCGCGGTGGACGACGTGAGTACCCGCGTGGCCAGGGGCGAGGTGCTGGTGGTGATCGGTCCGTCCGGTTCCGGCAAGTCGACCTTCCTGCGCTGCCTGAACGGCCTGGAGGAGTTCGACGAAGGCTCGGTGAGCATCGACGGCGTCGACCTGGCCGACCCGAGGACCGACATCAATGCCTACCGCCGCGAAGTCGGCATGGTGTTCCAGCATTTCAACCTGTTCCCGCACATGACCGTGCTCGAGAACCTCTGCCTGGCCCAGCGCGTGGTGCGCAAACGCGGCAAGGCCGAGCGCGAGGCCAAGGCGCGGGCGCTGCTGGCCAAGGTCGGTATCGGGCAGAAGGCCGACGAATATCCCTCGCGCCTGTCCGGCGGCCAGCAGCAGCGCGTGGCGATCGCTCGCGCGTTGTGCATGGACCCCAAGGTGATGCTGTTCGACGAACCGACCTCGGCGCTCGATCCGGAGATGGTCGGCGAAGTCCTCGACGTCATGAAGACCCTGGCCGTGGAAGGCATGACCATGGTCTGCGTGACCCACGAGATGGGCTTTGCCCGCGAAGTGGCCGACCGCGTGCTGTTCTTCGACCACGGCAAGCTGCTGGAGGACGCGCCGCCGGCGCAGTTCTTCGACAATCCGCAGGACCCGCGGGCCCAGGCCTTCCTCCGCCAGGTCCTCTAGTACCGCGCTAGGCGAACGGCTTGCCCGGCGGCGGCAGGAGCGACGTCGGACTCTGCCGCGCGGCCGGCTGGATATCGTTGTCCTCCAGCCAGTCCAGCGCCCATTCGCGCAGGCGCTCGTTCTGGTAGCGGTACCAGTCCTGCAACAGTTCCGGGTACTCCATCAGAGAGTGCTTGAAGGCCTTGAACGGCTTGCGGCTCTGCAGCGCGTTGGCGAGCGTCGCATAGGCGTGCGGCTCTTCCACCTCGCGGAGGAAATCCTGCATCAGTCCCAGCGACTGGGTGGTGCTCAGCGGGTCGATCAGCAGCAGGCGTTCCGGCTCGTTTTCCAGCAATGCGTCCAGTTCGGGATCGGGCGCCTCGGCGGAGATCAGCAGCACCTTGCCGCTGTGCAGGTCGAGGTAGTGGTCGATTCCCGGGGTATCCAGGGCGAAGGCCAGTTCGTCGATATCGATGGTCATCGGGCGCATGGCGTCATCTCCCAAAAGGCGAAAGCCTGATCCTACGCAAAGGTGCCCCTCCTGTCCGCTTTCGATGGACGGGAGGGGCTGCCGATGCAAGGAGGATCCTCTCGGGATGTTACAGGCGGAAGCGTCCCACCTGCGCCTGCAACTGCGTGCCCAGGCGCGCCAGCTCGCCGCTGGAGGCGGCGGTCTGCTCGCTGGCGGCGGCCGACTGCTCGGCGACGTCGCGCACGCTGAGGACGCTGCGGTTGATCTCCTCGGCCACCGTGCTCTGTTGCTCCGCGGCAGTGGCGATCTGCAGGTTCATGTTCTGGATGTCGGAGACGGTGCGGGTGATGCTGTCCAGCGCGGCGCCGGCGCGGCGCGCCAGTTCCACCGTGCTGGCGGTCAGCGAGCGGCTGTTCTCCAGGCGTTCGGCGGCTTCACCGGCGCCCTGCTGGAGACGCTGGATCAGGCCCTCGATCTCGGCGGTGGACTGCTGGGTGCGCTGGGCCAGGCCACGGACCTCGTCGGCGACCACCGCGAAGCCGCGTCCGGCGTCGCCGGCGCGTGCCGCTTCGATGGCGGCGTTGAGCGCCAGCAGGTTGGTTTGCTCGGCCACCGACTTGATCACGTCGAGGACGCTGCCGATCTGCTCGCTGTCGTTCTTCAGGCGCGCCATGGCTTCGCTGGAAACGTCCATTTCGGTAGCCAGGCGCTCGATGCGCGTCACCGCCTGGTCGACCACCGCGTCGCCCTGGCGCGCCTCTTCATCGGCCTGGCGAGCGGCCTGGGAGGCCAGCTCGGCGTTGCGCGCGACGTCCTGCACGGTGGCGGCCATCTCGTGCATGGCGGTGGCGACCTGGTCGGTCTCCACTTTCTGGCTGTTGACCCCGGCGCGGGTCTGCTCGGTGACCGCCGAGAGTTCCTCGGCGGAGCTGGCCAACTGGCTGACGCCGTCGCCGATCCGCCCGACCAGCTCGCGCAGGCTGTCGCCCATGCGCTGCATGACTCGCTGCAACTGGCCCAGTTCGTCGCGGCGCTGGAGGGTCAGGGGATTCTGCGAACGCTTGCCGAGGTCGCCGGCGGCGATGGCCTCGGCCTGCGCGAGGGCTTCGTCCAGCGGCCGGACGATCTGCCGGTTGATCGCCCAGCCGGCGACGCAGCCGAAGGCCAGGGCCAGCGCGGCGATCAGCCAGAGGCTGGCGCGGTCGCGGCTGGCGGTGCTCTCGCGCAACTGGCGACCGGCTTCGGTGAGGGTCCGGCCGGCCCGGGCCATATCCTGGGTGCTGCTTTGCATCGCTTGCTGCGCCTGGCGCGTGCGGACGACGCCGGCACGGAACTGCTCGATGCCGCCACGATAGCCCTGGAGGCTGCCCATGGCCTGTTCCAGCGCCGCATCGGCCTCGCCGGGCAATTGGCCTCGCAGCGTCGTGGCGGCCTGGCGGAGGGCGTCGAACGCGGCGAACGCGGCCTGCTCGGCCTTGTCGCTGCGCTCGAAGACGTAGCCGCGCACCTGGTAACGCACCATGAGCAACTGTTGGTGCAGGTCGGCCACCGCACGGCTGCGTTGCAAGGCCTGCGGGTCGCCGGCCTGCTGCGCGAGGCTGGCGTCCATCAGTTCCTCGAGGCGGGCGAAGCTGTCCAGCGCCTGCTGTGCAGTGCCCACCAGCACACCACGGGCGGCGCTGCGTTGCTGATCGGCTGCGGCGAGGTCGTCGAAGGCCTTGCGGTAGGCTTCGATGGCTTCGGCCTGGTGGGCCAGGGCGGCCGGGTCAAGCTCGCTGTGGCGCAGCGCCTGCAGGCGCTGGAGCATCCCGGCCAGGGTCTGGCGGACCTGCTCGGCCTGGCGCGGGTCGCTGCCGGCTTCGAATGCCAGGCGGCTTTGTTCGGCTTGCTGGGCCTGTTCCATCAGGCTGGCGACTTCGGCGAGCTGCTCGCTGAGGGCGGTCTGGTGCGTGAGGGTGCGGTTGCTGCTGATCACCACCAGCAGAAGCAGCGCGAGGAGGACACCGAAACCGACCATCAGCTTGCGGCTGACGCTCAGCTTGGCCAGTTGGAGAACCCACCAATCGTACATCGTCATTACTCCAGGCAGTGCGACACCCTGGGTTGGCAGCCCCATGGCGTGGCGGAACAGGTAATGGCTCAGCGTCGTCGCGTCCGGCGTGCGGGCGCGGAGGGCCGGTACATGGCCGGCGGGCGAGGTCTTATGGTTGTCGTGCGGAGCCCTGCGCGACAGAGGATGTCGGCCGGGCGAGGAAAACCTTCAGTCTTTTACCGGAGTTTTTTCAGAACAACCGCGCAAGCAAGGCGCTGACCGCGGTTTCCACGCGCAGGATGCGTTCGCCGAGCTGCACCGGATGCAGTCCGGCTTCGCGCAGCTTGTCGACCTCGTAGGGAATCCAGCCGCCTTCCGGGCCGATCGCCAGGGTCACCGGCTTCTCCACCGCGCGCGGACAGGCCGGCCAGGGACCGGGATGGCCGACCAGGCCGAGACTGCCGGCGGCCAGGGCCGGCAGGCGGTCTTCGACGAAGGGTTTGAAGCGCTTCTCGACGATGATTTCCGGCAGCACCGTATCGCGGGCCTGCTCCAGGCCGAGGACCAGGTTCTCGCGGATCGCCGCCGGGTCGAGGAACGGGGTCTGCCAGAAGCTCTTTTCCACGCGGTAGCTGTTCAGCAGCACCAGCTTCGGTACGCCCATTGCGGCGATGGTCTGCAACACCCGGCGGAGCATCTTCGGTCGCGGCAAGGCCAGCAGCAGGGTGATCGGCAACTTGGCCGGCGGCGGCTGGTCGAAGCGCACCTCCAGGGTCGCCTCGCTGGCGTCGAGCTTCAGCAGGCGGCCTTCGCCCATCCAGCCGCCGAGGCGGCCGACCCGCAGGGTGTCGCCGTTCTCGGCGCGGTGCACTTCGTGCAGGTGCTTGAGGCGGCGATCGTGCAGGACCGCACGATCCGCCGACACGAAGTCGGCGTCGTCGAGGAGCAGCAGGTTCACTGGCGGGTGGCCGGAGGCTGGTCGCCGTCGCTGGCCGGTTGGTCGTCCGGATGCTCGCCGCGCTTGCGTACCAGGCGGCCGAACAGCAGGCCGATCTCGAACAGCAGCCACATCGGCACCGCGAGCATGGTCTGGGAGAAGATGTCCGGCGGGGTCAGGACCATGCCGACCACGAAGCAGCCGATGATCACGTACGGGCGGATCTTCTTCAGGTACTCGACGTCGACCACCCCGATCCAGATCAGCAGCACCGTGGCCACCGGGATCTCGAAGGCGACGCCGAAGGCGAAGAACAGGGTCAGGACGAAGTCCAGGTAGCTGTTGATGTCCGTCATCATCGCCACGCCCTCGGGCGTCACGCTGGCGAAGAAGTGGAAGATCATCGGGAACACCAGGAAGTAGGCGAAGGCCATCCCGGCGTAGAACAGGATGATGCTGGACACCAGCAGCGGCAGCGCCACGCGCTTCTCGTGCTTGTACAGGCCGGGCGCGATGAAGCCCCAGACCTGCGCGAGGATCACCGGCATGGCGAGGAACAGCGCCACCACCATGGTCAGCTTGAACGGCGCGAGGAACGGTGAGGCGACGTCGGTGGCGATCATGCTGGTGCCTTCCGGAAGGAAGCGGCGCAACGGCTCGGAGACCAGGGTGTAGATCTTCTGCGAGAAGTAGAACAGGCCGGCGAAGATCAGGAAGATCGCCGCCACGCTGCGCAGCAGGCGCGTACGCAGTTCGGTCAGGTGCGAGACCAGGGGCATTTCCTGGTCGTGCTCGGGCTGCTCGGGTTTATCGGCGCTCATGGATTACGCGGCGTCTCGGACGGTGGCGAAGGGGGAGTGGAGGCAGCGACTGCCGGCGGTGCCGCGGCGTCCGCGGGCGGAACCGCAGGCGTGCTGGTCGGCGGCGGCGTGGGTACGCTCGGCGCCGGGCTCTCGGCCGCCGGCGGCGGGGTTTCCTGCGGGGGATTCTGGCCGGTCAGCGGGGCCAGCAGCTTCTGCGCTTCGCGCTCCATCGAGAGGATGTGCTCGTTGTGCAGTTGCCGGCGGATCTCGTCCGCACCGATTTCCCGTTCCACTTCCTGCTTGATGGTATTGAAACTGCGCTTCAGGCGGCCGATCCACAGGCCGGCGGTACGTGCGGCGCCCGGCAGGCGCTCGGGGCCGAGCACCAGCAGGGCGACCAGCCCGACCAGCAACAGTTCGCTGAAGCTGATTCCGAACATCGATGGCTACCCGTCAGTCCTTGCGCGCCGGCTCTTCGACCTTCTGCGCCTGGGCGTCGATGGTGTGCGGCTGGTTCAGCGGTTGGGCCGGCTGGGCGGCGGGCTGGTCCTTCTTGTCGTCTTCCTCGGTGTTCACCGCCTTGCGGAAGCCCTTGATCGCTTCGCCGACGTCGGAACCGAGGTTCTTCAGGCGCTTGGTGCCGAACACCAGTACCACGACGATCAGGATGACGATCCAGTGTTTCCAGTCAAAAATGCCCATGTCGTATTCCTCGCAATGTATAGGTTCAGGCCGATGGTTGGCGGGCGGCTTTCTCGGCGTGGCCGGAAAGACCGAAGCGGCGCTCCAGTTCGTCCAGCACGGCTTGCGGATGCTGGCCGAGGGCCGAGAGCATCACCAGCGAGTGGAACCAGAGGTCGGCGGTTTCGTAGATCAGGTCCTGGCAGTCGCCGCTGGCCGCGGCATCCTTGGCGGCGATGATGGCTTCCACCGACTCCTCGCCGACCTTCTCCAGGATCTTGTTCAGGCCCTTGTGGTACAGGCTGGCCACGTAGGAGCTGTCGGGCGCGGCGTTCTTGCGCTCCTCAAGCACCGCCGCCAGACGGGTCAGGGTGTCACTCATGGTGGTGTCCTGCGTGTTCGTAGATGGCGTCCGGGTCCTTCAGCACCGGATCGATGGTCTTCCAGGCGCCGTTCTCGAAGACGCGGTAGAAACAGCTTTCCCGGCCGGTATGGCAGGCGATCCCGCCGACCTGCTCGACCATCAGGATGACCACATCGGCGTCGCAGTCCAGGCGCAGTTCGTGCAGCTTCTGCACATGCCCGGACTCCTCGCCCTTGCGCCACAGCTTGCCACGCGAACGCGACCAATAGATTGCACGGTTCTCGCTGGCGGTCAGGGCCAGCGCCTCGCGGTTCATCCAGGCCATCATCAGCACGCGCCCGGTCTCGTGATCCTGGGCGATCGCCGGGACCAGGCCGTCGGCGTTCCAGTGAATCTCATCCAGCCAGTCTTTCATGGTCTTTCCACGTTCGTTGCCGGTACGTTGCGTGCGTTTCCGGCGGAAATGGGAGTAGTGTGCCAGCCGGGAGCGCGACTGGCTATCGGCGCGGGCCTAGTGGCCGTGCGCGGCGCTAGCGGCGCAGGATCAGGAACACCCCGCCGGCCAGCATCACCCACGCCGGCCAGGCTTCCAGCTGCTGACCCAGGCCGACCTCGGCGGCGCCGACCAGCAGCACCGCGCCCACCAGGCGCCCGAGCCAGTCGTGGCGGGAACCTTTCCACTCCGGCGGCGGCGCATTGTGGGCGTGCGGTTGTGACAGGCGTTCGAGGGTGTCGCGGGCCATTTGCGACAGGTGCGGCACCTGCTCGACCTGTTGCTGGAAATTGCGCAGCAACTGCTTCGGGCTGACCCGTTCGCGCATCCAGCGCTCCAGGAACGGCTGGGCGGTGGCCCACAGGTCGAGTTCCGGGTAGAGCTGGCGGCCGAGGCCTTCGATGTTCAGCAGGGTCTTCTGCAGCAGCACCAGTTGCGGCTGGATCTCCATGTTGAAACGACGCGCGGTCTGGAACAGGCGCAGCAGGACCTGGCCGAAGGAGATGTCCTTCAGCGGCTTCTCGAAGATCGGTTCGCAGACGGTACGGATCGCCGCCTCGAAGTCGTTGACCTTGGTTTCCGCCGGGACCCAGCCGGAGTCGATATGCAGTTGGGCGACCTTGCGGTAGTCGCGCTTGAAGAAGGCGATCAGGTTGCGCGCCAGGTAGTCCTGGTCCTCGTCGGTCAGGCTGCCGACGATGCCGCAGTCCACCGCGATGTATTGCGGGCTCCAGGGCGCGCGGGTGCTGACGAAGATGTTGCCGGGGTGCATGTCGGCATGGAAGAAGCTGTCGCGGAACACCTGGGTGAAGAAGATCTCCACGCCGCGCTCGGCCAGTGCCTTGAAGTCGGTGCGCTGGTCGCGCAGGGTTTCCAGGTCGGTCACCGGGATGCCGTAGATGCGCTCCATCACCAGCACCTTGGGCCGGCACCAGTCCCAGTAGACCTGTGGCACGTAGAGCAGCGGCGAGCCTTCGAAGTTGCGCCGCAGCTGCGAGGCGTTGGCTGCCTCGCGGAGCAGGTCGAGTTCGTCGACGATGGTTTTCTCGTAGTCGCTGACCACTTCCACGGGGTGCAGGCGCCGCGCCTCGCTGGAGACCCGCTCGGCGAGGCGGGCGAGGATGAACAGCCAGGCGATGTCGGAGCGGATCACCGGTTCCAGGTTCGGCCGGATCACCTTCACCACCACTTCCTCGCCGCTCTTCAGCCGCGCGGCGTGGACCTGGGCCACCGAGGCAGAGGCCAGCGGTTCGCGTTCGAAGCGGGCGAAGACCTGTTCGATCTTCGCGCCCAGTTGTTCCTCGATGCGCTTGACCGCCAGCTCCGGCGGGAAGGGCGGCACCTTGTCCTGCAGCCAGGCCAGTTCGTTGGCGATGTCGTCGGGCAGCAGGTCGCGGCGGGTGGAGAGAATCTGGCCGAACTTGATGAAGATCGGTCCGAGGTCCTGCAGCGCCAGGCGCAGGCGCGCGCCGCGGGTCAGTTCCAGCTTGCGCCGCGGCAGCCAGCGCCAGGGCAGGGTGGCACCGAGCAGGCGCAGCCACCAGGGCAGCATCGGCAGTTCGAGGATCAGGTCGTCCAGGCGGTAGCGGATGACGACGCGCTGGATGCGCAGGAGGCGGCGGAAAGCGAGGAGCTTCATGCGTCGGGCTTGGTCTTTTGGCTGAGGCGTCCGACGCGCGCGTCGAGACGATCGAGGGCCAGCTTCAGCTGGTCCAGTTCGGCGAAGCGGGCTTCGGCTTCGTGCTGGCCGACCAGCGTGCGGCTTTCCTCGGCAAGGTAGTCGGCCAGGTTCAGGCGCAGGCTGTGCAGGCTCTGCGCGCTCCAGCGCGAAGCGTCGCGCAGGCCGCTGCCGAGCACCTGGGTGGCGAGCGGGCCGAGCCAGCGCGACAGTTCGTACTCCCAGTCCAGCTCCAGGCTCTGCAGGATGCCGGCCAGTTCCAGCAGGGCCGCGCTGTCGCCGTCCATGCTGACTTCCGGGCTGTGCAGGACGCGGGTCTTGTCGCGCGCCAGGGCCAGGTGCAGGAGGTTGCCGGCCGGCGCACGCAAGGTGCAGTCGACCTCCGCCTCATGCTGCGCGGCGAAGTGCAGGCCGTCGCCGGCGGGCAGGATGAAGACCCGCAGCGGCGGGCTCAGGCAGTCGACCTCGATGACCTTGGTGGAAAGCCTGCGCAGGCGCGGCAGCGCTGTCCCGTCGAGGCGCAGGACGCGATTGATGCCGGTTTCGGCGGCGGCCAGCACGGCCTGGATCAGCAGCGAGCTCATCGGCGCGCCCCCGGTTAAGGCTTGATACCGCGGTGCAGGGCGACGATGCCGCCGGTCATGTTGTGGTAGGTCACGCGGTCGAAGCCGGCTTCCACCATCATCGCCTTCAGGGTTTCCTGGTCGGGGTGCATGCGGATCGACTCGGCCAGGTAGCGATAGCTCTCGGAGTCGTTGGTGACCAGCTTGCCCATCAGCGGCAGCAGGCTGAACGAATAGGCGTCGTAGGCCTTGGACAGCAGGTTGCTGCTCGGCTTGGAGAACTCCAGCACCAGCAGGCGCCCACCGGGCTTGAGCACGCGCAGCATGGAGCGGATCGCTTCGTCCTTGTGGGTGACGTTGCGCAGGCCGAAGGCGATGGTCACGCAGTCGAAGTGGTTGTCCGGGAAGGGCAGCTTCTCGGCGTCCGCCTGGACGAAGCTGACGTTGCCGGAGACGCCCTTGTCGAGCAGCTTGTCGCGGCCGACCTTGAGCATCGAGGCGTTGATGTCGGCCAGCACCACCTCGCCGGTCGGGCCGACCAGGCGCGAGAACTGCCGGGTCAGGTCGCCGGTGCCGCCGGCGATGTCGAGCACGCGGTTCCCGCTGCGCACGCCGGACAGCTCGATGGTGAAGCGCTTCCACAGGCGATGGATGCCGCCGGACATCAGGTCATTCATCAGGTCGTACTTGGCCGCCACCGAGTGGAAGACCTCGGCGACCTTCTTCGCCTTCTGGCTTTCCGGAACGTTCTGGTAGCCGAAGTGGGTGGTGGGTTCGGCGTCGGCGCCTTTGCGGGGATCGTTCATGACGTTCTCACCTGGAAAGAATGCCGGGCATTCTAACAGGATGTGGGGAAAGTGCTGTGCCGCCGTCCGACGGCGCGGGTGCGGTGTTTTGTCTGGCCGAGTATAGTTTTCCGATCTGCAATCAGGAGTCGATCCATGTCGCGTATCCACATCGAACGTCCGCACAGCCTGGGGCTGGACGCCGCACGGGCCAAGGCGGAGAAACTGGCCGAACGTCTGGCGAAGGAGCACGGCGTGCAGTGCGAATGGCAGGGCGACGAGCTGACCTTCAAGCGCAGCGGCGTCGACGGCAGGATCGCGGTGGGGGCGGACAAGGTCGCGGTGGACGTCAAGCTCGGCCTGATGCTGTCGGCCATGAGCGGCCTGCTCAAGGGCGAGATCGAGAAGGCGCTGGACAAGGCGCTGGCCTGATCCCGCCGGGCGTTCGCCGTCCTGGCGGCGCCCATCTTCCGCTTAGTATGCGGTTTCTAATTTTCCCCGATACCTTGCTCTCACGCTGCCAGCGTTCCGGCGGCGCCTGCGGTTTCTTCAACCCAACGAGCGTGAGGTGCCCCATGGCCAAGATTGCCCTGAAGAAAAAGACCGTTTCCGAATCCACTTCCCTGGTCTCCGAGATCCGCCACTATGCCCGCCAGATCTGGCTTGCCGGCCTGGGTGCGTATTCCCGCCTGGGCACCGAAGGCAGCGACTACTTCAAGGAATTGGTGAAAGCTGGCGAAGCCCTGGAGAAAAAAGGCAAATCGCTGGTCACAAGTCAGGTCGATTCGGCCAATGACAGTGTCAAGACCGGCCTCTCTTCGGTGAAGGGAAAAGTCGAAGACCAGCTCGACAGGATCGAGCAGGCATTCGACAGCCGTGTCGCTAGCACGTTGAACCGGATAGGCATACCTTCCCGGAACGATGTCGAAGCACTCTCTGCTAAGCTGGATGAGCTGAGCGCAGTGCTCGAGCGTGTCGCGAGAACCCAATAAGGAGAGCAGGATGGCTGGCAAGAAGAAGAGCGAAAAAGAGTCCAGTTGGATCGGCGAGATCGAGAAATACTCGCGGCAGATCTGGCTGGCTGGTCTGGGGGCCTACTCGAAGGTCAGCAAGGACGGCAGCAAGCTGTTCGAGACCTTGGTGAAAGACGGCGAGAAGGCTGAAAAAGAAGCGAAGTCCGATGTGGACGCGCAGGTCGGTGCGGCGAAGGCTTCCGCCCGCTCTGCGAAGAGCAAGGTTGACGAGGTTCGGGATCGTGCGCTTGGCAAGTGGAGCGAGCTCGAGGAAGCTTTCGACAAGCGCCTGAACAGCGCCATCTCGCGTCTCGGCGTGCCGAGCCGCAACGAGGTGAAGGAGCTGCACGGCAAGGTCGATACGCTGACCAGGCAGATCGAGAAACTCACCGGCGTCAGCGTCAAGCCGGCGGCGAAGGCAGCGGCCAAGCCTGCGGCGAAACCGGCTGCCAAGCCCGCGGCGAAAACCGCAGCGGCCAAGCCGGCAGCTAAACCGGCAGCCAAGGCCGCCGCCAAGCCTGCGGCGAAACCCGCGGCGAAAAAACCTGCAGCGAAGACCGCGGCCGCCAAGCCGGCAGCCAAGCCCGCCGCCAAACCGGCTGCGAAGGCCGCCGCGAAACCGGCGGCCAAGCCGGCAGCCAAGGCTGCGGCGAAGCCTGCTGCGAAACCTGCCGCAGCCAAGCCCGCCGCGAAGCCGGCAGCCAAGCCGGCCGCTGCGACCGCCGCCAAGCCCGCGGCGAAGCCTGCCGCCAAGCCGGCTGCGAAAAAGCCTGCGGCGAAGAAGCCGGCCGCCAAGCCCGCCGCGGCGAAACCGGCCGCTCCCGCCGCGTCTTCGAGCGCGCCCGCTGCCCCCGCCGCCACACCGGCTGCCAGCGCTCCGGCAGCGAACGCTCCGGCGACGCCGAGCAGCCAGGGCTGAGTCCTGGCGGCAACGCACACGCCCGGCACTCGCCGGGCGTTTTTCATTCCGGTCCCAGGTAGCGCTGCGCCAGGCTTTCCGCCGAGCGTTGGGCCTCGCTGCGCAGATGCGGGGCGACCAGCATCATGATCTGGTAGACCACCGTGCGCACCTCGCCCTTGCTGCCCAGTACCCGCTGGTAATCCAAGGAGAACAGCAGGGTCAGGGTGATCTGTTCGACCAGTTGCCCGAGTGCCGGCGCATCGCTGCGCAACTGCCGGTCGGTCTTTAGGCGGGCCAACAGGGTGGCCAGGGTCCGCTTCAGCGCGCCGAGCCAGGTACGGATGCCGCGAGCCAGCCGTGGCAGGCGCCCGGTCAGGTTGGACAGGTCCTGGAACAGGAAGCGGTAGTGGGCGAGGCGCTCGACGATCAGATGCAGGAACAGCCAGTAGTCCTCCGCGCCCAGGCGCACCTCCTCGGGCGGATCGAGCAGCGGCGCCAACTCGGCCTGGAACCGCTCGAACAGCGCCATCACCAGCGGTTCCTTGCCATGGAAGTGGTAGTAGAGATTGCCCGGGCTGATGCCCAGTTCGTTGGCGATTTCCAGTGTCGAGACGTTGGGTTCGCCCTGTTCGTTGAACAGCAACAGCGAGCATTCGAGGATACGGTCGCGTGTCTTCATCCGGACTTCTTCTGGGGATCGAGGTGCCCGGCTCCAGGCGCCCGGGCCGGGTCTTTCAGCGTATATGCACGTAGGTGCCCGGGGCTGCTTCGAGGGGCGGATGCGCGGCGCTGCCAAGGTTGAAGTCAGGGTCGCCCAGCTCGCCCGAGCGCTCCTGCAGCCAGCCCAGCCAGACCGGCCACCAACTGCCCTCTTCGCGCTTGGCGTCGTAGTACCAGGCGCGTGGATCGCTGCTCAGCTTGTCGTTCTCGAAGTAGCAGGCCTTGGGGTTTCCGGGAGGGTTGAGGATGCTCTGGATGTGCCCGCTGTTGGACAGGATGAAGCGGCGCTGGCCGCCCAGCAGGAGGGCCGAGCGATAGACCGCGTCCCAGGGCGTGATGTGGTCGGTGATGCCGGCGACGTGGAAGCTATCGATCGCCACCTTGCCCAGGTCCACCGCGGTCCCGCTGACTTCCAGCGCGCCCGGGCGGGTCAGCGGGTTGTGCTTGAACAGGTCGAGCAGTTCGCCGTGGAACGCCGCGGGCAGCCGCGTGTTGTCGTTGTTCCAGTAGAGGATGTCGAACGCCGG
>NZ_KV828464.1:29510-244940 GCF_001836405.1 Pseudomonas sp. HMSC057H01 | reverse complement strand
TGGGGCGCATCCAGGCGAACACCTTGGCCATGTCGCGCCCGTCCAGCACGCCATGCTGGTAGGAGCGGCGCTTGCTGCTCTCCAGGGTCTGCTCGTCGGCGAAGAGCATCGCCGGGCTTTCCATCTGGCTGTCGAGCAGGCTGACCAGGTAGGTGACGCTACTGACCTTGCGCAGTTGCCGGCGCACCTGGAGGTGGCCGAGCAAGGCGGCCACGGTGAGCCCGCCGGCGCAGGCGCCGGCCAGGTTCACGCTGCGGCTGCCGGTGATCTCGCGGCTGACCTCGATGGCTTGGTCTAGGGCCTCGACATAGGTGCTCAGGCCCCATTCGCGGTGCTGGGCGTCGGGGTTGCGCCAACTGATGACGAAGACCTGCAGGTTGTTCTTCAGGGCGTACTGGACGAAGCTCTTTTCCGGCGACAGGTCGAAGATGTAGTACTTGTTGATCTGCGGCGGCACGATCAGCAGGGGCTTGGCGTACTGGCGCTCGCCCAGCGGCTTGTACTGGATCAGTTCCAGCACCTCGTTGCGGAACACTACCGCGCCTTGCGTGGTGGCGAGGTTGCGGCCGATCTCGAAGGCGGTCTTGTTCACCTGGCTGGGCATGCCGCCGTTGTGCACCAGGTCTTCGAGCAGGTGGCGGACGCCATTGAGCAGGCTGATCCCGCCGGTATTGAACAGTTCCTTTACCGCCAGTGGATTGATCAGGCTGTTGCTGGGTGCCACGGCGTCGGAGAGCAAGGCGACGAGGAAGCGGGCGCGGGCGCGATCGTCGCAGTCCAGGTTGCTTTCGTCGATCCAGGCGAGCAGTTGCTTCTGCCACGCCAGGTAGGCCTGCAGGGTGCGCCGGTAGAAGGGATTGAGGCGCCAGGATGGATCCTGGAAACGGGCGTCCTGAGGGTTCGGCTGGTGCAGGGTGTCGCCCAGCAGCACCTTGCCCAACTGGCCTCCGAAGGCGACCAGGTGCCGCGCACTGTGCAGCGGCTGGCGCAGGCCGTGGACGGCCAGGCTGCGGACCGTCGTCAGCAGGTCCTTGCCGCGCAGGCCGACGATGGCGCTCTGCGCACTCATGAACTCGGCGGGCACCGGCACGCTACCCGATTCCTGTTTTTCTCGCATGGACCACACTCCGTCGTAGGACCACAGTCTGGATGCCATGGGCGATAGTCCCCTGGCTCGGAATACTCAGTTATAGCCTGTGAATTCCGTTTCACCCGGGGCAGAACCGCACACCTGCCTGAACAGGGAGGATGCCGCCCGACAGTGGGGCAGCAAGCGCTGTACCACAACGCCGTGAGGGGCGTCGCAGAGCTTGCGCTGTCGCGGCGAAGCCAGGCGCCATGCGCCGTTGCGGAACATTGACTATGCACCTGCACCATGACGAAGCAGTGTCTGCTGCCCTGGTGTTGCCCGCGCAGCAGTTCAGCCGGTCTTGGGCAGGAACGGACGAGGGTGCATGACGGCGCGGCGGCGCTCCTCGGCGAGGAACTTCATGATGATCGGCGCCACCGATTCGGCGCGGGTCACCAGGAACAGGTGGCCGTCGTCGATCACGTGCAGTTCGGCGTTGGGAATGCGCCAGGCCAGCACGCGCATGTTGATCAGCGGGATGATCGGGTCGTCGTCGCCGGCCAGCACCAGGGTCGGCTGGCGGATCCTATGCAGCCAGTGGATGCTGGTCCAGCCGAGCCCGGCGAACAATTGCCAGTAGTAGCCCAGCTTGCCCGACGAACGCACCTTGCTGGCATGCGCCATGGCCAGCTTGGGGTCGCGGCGGAAGGCCCCGCCGTAGATGTCCGGTGCGATGTGTACGCCATAGGAGGGCTGGATGTAGCGCCGCGGGCTGGCCATGCGCATCAGTACCTTCGGCTTGCCTGGCACCATCACCGCGCCAGCCGAAGTGGCGGCGAGGATCAGCTTCTTGCAGCGTTCCGGATAGTCGTGGGCGAACTGCTGGGCCAGCGCGCCGCCCCAGGACACGCCGATCGCGTTGACCTGGCCGTAGTCCAGGTAGTCGAGCATCCGCGCCGCCAGCTTGGCCAGGCCGGGAAAGCGGTAGGGCACGCTGGGCGTCGAGGAACCGCCGACGCCGGGAACGTCGAAGGCGATCACCTCCAGTTCCGGGTCGAGCGCCTGGACGAAGGGGAATACCAGTTCCAGGTTGGCGCCTATGCCGTTGAAGATCAGCAGCGGAGTGCTTCCTTCCTTGCCCGGCCGCACTGCGGTGCGGATGGTCTGGCCGTCGAGGTCGATGGTCCGGAAGACGAAGGGCTGGGGCATGCTCGGGGTCCTCGGCGGCGCAGCCGCGGGCTCGGCGATACGGGGCCTGGCCGGCTTCCGCGCGGCGCGGGGCCGCGCCGGAGGCGCTGGCGGGGTTTCGTCGGCGGAGGCCGCGGATCGCTCCTGCGGCAGTTCTTCAGGCTGGTCGCTTTTCATCGTTCATGCACGTAGGTTCCGGGCGCGGCTTCGCCGGCCGGATAGGTCTTGTTGCCCAGGCTGGCGGGCGCCTTGCGGGTCTTGCCGGAGCGTTCGGCCAGCCATTGCTGCCAGTGCAGCCACCACGAATCGGCGTGCTTGCCGGCCTGTTCCAGCCAGGCCTTGGGCTCGGCGGGCAGTTCCGGATTGGTCATGAAGCGTGCCTTGGGGTTGCCCGGTGGGTTGAGGATGCTCTGGATGTGGCCGCTGTTGGAGAGGATGAACTCGCACTTGCCGCCCAGTAGCCTGGCCGACTTGTAGCACGACTCCCAGGGGGTGATGTGGTCGTTCAGACCGGCGACACAGTAGAAGTCGCAAGTCACCTGCTTCAGGTCGATGGGCGTGCCGGAGACCTCCAGGGCGCCGGGGCGGTTCAGCGGGTTGCTCTTGAACAGTTCGACGAACTCGCCGTGCAGCGCGGCGGGCAGGCGCGTGGTGTCGTTGTTCCAGTAGAGGATGTCGAACGCCGGCGGCTGGTTGCCGAGCAGGTAGTTGTTGACCCAGTAGTTCCAGATCAAGTCGTTGGGGCGCATCCAGGCGAACACCTTGGCCATGTCCTTGCCCTCCAGCACGCCGGACTGGTAGGAGCGACGCTTGGCGGCCTCCAGGGTCTTCTCGTCGGCGAACAGCGCGACCTGGGTATTCAGTTCGAAGTCGAGCACGCTGACCAGTTGGGTGAAGGCGTTGACCTTCTTCTCGCCGCTGGCGACGTAGTGGCCGACCAGGGTCGCGGTGGTGATCCCGCCGGAGCAGGCGCCGAGGAGGTTGAGGTCCTTGCTGCCGGTGATCGACAGGACTACCTCGATGGCCTCCTTGAGCGCCTCGATATAGGTGGTCAGGCCCCATTCGCGCTGCGACTTGGTCGGGTTGCGCCAGCTGACGATGAAGGTCTGCACGCCGTTGCGCAGGCAGAAGCGCGCCAGGCTCTTGTCCGGCGACAGGTCGAAGACGTAGAACTTGTTGATCTGCGGCGGCACCACCAGCAGCGGGCGTTCGTGCACCGACTCGGTGATCGGCCGGTACTGGATCAGTTCCAGCACGTCGTTGCGGAACACCACGGCGCCCTCGGTGGTGGCCAGGTTCTTGCCCACCTCGAAGGCGTCCATGTCCACCTGGCTCGGCATCCCGCCGTTGTTCACCAGGTCCTTGGCCAGGTGGCCGAGGCCGTCCAGCAGGCTCTTGCCGCCGGTCTCGAAGAAGCGCTTGACCGCCGCCGGGTTGCTCAGGCTGTTGGTCGGCGACATCGCCTCGGTCAGCAGGTTGATGACGAACTGGCCACGACTGATGTCTTGCGGCGACAGGTCGCTGTGGCTGATCCAGCTGTGCAGTTCCTTGCGCCAGGCCAGGTAGGTCTGCATGTAGCGCTTGTACAGCGGATTCTGGCTCCAGGCCGGGTCGGAAAAGCGCCGGTCGTCGTCGCCTGGGCGCAGCTCCGACTGGCCGAGCAGGACGTTCTTCAGCTCCAGGCTGAAATGCGCCACGTGCCTGGCGCTGTGCAGTGGCTGGCGCACCGCCTGGAGCAGTACCATGCGCGCGGAGGTGAGCAGGTCCTTGCCCCGGATGCCGATCACCGGATTCAGGTTCAGCGTGTTTTCCGCGGCTTGCTTGGGAAGCTCGTTATTGTTCTTTTGACTCATCGGCAACGCTCCATTGTTCGAGGCGAAACAGGGGACCGCAACGAAACCGGGGACCAGGTGTCCGGCCGGCTACTGCTCGACTACCAGCCCACCCGCACGTTTCAGGGCGGGGCGGACGCACGTCAGGGAAGGGAACCCGGACAAGGGGCTGCACCGTCTTGGTTACGCGAGTTTCCGCTGGCGTGCAAGCTGGCAGAAGCATCGGTGGCCGGCGTGGCTGGCCCGGCGAGCGGCCGACCTGCGGACTAGAGCGTTGCTGCCGTGCAGGGTAGGACATTCGCCGTGGCGACCGCGCCGACCGGATGTCTGGTCTGGCAGTCTGCGGGGCGAATGTTGCAAATGACGTGCCCTCGTTCGGGGCAGCGGGGAAAAATCGCCTGGATGCCGTGTGCCGCGAAGGGGCACTCGGCCCGGCGCTTCAGAGCATCAGCTTGACGACCGACTCGTCGGGGTCGCGCGACTTGCCGGCGCTGGCCAGCTCCGCCAGGTAGTCGGCCCATAGCTGGTCCTTGCGGGTCGCCAGCTCGTACAGGTAGTCCCAGGTGAACAGGCCGCTGTCGTGGCCGTCGTCGAAGCTCAGCTTCAGTGCGTACTGGCCGGCGGGCTCGACGCCGACCAGGCCGACGTTCAGCTTGCCGTACTGCAATACCGGGTTGCCGTGGCCCTGGACCTCGGCCGAGGGCGAATGCACGCGGAGGAACTCGGCGGGCAGGTCGTAGCTGTCCTCGCCGTAGCGCAGGGTCAGGGTCTTCGAGGCTTTGTGCAGCTGGATGGCGGAAGGGATACGCATCGCATCGGACTCGCGGAAGGGCGGAGTACAAGGATACCCCGGTTCGGGACCGCGCGGCCCGCCGCCACGGTGCTGGCCGTGGCGGCGGCGGTGGTCAAAGGATGTAGCGGGACAGGTCCTCGTCCTCGGCCAGCTCGCCGAGGTGGCTGTTGACGTAGCCGGCATCGATCAGGATCGGCTTGTCGCTATGCTCGCTGGCCAGGTCGGCTGCGCTGAACGAGACCTCCTCCAGCAGCCGCTCAAGCAGCGTATGCAGGCGGCGGGCACCGATGTTCTCGGTCTTCTCGTTGACCTGCCAGGCGATCTCGGCAAGGCGCTTGATGCCGTCCTCGGCGAACTCGATGGCCAGTCCCTCGGTCTTCAGCAGCTCGCGGTACTGCTCGGTGAGCGAGGCATGCGGCTCGGTGAGGATGCGCTCGAAATCGTTCGGGCTGAGGGCCTTGAGCTCCACGCGGATCGGCAGGCGGCCCTGCAGCTCGGGAACCAGGTCGCTCGGCTTGCTCAGGTGGAAGGCGCCGGAGGCGATGAACAGGATGTGGTCGGTCTTGACCATGCCCAGCTTGGTGTTCACCGTGCAGCCCTCGATCAGTGGCAGCAGGTCGCGCTGTACGCCCTCGCGGGAGACGTCGGCGCCGCCGGCGTTGGCGCGCTTGGCGATCTTGTCGATCTCGTCGATGAAGACGATGCCGTGCTGCTCGACCGCCTCCAGGGCGCGTGCCTTGAGCTCTTCCTCGTTGACCAGGCGCACCGCCTCTTCGTCGCGGATCAGCTTCAGGGCCTCGGCGACCTTCAGCTTGCGGGTCTTCTTCTTGCCCTTGCTCATGCCGGAGAACAGGTTCTGCAACTGGTTGGTCATCTCCTCCATGCCGGGCGGGGCCATGATCTCCACGCCGGCCGGGTTGTCGGCCACCTCGATGTCGATTTCCTTGTCGTCCAGCTGGCCTTCGCGCAGGCGCTTGCGGAACAGCTGGCGGGTGTTGCTGTCCTCGCGTGCCGGCTC
The DNA here is from genome assembly GCF_001836405.1 of Pseudomonas sp. HMSC057H01. Classification (NCBI taxonomy): domain Bacteria; kingdom Pseudomonadati; phylum Pseudomonadota; class Gammaproteobacteria; order Pseudomonadales; family Pseudomonadaceae; genus Pseudomonas; species Pseudomonas sp. HMSC057H01. The sequence goes on along the minus strand of NZ_KV828464.1, from coordinate 239,040 downwards.
GTCGCCGAAGCCCATGGCGGGACGCGCGGCCGGCAGCAGGGCATCGAGGATGCGCTCTTCGGCGGCGTCCTCGGCGCGATACTTGACCTTCTGGATCTCCTGTTCGCGGAGCATCTTCACCGCGGCGTCGGCGAGATCGCGGATGATCGACTCGACGTCGCGTCCGACATAGCCGACCTCGGTGAACTTGGTCGCCTCGACCTTGATGAACGGCGCGTTCGCCAGGCGCGCCAGGCGGCGGGCGATCTCGGTCTTGCCGACGCCGGTGGGGCCGATCATGAGGATGTTCTTCGGCGTGACCTCGGCGCGCAGCTCGGCCGGCAGTTGCATGCGTCGCCAGCGGTTGCGCAGGGCGATGGCGACGGCGCGCTTGGCGTCGTCCTGGCCGATGATGTGGCGGTTGAGTTCGTGGACGATCTCGCGGGGCGTCATGGACATTCGTTTACTCCAGCGGGGGACGAGCGCTTCAGACGGCGCTGTCCAGCTCCTCGATGGTCAGGTTCTGGTTGGTGAAGACGCAGATCGAGCCGGCGATGTTCAGCGCGGTCTCGGCGACTTCCCGAGCGCTCAGCTCGGCGTTGTGCTGCAGCAGGGCCAGGGCCGCGGCCTGGGCGAAGCCGCCGCCGGAGCCCATGGCGATCAGGCCGTGTTCGGGTTCGACCACGTCGCCGTTGCCGGTGATGATCAGCGAGGCATCCTTGTTGGCGACCGCGAGCATGGCTTCGAGGCGGCTCAGGGAGCGGTCGGTGCGCCAGTCCTTGGCCAGTTCGACGGCGGCGCGGACCAGGTGCCCCTGGTGTTTCTCCAGTTGCTGCTCGAAGCGCTCGAACAGGGTGAAGGCATCGGCGGTGGCGCCGGCGAAACCGGCCAGTACCTGACCGTGATACAGGCGCCGGACCTTCTTGGCGTTGCCTTTCATCACGGTGTTGCCCAGGGAAACCTGGCCGTCGCCGCCCATGACGACTTTGCCGTTGCGGCGGACAGATACGATGGTGGTCAAGGGGGAAATCTCCACACTGCGGGGCCGAATGCCCGGAATGCTGGGAGATATAGGGGCGATCCGCGGCTTTTCAACCGCACGCACCGCCGTGCGTCGGAACGCACGGCGTGGCCCGCGTTCAGCGGGCCTTGCGTTGCTGTAACAGCAGGTTGCTGAAGCCGTTGGAGGACAGTGTCTTCTGCGCCTGGGACAACTGGTCGCGGCTGTTGAACGGGCCGACCATCACCCGGTACCAGGTCTCGTCGCGGACGTTGCCGGCCTCGACGTTCACCGACTGCCCGAGCAGGATGATCTGCGCGCGCACGCGGTCGGCGTCGGACTGCTTGCGGAACGAGCCGGCCTGCAGGAAGAACTGCGTGCTAGCGGCGACCACCGCTTTCGGCAGCGGCGGTGGCACCTGCCCGGCGAGTGCGGCCTTGGCCCGCGCTTCGTCGGCCTTGGCCAGCTCGGCGGGGGTGGGCGACGGCGGGGCCTTCTCCGGTACCGCTTCCGGCGGCACCACGACCTCGGACTCCGGCAGCAGGGTGTAGAACTCGTACTTCGGCTTGGCCTGGGCCGGCGTCTGCGTTTGCGCGGGCTGCTGGGCCTGGCCGTTCTGCTGCGGCTGCTTGCCCTGCACGGCGGCCGGGCGCTGGGCGTCCGGGCGTTCGCGCTGGACGTCCTTGCGCCCGGGTTCGAGCTTCATCAGGAACATGATGAAGCCGCCGATGGCCAGGCCGGCGACCAGCCAGACCCAGCCGGGAACGCCGTTCTTCGCGGCGGGCGCCTGGTAGCGGCTGGCGCCGCGCTTGGGGGCGGGTTTCTTCTTTGCCATGGGGGTTCCCGGACTCCTGTTCGGGCGGGTTCGATTACATGCGTTCCAGAGTCTTCAGACCGAGCAGCTCCAGGCCCTGTTCCAGGGTACGGCCGGTCAGCGCGGCGAGACGCAGGCGGCTGTCCTTCTGCGCCGGGTCCTCGGCGGTGAGGATCGGGCAGTGCTCGTAGAAACTGGAGAACAGCCCGGCCAACTCGTACAGGTAGGCGCAGAGCAGGTGCGGCACGCCCTTGAGCGCGACGTTGTTGATCAGGTCGCCGAACTGCGCCAGTTGTGCGGCCAGGGCCAGCTCCTGGGGCTGCTCGAGGACGATCTTCCCGCCCAGTTGCTCGCGGCCCTGGCCGAGCTTGCGGAAGACGCTGGCCACGCGGGTGCAGGCGTAGAGCAGGTAGGGTGCGGTGTTGCCTTCGAAGCTGAGCATCAGTTCGAAGTTGAAGCTGTAGTCGCTGGTGCGGTGCTTGGACAGGTCGGCGTACTTCACCGAGTCGATCCCCACCACCCGGCCGATCTCGCGCAGCTGGACCTCGTCGAACGGCTCCTCGCCACGCTCGGCGCGCTGCTCGTTGCGTTCCTTGACCAGCGCATAGGCGCGGCTCTCGGCCTCTTCCAGCAGGTCGATCAGCTTCACCGTACCGCCGTCGCGGGTCTTGAACGGACGGCCGTCGGCGCCGTTCATGGTACCGAAGCCCATGTGCTCCAGCTCCATGCCGGCCGGAACGAAACCGGCGCGCCGCGCCACTTCGAAGACCTGCTGGAAGTGCAGGGCCTGGCGCTGGTCGACGAAGTACAGCACGCGGTCGGCGTGCAGCACGTTGTGCCGATAACGCATGGCGGCGAGGTCGGTGGTGGCGTAGAGGTAGCCGCCGCCGGCCTTCTGCACGATCACCGGGAGTGGATTGCCCTCGGCGTTCCTGAACTCTTCGAGGAAGACGCACAACGCGCCGTTGTCTTCGGTGAGCAGGCCCTTGGCGGTCAGGTCGGCGACCACCTGGGCGAGGTCGTCGTTGTAGGCGCTCTCGCCCATGACGTCGGCCATGCTCAGCTTCACGCCGAGACGGTCGTAGACCTTCTGGCAGTGCGACAGGGAAATCTCGTTGAAGCGGGTCCACAGGCGCAGGCAGTCAGGGTCGCCGGCCTGCAGCTTGACCACCAGTTCGCGGGCGCGGTCGGCGAATTCGGGAGACTCGTCGAAGCGTTTCTTCGCCGCGCGGTAGAAGACCTCCAGGTCGTGCAGCTCGGCCTCGGCGTCGACCGGTTGCTCTTCCAGGTAGGCGAGCAGCATGCCGAACTGGGTGCCCCAGTCGCCGACGTGGTTCTGCCGGATCACCGTGTCGCCGAGGAACTCGAGGACGCGCGCGACGGCGTCGCCGATGATGGTCGAGCGCAGGTGGCCGACGTGCATCTCCTTGGCCAGGTTCGGCGAGGACAGGTCGATCACCACGCGCTGCGCCGGGCCTGCCTTGCGCACGCCGAGACGTTCGTCGGCGAGGGCGCGGTCGAGGCTGGCGGCGAGCCAGACGTGATCCTGGAAGAAGTTGAGGAAGCCGGGGCCGGCGATCTCCACCTTGGCCAGTTGCTCGTGGGCGGGGATTGCCTCGACCAGCCTGGCGGCCAGGTCGCGCGGCTTCATCCCGGCCGGCTTGGCCAGCATCATGGCGATGTTGCTGGCGAAATCGCCGTGGCTACGGTCCTTGGTGTTCTCCACCTGGATGTCCGGGGTCAGGCCGGCGGGCAGGGTGCCGTCCGCGGTCAGTTGGTCGAGGGCTTGCTGGATCAGCTGGCGAATCGTGTCTTTCATCGTTCTCTCCGTGCTCGCGGGCAGAGGGGCGGCGCGCGACGGTCGGGCAGGGGAAGGGCCGGCGGATGCGGCGCTCCGAAGTTCACTCCCCGCGATGCGCGCGGGGTGGCCGGTCGAGGCTCAGAACCGCGCATTATCCGTGGGCGGACAGGCGTTGCCAACCGTTGCGGCGATTAGCCGACAGTTTGCGCCGGACATCGCGGATTCCGGCTGACCCCAGTCAAGCGGGGCGTCTTCCTGGAAGGCGCTCAGAACAGGTCGATCGGATCGATATCGAGCGACCAGCGCACCTGGCGCCCGCCGGGCAACTGTTCGAGGCTCTGCAGCCAGGGCGTCAGCAGGCGATGCAGCGGCGCCCGGCTCATGCACTGCAGCAGCAGTTGCGCGCGGTGCTTGCCGGCACGCCGCTCCATGGGCGCGGGCACCGGCCCGAGCAGTTCCACCTCCGGTCCGCCCATCTGCTCGAGCAATTGCTCGGCGGCACTGCAGGCGCTGTCGAGGAAGGCTTCCGCCTGGCCCGGCTTGTGCGCTTCGGCGCGCAGCAGGGCGAGGTGGGCGAAGGGCGGCAGGCCGGCGGCGCGGCGTTCGCTGAGGGCCTGTTCGGCAAAGGCGAAGTAGCCGTCCTCGGTGAGCTGGACCAGCAGCGGGTGATCGGCCAGGTGGGTCTGGATCAGTACCCGCCCGGGCTCCTCGGCGCGTCCTGCGCGGCCGGCGACCTGGACGATCTGCTGGGCCATGCGTTCGCTGGCGCGGAAGTCGGCGGAAAACAGGCCGCCATCGGCATCGAGGATCGCCACCAGGGTGACCCGTGGGAAGTGGTGCCCCTTGGCGAGCATCTGGGTGCCGACCAGGATGCATGGCTCACCGCTGTTGATGGTGGCGAAGAGGTCGCGCATGGCGTGCTTGCGCGAGGTGCTGTCGCGGTCGATGCGCAGCACCGGATGGTTCGGGAAGAGAATCCGCAGGCGTTCCTCGGCGCGCTCGGTGCCGGCGCCTACCGGACGCAGGTCGAGCTTGCCGCATTGCGGGCAGTTCATCGGCGGCCGCTGGCGGTGGTCGCAGTGGTGGCAGCGCAACTCGCCGCTGCCCTGGTGCACGGTCATCCGCGCGTCGCAGCGCGGGCATTGGCTGATCCAGCCGCAGTCGTGGCAAAGCAGGGTCGGAGCGAAGCCGCGGCGGTTGAGGAACACCAGGACCTGCTGGCCGGCCGCCAGGGTATCGCCGATGGCCTGTTGCAGCGGGCGGGAAAGGCCGGCGTCGAGCGGCATGCTCTTCACGTCGAGGCGGATGAACTTCGGCGGGTGCGCGCCACCGGCGCGCTGGGTCAGGCGCAGCAGGCCGTAGCGGCCGGCCTGGGCGTTGTGCAGGCTTTCCAGGGCGGGCGTGGCCGAACCGAGCAGGATCGGCACGTTCTCCAGGCGCGCGCGTACCAGTGCCAGGTCGCGGGCGTGGTAGCGCAGGCCGTCCTGCTGTTTATAGGAGGCGTCGTGTTCCTCGTCGACGATGATCAGTCCCGGCCGCTTCAGCGGCGTGAACAGTGCCGAACGGGTGCCGATGACGATGTCGGCCTCGCCATCCCGGGCGGCGAGCCAGGCGTCGAGGCGCTCGCGGTCGGTCAGGGCCGAATGCAGCAGGGCGATGCGCGCGTTGAAGCGGCGTTCGAAACGCGCCAGGGTCTGCGGGCCCAGGTTGATCTCGGGAATCAGCACCAGGGCCTGGCGGCCTGCGGCCAGGGTTTCGCGGATCAGTTGCAGGTAGACCTCGGTCTTGCCGCTGCCGGTGACCCCGGCCAGCAGGAAGCAATGGAAACCGCCGTGGCTGGCGCGAACCGCTTCGAAGGCGGCGCGCTGCTCGGGGTTCAGCGGCAACTCCGCCTGGGCCAGCCAGCCGCCTTCGCGCGGCGGGGTGCTGTGGCGCCGCACCTCCAGTTCGACCAGGCCTTTTTCCTTGAGCAGGTCGAGGCTGTCCTTGTTTATTTCCAATTGGTTCAGCAACTCATGGGAAACCCCGTGCGGATGCTGCTTGAGAATCGCCAGGGCCTGGCGCTGGCGCGGCGCCCGGGCCAGGCGCGGATCGTCGAGGCTGGATTGCGCGGCGGCATGCCAGAAGCGCTGCTGGCGCGCCTCGGCCGGCTCGCCCTGGCGCAACAGGTTGGGCAGCGCCCAGGACAGGGTGTCGCCGAGGCTGTGCTGGTAGTACTGGGCGGTCCAGCGACAGAGTTCGAGCAGGTGCGCCGGCATTGGCGGCTTGGCGTCGAGTACCCTGAGGGCAGGCTTGAGCTTGTCTTCGGGTACTTCGGAACGGTCCGTCACCTCTATCAGAACGCCAACCAGCTCCCGGCGCCCGAACGGCAGCAGCAGGCGAATCCCCGGCTGTAGGGCGCTGCGCGGAATGCCGCGGGGCGCGCGGTAGTCGAACAGGCGGCGGAGTGGCGAAGGCAGGGCTAGGCGTAGGATCAGGTCTGACACTCAGCGGCTTCCGGGGATGAAGGAAACGAGGACTGGGCCGGCGATGTTAGCAGACGACCGGCGGGCGGGGTCGCTTGCATAGATGAATCGGTCTGGTATGATCCACGCCCTTAATTACGTGCGGTGCCTGGTAAACGCGCTGGGTGGCGGCACACAACGCCTCGAGGATTGAATCATGAAAGCGGACATCCATCCGACTTACGAAGCTATCGAAGCTACCTGCAGCTGCGGTAACGTCATCAAGACCCGTTCCACCCTGTGCAAGCCGATCCACCTGGACGTGTGCTCCGAATGCCACCCGTTCTACACCGGCAAGCAGAAGGTGCTGGACACCGGCGGCCGTATCGACCGCTTCAAGCAGCGTTTCGGCGTATTCGGCGCCACCAAGTAAGCCGCTTGCCGCGAACGCGCGCAATGCTACTTGTCGCTGTACCGAGAAAGGCGTCCCTGGTGGGCGCCTTTTTCATGTCCGTGGTTTCCGCCTTCGCCGGTGCGGCGGAGGCCTGCCGGCCTACCGGTGCCTTGCAGAACGTCGAGGTGGCGCGGGTGGTGGACGGCGATACCGTGCGCCTGCGCGATGGCCGCAGCGTGCGGCTGATCGGTATCAATGCGCCTGAACTGGCGCACAACGGCCGCACCACCGAGCCCTTCGCCGAAGCCGCGAAGCAGCGGCTGCAGGCGCTGGTATCGGCCAGCGACGGGCGTCTCGCGCTGCAGCCGGGCCGCCAGGCCCGCGATCACTACGGGCGGACCCTGGCGCACCTGTTCGATGCCAGCGGCGCCAACCTCGAGGCGCGCCTGCTCGGCGAGGGCCTGGGCTACCTGGTGGCGGTCGCGCCGAACACCGAGCTGACGGCCTGTCAGCAAACGGCGGAACGTGCCGCGCGTTCGGCTAATCTGGGTGTATGGAAGCGTTCGCCGGTGCTTTCGCTCGATCGACTGGCGCAGAGCGGCTTCGCCGTGGTCCGCGGGCGGGTGCTCGAGGTCGAACGCAACCGGGGCGGTATCTGGCTGGAGATGGACGGTCCGCTGGTCCTGCGGATCGAGCCGAAGGTGCTCAAGGCGTTCGATGCGAAACGGGTGATGCAGATGGCGGGACGTTCGCTGGAAGTGCGTGGCTGGGTGGTCGATCGTTCCCGCCGTGGCGCTGTGCCGGCCGGCAAGGCGCGCTGGCAGATGTCGGTGACCGATCCGGCGATGCTGGAATGGTTGCCATGAAGACCGCCTGGCTCCTGCTGCTGTTGCTGGGAGTCGGCGCTCTGGGCGGCTGCGCGGTGAACCCGGCCACCGGCAAGAGCGATTTCGTGATGATGAGCGAGCAGCAGGAACTCGGCATGGGCGCTCGCTACAACCAGGAAATCCTCAAGCAGTTCCCCCGCTACAACGATGAAAAGCTCCAGGCCTACGTGCAACGGGTAGGCGAGCGGGTCGCCCGCAGCAGCCACCGCAGCAACCTGCAATATCATTTCACCGTCATCGATTCGCCGGACATCAACGCCTTCGCCCTGCCGGGCGGCTACATCTATATCCATCGCGGACTGATCGCCTACCTTGGCTCCGAGGCCGAACTGGCCGCGGTGCTCGGTCATGAGGTCGGCCATGTCACGGCGCGCCACAGCGTGCGCCAGCAGAGTCAGGCCAGCGCCTGGAACATCCTTGGCCAGGCGGTGGCGATCGGCACCGGGGTCGGCGCCGCCGGCGACCTGGCCAACGTGCTCGGCACGGCCTTCGTCCGCGGCTACGGGCGTGACATGGAACTGGAGGCCGATGGTCTCGGCGCCCAGTACCTGGCCCGCGCCGGCTACGATCCGACGGCGATGATCCAGGTGGTGCGGGTGCTGAAGAACCAGGAGGACTTCGCTCGCGAAGAGGCCGCGCGTAATGGCCAGGCGGTACAGGCCGGCGGCTACCACGGGTTGTTCGATACCCATCCGGACAACGACCGGCGCCTGCAGGAAGTGGTCGGCCCGGCCCGGCAGCTGGCCAACGGACAGCAGGAAGTGGGGCGCGAGGTCTTTCTTCGCCATCTGGAAGGCATGCCGTTCGGCGACTCGGCATCGGCCGGGGTGCGTCGCGGGCAGAACTTCTACCATGCCGAGCTGGACTTCACCCTGAGCTATCCGGCGGGCTGGAAGATCCTCAACCAGCCCAGCGCCCTGCTTGGCTATCCGGCGGACGAGCAGTCGTTCATCGGCATGAAGCTGGTGCCCCATGATTCCCGCCTGACGCCCGCGGAGTTCCTGCGCAAGAACGCCGGGCAACGGCTGGCCCAGGAAGAGTCGCTGAAGCAGGCCGGGCTGAACGGCTACACGGCGGTGGTGCCAGGCAACCCGGCGCGACGGGTTGCTGTGATCTACCAGGGCGACCGCGCCTACCTGTTCGTCGGCGTGGTCAAGGTCGGTTCCCTGGAGACCCAGGACGACCGCTTCCTCAGCGTGATCCGCAGCTTCCGTCCGCTGCGCGACAAGGAGCGGGCCCTGGCGCAGCCGCGACGCCTGCATCTGGTGCAGGTCAAGGCGGGGCAGACGCTGGAGCAATTGGCGGCTGGCGGCGAGGGGTCATTGAGTGACTCCGTGGCTCGTCTGCGTCTGCTGAATGACCTTTATCCGAGCGGTGAACCCCGTCCGGGCGATTGGCTTAAAGTCGTACGCTAGAGGTCTTGACAGCCGGGTCCTGACGATCTTGTGGGGCGTCGTCTTCTTGCGTATGCTCGGTCGCCCCGTCTGTCCAACAAGCAATAAAGCGGAAGTGCCCAAATGTCCGATCTTAAAACCGCTGCCCTCGAATATCACGCACAACCCCGTCCGGGAAAACTGAGTGTCGAGCTGACCAAACCCACCGCTACCGCCCGGGACCTGTCCCTGGCCTACAGCCCGGGTGTCGCCGAGCCGGTGCGTGAAATCGCCCGCGATGCCGAGCTGGCCTATCAGTACACCGGCAAGGGCAACCTGGTGGCAGTGATTTCCGACGGCACCGCGATTCTCGGCCTGGGTAACCTCGGCCCGCTGGCCTCCAAGCCGGTGATGGAAGGCAAGGGTGTGCTGTTCAAGCGCTTCGCCGGCATCGACGTGTTCGACATCGAGGTCGACGCCGAGAGCCCGCAGGCTTTCATCGATACCGTCAAGCGTATTTCCATCACCTTCGGCGGTATCAACCTCGAGGACATCAAGGCTCCCGAGTGTTTCGAGATCGAGCGCGCGCTGATCGAACAGTGCGACATCCCGGTGTTCCACGATGACCAGCACGGCACCGCCATTGTGACCGCGGCGGGCATGCTCAACGCGCTGGAACTGGCCGGCAAGAAGCTGGAAGAAGCGAAGATCGTCTGCCTCGGCGCCGGCGCTGCCGCCATCTCCTGCATGAAGCTGCTGGTGAGCATGGGCGCCAAGGTCGAGAACATCTACATGATCGACCGCAAGGGCGTGATCCACGCCGGTCGCGACGATCTGAACCAGTACAAGTCGGTGTTCGCCACCGAGACCGACAAGCGTACCCTGGCCGACGCCCTGGAGGGCGCCGACGTGTTCGTCGGCCTGTCCGGCGCCAACCTGCTGGAGCCGGAAGACCTCAAGCGCATGGCGCCGAACCCGATCGTGTTCGCCTGCTCGAACCCGGACCCGGAGATCAAGCCGGAACTGGCCCATGCCACCCGCAACGACGTGATCATGGCTACCGGACGTTCCGACTATCCGAACCAGGTCAACAACGTGCTCGGTTTCCCCTTCATCTTCCGCGGTGCCCTGGACGTACGTGCCACGCGCATCAACGAAGAGATGAAGATCGCCGCCGCCCTGGCCCTGCGCGACCTGGCCAAGCAGCCGGTCCCGGAGGACGTCTGCGCCGCCTATGGCGTGGACAAGCTGGAATTCGGCCGCGAGTACATCATTCCGAAGCCGATGGACAAGCGCCTGATCACCGTGGTTTCCGATGCCGTGGCCAAGGCTGCCATCGAGACCGGCGTGGCTACCCTGCCGTATCCGAAGAACTATCCGCTGAAATCGGTGGACGAAGTCTTCAACGGCTGATCGATCCGCCGGATAAAAAGAAACCCCGCCTTGGCGGGGTTTCTTTTTGCCTGCGCCTCGCGCTCCGTCGTCGTCGACGAAGCGCAGGCGCCGGTTCAGAACAGGTCGATCGGCGCGCCTTCGTCATCCGGCAGCGGGCTGCCAGGGAAGCTGCCCGGCGGCAGTTCGTTGACCGAGGGCGGGGTGTCCTCGTTCTTGAACATCTCGAAATAGGCGCCGGGAGTGCCCGGCGCGGCCGAACGGCCGGTTACCGGGTCGATGCGCAGGCTGACGATGCCTGGCGGCTCGGCCATGGTGTGCATCGGCTTGTCCTTGAGGGCGAAGCCCATGTACCTGATCCAGATCGGCAGCGCGACGGTACCGCCGTACTCGCGGCGACCCAGGGTCTCCGGCTGGTCGAAGCCGACCCAGACGCTGGTCACGTAGTCGGAGTTGTAGCCGGAGAACCAGCCATCCTTGGAATCGTTGGTGGTGCCGGTCTTGCCGGCCAGGTCGGTGCGCTTCAGCGCCAGGGCGCGGCGCCCGGTACCGCGCTTGATCACGTCCTGCAGCATGCTGGTCATGATATAGGCGGTACGGGCATCGATGATCCGTTCGGCCGGGGTCGGCTCGAAGGTGGTCTGGGCCTTGGCGGCGACTTGCTGGGCTTCGATCGAACCTTCGCCTTCGGCGCTCTCCGGATGCTCGGGGTCGCCAGGTTTCCCGGCGTCTTCCGCATCCGGCGCAGCGACCTGTTCTTCCACCGGCACGCGGGGCGGATTGGCCTGGTACAGCACCTGTCCGTCGCGGCTCTCGATGCGTTCGATGACGTACGGATTGACCTTGTAGCCGCCGTTGGCGAATACGCTCCAGGCGCCGGCGATTTCCATCGGTGTGACTGTCGCGGTACCCAGGGCCAGGGAGAAGTTGCGCGGCAGTTCGTCGCGCTGGAAGCCGAACTTGGTGATGTAGCTGATCGCCCGCTCGATGCCCAGGCCCTGCAGGACGCGGATCGAGACCATGTTGCGGGACTTGTACAGGGCTTCGCGCAGCGGGATCGGGCCGAGGAAGGTATTGGTGTCGTTCTTCGGTCGCCAGACCTTGTCCAGGTACTCGTCGACGAACACGATCGGCGCATCGTTGACCAGGCTGGCGGCGGTGAAGCCGTTGTCCAGGGCCGCGCTGTAGATGAACGGCTTGAAACTGGAGCCCGGCTGGCGCTTGGCCTGGATCGCGCGGTTGTAGTTGCTCTGCTCGAAGGAGAAGCCGCCGACCAGCGAGCGGATCGCCCCGTCCTTCGGGTCCAGGGAGATCAGCGCGCTCTGTGCGGCGGGAGTCTGTACGAAGCGCAGGGTGCCGTCTTCCTGGCGCTGCACGCGGATCTGGTCGCCGGCCTGGGCCACGTCGGCGGGCTGGCGCGGCATCGGGCCCATGCTGTTGTTGCTGAGGAAGGGGCGGGCCCATTTCATGCTGTCCCAGGTCACGGCTTCTTCCTTGCCGTCGCGGGTCATCACCATGATCCCGCTCTTTTCCACCTGGGTGACGATCGCCGGCTCCAGGCCGCCGATGCTGCGCTGCTGGCCCAGGTGCTTGAGCCAGGCGTCGCGGGTCTGGCCCGGCAGGCGGGTCTCCGGGCCGCGGTAGCCGTGGCGCTGGTCATAGTCGATGAGGCCGTCGCGGACCGATTGGCTGGCGGCGTTCTGCAGGTCGCTGCGGACCGTGGTGATGACCTTGTAGCCCTCGGTATAGGCCTCGCTGCCGTAGCGGCCGACCATCTCGGCACGGGCCATCTCGGCGATGTAGGGCGCATTCAGTTCGGGGGTCTGCACGTGGTAGGAGGCGTTGATCGGCTCCTCGACGGCGGCCTGGTAGCGTTGCTGGTCGATGAAGCCGAGCTTGAGCATGCGCTCGAGGATCCAGTTGCGCCGCTCCGTACTGCGGGTCGGGTTGACCAGCGGGTTGTAGCGCGAGGGCGCTTTCGGCAGGCCGGCGATCATCGCCATCTCGGCCAGGCTCAAGTCTTTGATCGGCTTGCCGTAATAGACCTGTGCGGCAGCCTCGATGCCATAGGCACGGTTGCCCAGGTAGATCTTGTTGACGTAGAGCTCGAGGATCTCGTCCTTGGTCAGCTGTCGCTCGATCTGCAGGGCCAGGAGGATTTCATTGATCTTTCGCGAGAAGCTTCTTTCATTGGTAAGGAAGTAGTTCTTCGCTACCTGCATGGTGATGGTGCTGCCGCCAGTCTGGATGTGACCGCTTTTCAATAATTGCGCGGCGGCGCGCATTAGGCTTTTCACATCGACGCCATAATGGTTGGCGAAATTGTCGTCCTCGGCGGACAGCAGGGCATGGATGAAGTCCTGCGGGATGTCGGCGAAGCGGATCGGCGTCCGGCGCATCTCGCCGAACTCGGAGATCAGCTTGCCGTCCTCGCTGTAGACCTTGAGGGGGATCTGCAGCTGGACGTTACGCAGAGCTTCCACCGAGGGCAGGCTGGGACTCAGATAGAGATAGGCGCCGCTGAAACTGAGCAGCACTCCACAAATCAGGGTGACGCAAGTCCACCACAGGAACTTCAGCAGGCGCATGGGTAGATTCGGATTTCCAGGAAAAAGAAAGAGTTAAGCGAATAGGACAGGAAAAAGGCAAAAGCTGTTCACATTATAAGCAATTTTTCTGTGACCTAGCCATTTGCCTGGCCTTCGGCTCTGGTATCTAATGTGAAAAAAGAAGAATCGTTCGTAAGTATTGAACGCTAATAGGGAATTGGTCGTGCTAGGGCTCATAAAGAAGAAAGCGAACACCTTGCTGGGGATCGACATCAGCTCGACCTCGGTAAAGCTCCTTGAGTTGAGCCGCTCCGGAGGCCGCTACAAAGTGGAGGCCTATGCCGTCGAGCCGCTTCCGCCGAATGCAGTCGTGGAAAAGAACATCGTCGAGCTGGAAGGGGTCGGCCAGGCGTTGTCACGGGTGCTGGTCAAGGCGAAAACCAACCTGAAGTCGGCCGTGGTCGCCGTCGCCGGTTCGGCGGTGATCACCAAGACCATCGAGATGGAGGCCGGGCTTTCCGAGGATGAACTGGAAAACCAGCTGAAGATCGAGGCCGACCAGTACATCCCCTATCCGCTGGAGGAAGTCGCCATCGACTTCGAGGTCCAGGGACTCTCCGCGCGCAATCCTGAGCGCGTGGACGTACTCCTGGCCGCCTGTCGGAAAGAGAACGTCGAGGTTCGCGAAGCGGCCCTGGCGCTGGCCGGCCTGACCGCCAAGGTGGTCGACGTCGAGGCTTACGCGCTGGAGCGCTCCTATGCGCTGCTGAGCAGCCAGCTGGGTGCCGACACCGACCAGTTGACCGTGGCGGTAGTGGACATCGGCGCGACCATGACCACCCTGAGCGTCCTGCACAACGGACGCACCATCTATACCCGCGAACAGCTGTTCGGCGGTCGCCAGCTCACCGAGGAGATCCAGCGGCGTTACGGACTCTCGGTGGAGGAAGCCGGTCTCGCCAAGAAGCAGGGCGGTCTTCCGGATGACTACGACAGCGAAGTTCTGCGTCCGTTCAAGGACGCCGTGGTGCAGCAGGTTTCCCGCTCGCTGCAGTTCTTCTTCGCCGCCGGACAGTTCAACGACGTCGACTACATCGTCCTGGCGGGCGGTACGGCGTCTATCCAGGATCTCGATCGGTTGATCCAGCAGAAGATCGGCACCCCGACCCTGGTCGCCAACCCGTTCGCCGACATGGCGCTGAACGGCAAGGTGAATGCCGGCGCCCTGGCCAGCGACGCTCCGGCGTTGATGATCGCCTGCGGCCTGGCGTTGAGGAGTTTCGACTGATGGCACGGATCAACCTTCTACCCTGGCGCGAAGAGCTGCGCGAGCAGCGCAAGCAGCAGTTCCTGGTGATTCTTGGCGGCGTCCTTTTGGTTTCCGGCGCACTGGTGTTTCTTGGTGGCCAATATCTCAACACTGCGATTGAGCATCAGGGCGCGCGCAACGACTTCCTGCGCAAGGAGATCGTTGTGCTGGATGCGCGGATCAAGGAAATCAGCGAGTTGAGATCGCGGCGCCAGCAGTTGCTCGAGCGGATGAAGATCATTCAGGACCTGCAGGGCAACCGCCCGATCATTGGTCGGGTGTTCGACCAGCTCGTGCGGACCTTGCCCGACGGCGTGTATTTCACCGACCTGAAGATGACCGGCAAGAACATCGCCATCGCCGGCGCAGCCGAGTCCAACAACCGCGTTTCCAATCTCATGCGCAACATGGACGCGTCCGAGTGGCTGACCGCCCCGACCCTGAACGAGGTCAAGGCGGTGACCCAGGGCGCGGTGGACCAGGCCAACGTGTTCCAACTGACCGTGCAGCAGACGCAGCCCGGCGAGGAAGACGCCAAGGCGAAGCATGGGGTTGCGCAAGGAGCCAAGAAATGAGTCTGGCCAGTTCCCTGGAAAGTCTGCGCAAGATCGACGTAAACGACCTCGATCTGAACAACATCGGTTCCTGGCCGGCGGCGGTCAAGGTCATCGTCTGCGTGCTGCTGACCGCGGCGGTCCTGGCGCTGGGCTACAACTTCCATCTCCGTGACTTGCAAACACAGCTCGAACAGCAGGCTGCGCAAGAAGAATCGCTCAAGCAGCAATTTGCTACCAAAGCGTTCCAGGCCGCGAACCTGGAAGCCTACAAGGCACAGATGAAGGAGATGGAGGAGTCCTTCGGCGCCTTGCTGCGGCAGTTGCCCAGCGACACCGAGGTACCCGGGCTGCTCGAGGACATCACTCGTACCGGTCTGGGCAGCGGCCTGGAGTTCGAGGAGATCAAGCTGCTCCCTGAAGTCACTCAGCAGTTCTATATCGAGCTGCCGATCCAGATCAGCGTGGTCGGCGGCTACCACGACCTGGCGACCTTCGTCAGCGGCGTGTCCAGCCTGCCGCGGATCGTTACCCTGCATGACTTCGAGATCAAGCCGGCTTCGCCCGATAACACCTCGAAGCTGCGCATGAGCATCTTGGCCAAGACCTACCGCTACAACGACAAGGGGCTGAAGAAATGAGAGCCCGCCTGATTCTGAGCAGCTTGCTGCTCACCATGCTTGCCGGTTGCGGCGCGAATTCCGAGTTCGGCGATCTTCAAGCCTATATGAACGAGGTACGTGCTCGACCTAAGGGCAATATCGAGCCTCTGCCGAAGTTTCAGCCATATGAAGCTTTTACTTATAGCGCTTCGAACCTGCGTAGTCCGTTCCAGCCGCCGGTGAAGATCGACCTGACCGTGCGGCAGAAAGGCAACAAGGTGGTTAAACCCGACGAGACACGGGTCAAGCAGTTCCTGGAAGGTTTCAACATCGAAACCTTCGAGATGGTCGGCACACTGTCCAACGCCCAGGGTACCTTCGCCTTGGTGAAGGGCGCAGGTGGCGTGCATCGGGTGAGGGTCGGGGACTACCTGGGACGCAACGACGGCAAGGTCGTCGGCATCAGCGAAGGAAAAATAGACGTGATTGAAATCGTTCCTGACGGAGAGGGGAACTGGCTGGAGCGTCCGCGCAGCCTGACTCTCAAGGAACGCTCCTGAGGGCGGGGAAAAACATGCATAACCAACAGCAGTCTGTACAACGGAGTCGGACGATGAACAGTGGCCTCTCGCGCCTCGGGATCGCTTTGCTGGCCGCCATGTTCGCGCCGGCATTGCTCGCCGCGGACCTGGAGAAACTCGACGTGGCGGCACTGCCTGGCGACCGGGTCGAGCTAAAGCTGCAGTTCGACGAGCCCGTCGCCGCGCCGCGTGGCTATACCATCGAGCAGCCGGCGCGAATCGCCCTCGATCTGCCGGGGGTGCAGAACAAACTCGGCACCAAGAATCGCGAGCTGAGCGTGGGCAATACGCGCAGCGTCACGGTGGTCGAGGCGAAGGATCGCACACGGTTGATCATCAACCTGACCACGCTGTCGTCCTACACCACCCGGGTGGAAGGCAACAACCTCTTCGTGGTGGTCGGCAATTCGCCGGCCGGCGCCAGCGTCGCTTCCGCCGCTCCGGTCAAGGCAAGCCCGGCTCCGGCTAGCTATGCCCAGCCGATCAAGCCCAAGCCGTACGTGCCGGCGGGTCGTGCCATCCGCAACATCGATTTCCAGCGTGGCGAAAAGGGCGAGGGCAACGTGGTCATCGACCTGTCCGACCCGACCTTGAGCCCGGATATTCAAGAACAGGGCGGCAAGATCCGCCTGGACTTCGCCAAGACCCAGCTGCCGGATGCGCTGCGGGTTCGCCTGGACGTCAAGGACTTCGCCACGCCGGTGCAGTTCGTCAACGCCAGCGCGCAATCCGACCGTACCAGCATCACCATCGAACCGAGCGGGCTCTACGACTATCTGGTCTACCAGACCGACAATCGCCTGACCGTCAGCATCAAGCCGATGACCACGGAAGACGCCGAGCGGCGCAAGAAGGACAATTTCGCCTATACCGGTGAGAAACTGTCGCTGAACTTCCAGGACATCGACGTGCGTTCGGTACTGCAGCTGATCGCCGACTTCACCGACCTGAACCTGGTGGCCTCGGATACCGTGCAGGGCAATATCACCCTGCGCCTGCAGAACGTGCCGTGGGACCAGGCGCTGGACCTGGTGCTGAAGACCAAGGGCCTGGACAAGCGCAAGCTCGGCAACGTGCTGCTGGTGGCCCCGGCCGACGAGATCGCCGCCCGTGAGCGCCAGGAGCTGGAAGCGCAGAAGCAGATCGCCGAGTTGGCGCCACTGCGTCGGGAACTGATCCAGGTGAACTACGCCAAGGCCGCGGACATCGCCAAGCTGTTCCAGTCGGTTACTAGTAGTGGCGAAGAGAAAGAAAATTCTCGTGGTTCGATTACCGTAGATGACCGTACCAACAGCATCATTGCCTATCAGCCGCAGGAGCGGCTGGACGAGCTACGCCGAATCGTTTCCCAGTTGGACATCCCGGTTCGTCAGGTGATGATCGAGGCCCGTATCGTCGAGGCCAACGTGGGGTACGACAAGAGTCTTGGTGTGCGTTGGGGTGGTGCCTACCACAATGGCAACTGGAACAGCTACGGCAAGAACGGCAACATGGGCATCAAGGATAAGGAAGGTTACAACTGCGGGCCGTTCCAGGGGCAGTGTACGTTCCCGACCAGAGATAATTCTCCGACCCCATTTGTGGATATGGGGGCCAAGGATGCTAGTTCCGGTATCGGTATTGGCTTTATCACCGATAACATCATTCTTGACTTGCAATTATCGGCTATGGAGAAAACCGGGAACGGCGAAGTGGTTTCGCAACCCAAGGTCGTAACTTCTGACAAGGAAACCGCGAAGATCCTAAAGGGATCGGAGATCCCATATCAGGAGGCCAGTTCCAGTGGTGCGACCAGCACCTCGTTCAAGGAGGCCGCTCTTTCTCTGGAGGTGACGCCGCAGATCACTCCAGACAATCGGATCATCGTTGAGGTGAAGGTGACCAAGGATGCTCCCGACTTCCAGAATGCTTTGAATGGAGTTCCTCCGATCAACAAGAACGAGGTTAACGCCAAGATTCTGGTCAACGATGGTGAAACCATCGTTATCGGCGGTGTATTCAGCAACACCCAGACAAAGGCTGTCGACAAGGTACCCTTCCTCGGTGACCTGCCTTACTTGGGCCGTTTGTTCCGCCGCGATACGGTCTCCGATACGAAAAACGAACTTCTGGTTTTCCTGACACCGCGGATCATGAATAATCAGGCCATCGCAATCGGTCGCTGATATCGAACAACGTGGTCAACCTGATCCTCGTCGGCCCGATGGGTGCTGGAAAGAGCACCATCGGGCGCCTGCTCGCCAAGGAGCTGCATCTCGCGTTCAAGGACTCCGACAAGGAGATCGAACAGCGGTGCGGCGCGAATATCCCATGGATCTTCGATGTCGAGGGCGAGGTCGGTTTCCGCGAGCGCGAGCAGGCCATGCTCACCGAACTCTGCGCCGCCGACGGTATGGTGATCGCCACCGGCGGCGGGGCGGTGATGCGCGACGGTAACCGCCAGGTGCTGCGCGCCGGTGGCCGGGTTGTGTACCTGCATGCCTCGGTCGAGCACCAGATCGCGCGCACGGCGCGGGACCGCAACCGCCCCTTGTTGCAGAAGCCCAACCCGGGACAGATCCTCCGCGACCTGATGGCGCTGCGCGACCCGCTCTACCGCGAAATCGCCGATGTGGTGGTGGAGACCGACGAAAGGCCGCCGCGCCTGGTCGTCCAGGAAATTCTCGAACGCCTGCGCAAGTTGCCGCCCCGCTGAGGCGCGGCGAATTGCGTTATTCTATTGCCCTTTCCTGTCTGGGGGCCTCATGCGCACACTTCACGTCGATCTAGGCGAGCGTAGCTATCCCATTTACATCGGTGAAAACCTGCTGGGCGACGCCCGCTGGTTCGCGCCGCATATCGTCGGTCGCCGGGTCGCGGTGATCAGCAACGAAACGGTCGCTCCTCTCTATCTGGAAACCCTGCTCAAGGCACTGCAAGGCCACGAGGTCACCCCTGTGGTGCTGCCCGACGGCGAGGCCTACAAGCAGTGGGAAACCCTGCAACTGATCTTCGATGCCCTGCTGAAGGAGCGGCATGACCGCAAGACTACCCTGATCGCCCTGGGCGGCGGCGTCATCGGTGACATGGCCGGTTTCGCCGCGGCCTGCTACCAGCGTGGGGTCAACTTCATCCAGGTGCCGACCACCCTGTTGTCCCAGGTCGACTCCTCGGTGGGCGGCAAGACCGGGATCAACCATCCGTTGGGCAAGAACATGATCGGTGCGTTCTACCAGCCCCAGGCGGTGGTCATCGACACCGCGTCGCTGAAGACGCTGCCGTCCCGCGAGCTGTCCGCCGGGCTGGCGGAGGTGATCAAGTACGGTTTCATTTGCGACGAACCGTTCATCACCTGGCTGGAAGAGCACATGGATGCCTTGCTGGCACTGGAGCCGACCGTTGTCACCGAGGCCATCGAGCGCTCTTGCGCGGCGAAGGCCCGCGTGGTGGGCGCCGACGAGCGCGAGTCGGGCGTGCGTGCCACGCTGAACCTCGGCCATACCTTCGGTCACGCGATCGAGACCCAGCAAGGTTACGGCGTCTGGTTGCACGGCGAAGCGGTAGGGGCGGGAACCGTGATGGCACTCGAGATGTCGCATCGGTTGGGTTGGCTGAGCGCCGCCGAGCGCGATCGCGGTATCCGTCTGCTGCGCCGGGCTGGCCTGCCCGTGGTACCGCCGGCCGAGATGACGGCGGAAGATTTTATGGAACACATGGCCGTCGACAAGAAAGTGCTCGATGGCCGCCTGCGTCTGGTTTTGCTGCAAGGACTGGGGAATGCCGTGGTCACCGGCGATTTTCCCCGTGAGATCTTGGACGCGACCCTGCGCACCGACTATCGGGCCTTGGCCGACCAGCTTGGAGATGAATGAGGTCCCATGACCAGCTTGCATGCCGATGAGGCCTTCCTGGGCCACTACCAATTCAGTCACGACCCGTTCGCGCCGCGCGTTCCGGGTTTCAAGTTCTTCCCGGCGCAGCGCAAGCCGGTGCTCGGCCAGTTGCACCATCTGGCCCGCTACAGCCAGCTCCTGCTGCTGGTCACCGGGCCCCTGGGCAGCGGCAAGACCCTGCTGCGCCAGGCGCTGGTGGCCAGCACCAACAAGGATGCGGTCCTCAGCGTGGTGATCTCGGCGCGCACCGCCGCCGACGAGACTTCGTTGCTGCGCCAGGTGGCGCAGGGCCTGAGCATCAACCAGGCGAGCCTGGAGGCGATCCTGACCAAGGTGGCGCAGCTGGCGATCACCGGGCAGGACGTCTACCTGATGGTGGACGATGCCGAGCAGCTCCAGGACAGCGCGCTGGAAGTGCTGTTGCTGCTGGCTTCCGGCACCAACGAGGGACGCCTGCATGTATTCCTGTTCGGTGAGCCGTCGTTGCTGCCGCGCCTGGAGGTGTTTTCCGAGGGTGAGGAGCGCTTCCATGCCATCGAGTTGCAGCCATACAGCGAAGAGGAAACCCGCGACTACCTGGCCCAGCGTCTCGAGGGCGCCGGGCAGGGCATCGAGCTGATTTCCAACGACCTGCTGGTGGACATCCACGAGCAGTCGGAAGGCTGGCCGGGAGCGATCAACCAGGTCGCCCGCGATGCCCTGATCGAAGCGATGCTGGCCAATCGTGGCGCAGCGCGCAAGGCAACCGGAGGGTCTTTCAACTTGCCCAAGAAGCATCTGGTGATTCTTGCGGTCGTGGCCATCGGCGTGATCGCCGCCTGGTTCATGCAAGGCAAGAGCAAGCCGGAGGCGCCGCAGACCGCCTCTACCGAATTGTCCATGAATGGCGCTACGCCGGCCCAGGCCCAGCAGCCGGGCAGCGGCCCGGCCGTGGAGTTCAACGGCTCCAGCCAGCCGTTGCCGCTACCGTTGGTCGGCGAGTCGCAGCCGGTCATTCGCGAGCCGCTGGCCCAGGCCGCCGGGCAAGGTGGCGACGACGAAGGCGGCCTGCCGTCCGCCGCGGTGCCGCCTACCGTTTCCAGCTCGGCTCCTCCGGTGACGCCGCTGGCCAACAACGGCGTCACGCCGATGCATCCGGTGCCGCCGGCGCCGACCGAACCGACCGCGCCTGCGGCGACCCCGACTCCGGCGCAGACCCCGGCACCGGCCGCGCCGGTCGCCAGCGCTCCGGCCAGCAAGCCGGCCCCGGCCCCCGCTCCGGCCAAGCCGGCGGCGAGCAAGCCGGCCACCACCGCCGCGGCGAAGCCGGCCCCGGCTCCGGCCGCCAAGCCGGCCAGCGGTGGCGGTGCGGGAAGCCAGTGGTATCGCAACCAGTCTGGTGGTAACTTCGCCCTGCAGATCCTCGGTACCGGCTCCGAAGCCAATGCCCAGGCGTTCATTCGCCAGCAGGGCGGCGGCGATTTCCGCTACTTCAAGAAAACCCTGCAAGGCAAGCCGTTCTACGTCGTCACCTATGGCAGCTTCCCGAATCGTGCCGCCGCCCTGGCCGCAGTGAAAAAACTGCCGTCCAAGGTGCAGGCCGGCAAGCCGTGGCCGCGTACCTTCGCCAGCATCCAGCAGGAGATCGGCCAGGCGCATTGATCCGACCTGTCGTCGCCTCTTGACGAAACTCGCTAGTCGTTAGCATGACTGGTGGGTTTCGTCTTTCATTTTGGCGACATTGAATTTCATTTTCTCGCCGCAAAATTTGTGAGGCCTTGTGCACCTATGTACAATGGCCTCCCTTTGCCTGTCGAAAACTCGCCGCATGAGCGGGTGACAGGCGAAGTAGATGACTAAAAAAGTTTTGCCGGTGAGAGTTCCTTATGAAAGCAGGTCTGTACCATCCTGAAACGTTCAAGGATAACTGCGGATTTGGCCTGATCGCCCATATGCAGGGCGAGCCGAGCCATCAACTTCTGCAAACCGCAATCGAAGCACTGACCTGCATGACCCACCGCGGTGGGATCAATGCCGATGGCAAGACCGGGGACGGCTGCGGGCTGCTGATCCAGAAGCCCGACCTGTTCCTGCGTGCCGTCGCCAGGGAAGCCTTTTCTGTCGACCTGCCCGAGCAATACGCGGTGGGCATGGTGTTCTTCAACCAGGACCCGGTGAAAGCCGAGGCGGCACGCGAGAACATGAATCGCGAGATCGTCGCCGCCGGACTGGAGCTGGTCGGCTGGCGCAAGGTGCCGATCGATACCAGCGTTCTCGGCCGCCTGGCGCTGGAGCGCCTGCCGCAGATCGAACAGGTGTTCATCGGCGGCGCCGGCCTGAGCGACCAGGACTTCGCCATCAAGCTGTTCAGCGCACGGCGCCGCTCGTCGGTGGCCAACGCCGCCGACAGCGACCACTACATCTGCAGCTTTTCGCACAAGACCATCATCTATAAGGGCCTGATGATGCCGGCCGACCTGGCCGCCTTCTATCCGGACCTTGGCGACGAGCGCCTGCAGACCGCGATCTGCGTATTCCACCAGCGCTTCTCCACCAACACCCTGCCGAAATGGCCCCTGGCGCAGCCTTTCCGCTTCCTCGCCCACAACGGCGAGATCAACACCATCACCGGCAACCGCAACTGGGCCCAGGCGCGGCGGACCAAGTTCACCAACGAACTGATCCCCGACCTGGAAGAGCTAGGCCCGCTGGTGAACCGCGTCGGCTCCGACTCGTCGAGCATGGACAACATGCTCGAACTGATGGTCACCGGCGGCATGGACCTGTTCCGCGGCCTGCGCATGATCATCCCGCCGGCCTGGCAGAACGTCGAGACCATGGACGCCGACCTGCGCGCGTTCTACGAGTATAACTCGCTGCACATGGAGCCCTGGGATGGCCCCGCCGGCGTCGTGCTGACCGACGGTCGCTATGCCGTCTGCCTGCTCGACCGCAATGGCCTGCGCCCGTCGCGCTGGGTCACCACGAAGAACGGCTACATCACCCTGGCCTCGGAGATCGGCGTCTGGGACTACAAGCCCGAGGACGTCATCGCCAAGGGTCGCGTCGGTCCGGGGCAGATCCTCGCGGTGGACACCGAGACCGGCCAGGTCCTGCACAGCGACGACATCGACAACCGCCTGAAGTCGCGCCATCCCTACAAGCAATGGCTGCGGCAGAATGCCCTGCGCATCCAGGCGACCCTGGACGACGACCATGGCGTGGCCAGCTACGACGCCGACCAGCTCAAGCAATTCATGAAGATGTTCCAGGTCACCTTCGAGGAGCGTGACCAGGTGCTGCGTCCGCTCGGCGAGCAGGGCCAGGAAGCGGTGGGCTCCATGGGCGACGATACGCCGATGGCGATCCTCTCCCGGCGCATCCGCTCTCCGTACGATTACTTCCGCCAGCAATTCGCCCAGGTCACCAACCCGCCGATCGACCCGCTGCGCGAAGCCATCGTGATGTCCCTGGAAACCTGCCTGGGCGTCGAGCAGAACATCTTCGAGGAAGCCCC
Organism: Pseudomonas sp. HMSC057H01; assembly: GCF_001836405.1. Taxonomy (NCBI): domain Bacteria; kingdom Pseudomonadati; phylum Pseudomonadota; class Gammaproteobacteria; order Pseudomonadales; family Pseudomonadaceae; genus Pseudomonas; species Pseudomonas sp. HMSC057H01. Next base: position 215,993 of record NZ_KV828464.1, on the reverse strand, counting down.
GCACCATGCCAACCAGGCGATCCTCACCACTCCGGTGATCTCGCCGGCGAAGTGGCGGACCATCATGACCCTGGACCGCCCGGGCTTCGACCGCCACTTCATCGACCTCAACTACGACGAGTCGATGGGCCTGGAGGCCGCGGTGCGCAACATCGCCGACCAGGCCGAGGAAGCCGTGCGCGGCGGCAAGGTGCTGCTGATCCTCAGCGACCGCCATATCGCTCCCGGCAAACTGCCGGTGCATGCTGCCCTGGCCGTCGGCGCGGTGCATCACCGCCTGGTGCAGACCGGGCTGCGCTGCGACTCCAACATCCTGGTGGAGACCGCCACCGCCCGCGATCCGCACCATTTCGCGGTGCTGATCGGCTTCGGCGCCTCGGCGGTCTATCCGTTCCTCGCCTACGAGGTGCTGGCCGACCTGATCCGCACCGGTGAAGTGCTGGGCGACCTCTACGAGGTGTTCAAGTACTACCGCAAGGGGATCTCCAAGGGCCTGATGAAGATTCTCTCGAAGATGGGCATCTCCACCGTCGCGTCCTACCGTGGCGCGCAGCTGTTCGAGGCGGTGGGCCTGTCCGACGAGGTCACCGGCCTGTGCTTCACCGGAGTCGCCAGCCGCATCCAGGGTGCGCGCTTCGTCGATATCGAGAACGAGCAGAAGCTCCTGGCCGCCGAGGCCTGGAGCAACCGCAAGCCGATCCAGCAGGGCGGCTTGCTGAAGTTCGTCTATGGCGGCGAATACCACGCCTACAACCCGGATGTGGTGAATACCCTGCAGGCTGCCGTGCAGCAGGGCGACTACGAGAAGTTCAAGGAATACACCGCGCTGGTGGACCAGCGCCCGGTGTCGATGATCCGCGACCTGTTGCAGGTGAAGACCGCCGCGCAGCCGCTGGCGCTCGACGAGGTGGAGCCGCTGGAAGCCATCTTCAAGCGCTTCGATGCCGCCGGGATTTCCCTCGGCGCGCTGTCGCCGGAGGCCCACGAGGCGCTGGCCGAGGCGATGAACACCCTGGGCGGTCGTTCCAACTCCGGCGAGGGCGGCGAGGACCCGGCGCGCTACGGCACGCTGAAGAGTTCGAAGATCAAGCAGGTGGCTACCGGCCGCTTCGGCGTGACCCCGGAATACCTGGTCAACGCCGAGGTCCTGCAGATCAAGGTGGCCCAGGGCGCCAAGCCCGGCGAGGGCGGCCAGTTGCCGGGCGGCAAGGTCAACGGCCTGATCGCCCGCCTGCGCTATGCGGTGCCCGGCGTGACCCTGATCTCGCCGCCGCCGCACCACGACATCTACTCCATCGAAGACCTGGCGCAGCTGATCTTCGACCTCAAGCAGGTCAACCCGCAGGCGCTGGTATCGGTGAAGCTGGTATCCGAGCCTGGCGTCGGCACCATCGCCGCCGGCGTGGCCAAGGCCTATGCGGACTTGATCACCATCTCCGGCTACGACGGCGGTACCGGCGCCTCGCCGATCACCTCGATCAAGTACGCCGGCTCGCCCTGGGAACTGGGCCTGGCGGAAACCCACCAGACCCTGCGCGGCAACGACCTGCGCGGCAAGGTCCGGGTGCAGACCGATGGCGGCCTGAAGACCGGCCTGGACGTGATCAAGGCGGCCATCCTCGGCGCCGAGAGCTTCGGCTTCGGCACCGCACCGATGATCGCCCTGGGCTGCAAGTACCTGCGCATCTGCCACCTGAACAACTGCGCCACCGGCGTGGCGACGCAGAACGACAAGCTGCGCAAGGACCACTTCATCGGCACCACCGCGATGGTGATCAACTTCTTCACCTTCATCGCCACGGAAACCCGCGAGTGGCTGGCGCGCCTCGGCGTGCGCAGCCTGGGCGAACTGATCGGCCGCACCGACCTGCTGGAGATCCTCCCCGGCGAGACCGCCAAGCAGCAGAACCTGGATCTCGCTCCGTTGCTGGGCAGTGACCTGATCCCGGCCGACAAGCCGCAGTTCTGCGAGGTGGAGAAAAACCCGCCGTTCGACCAGGGCCTGCTGGCCGAGAAGATGGTCGAGCTGTCGAAGGCCGCCATCGAAGGCCTGAGCGGCGGCGAGTACGAGCTGGACATCTGCAACTGCGACCGATCCATCGGCGCGCGGGTATCCGGCGAGATCGCCCGCCTGCACGGCAACCAGGGCATGGCCAAGGCACCGGTGGTGTTCCGTTTCAAGGGCACCGCGGGACAGAGCTTCGGCGTGTGGAACGCCGGTGGCCTGCACCTGTACCTGGAAGGCGACGCCAACGACTACGTAGGCAAGGGCATGACCGGCGGCAAGCTGGTCATCACCCCGCCCAAGGGCAGTCCGTTCAAGACCCAGGAATCGGCCATCGTCGGCAACACCTGCCTGTACGGCGCCACCGGCGGCAAGCTGTTCGCCGCCGGAACCGCCGGCGAGCGCTTCGCCGTGCGCAACTCCGGTTCCCATGCGGTGGTGGAAGGTACCGGCGACCACTGCTGCGAATACATGACCGGCGGTTTCGTCTGCGTGCTGGGCAAGACCGGCTACAACTTCGGCTCCGGCATGACCGGGGGCTTCGCCTACGTCCTCGACATGGACAACACTTTCGTCGACCGTGTGAACCACGAGCTGGTGGAAATCCAGCGGATCAGCGGCGAGGCGATGGAGGCCTATCGCAGCCACCTGCGCAAGGTCCTGGTCGAGTACGTGAACGAAACGGCAAGCGAGTGGGGCGCGAACATCCTGGAAAACCTGGATGACTACCTGCGACGGTTCTGGCTGGTGAAACCGAAGGCGGCCAGCCTCGGTTCGCTGCTGACCAGCACCCGTGCCAACCCGCAATAAGCGCCCGAAGTTGTGATGAGGTTTCGATATGTCTGAACGTCTGAATTCCGACCGCCTGAACAACGACTTCCAGTTCATCGAAGTCGGGCGCAAGGACCCGAAGAAGAAGCTGCTGCGCCAGCGCAAGCGCGAGTTCGTGGAGATCCACGACCTGTTCAAGCCGCAGCAGGCCGCCGACCAGGCCCACCGCTGCCTGGGCTGCGGCAACCCCTACTGCGAGTGGAAGTGCCCGGTGCACAACTTCATCCCGAACTGGCTGAAGCTGGTTTCCGAAGGCAACATCCTGGCCGCCGCCGAACTGTCGCACCAGACCAACACCCTGCCGGAAGTCTGCGGCCGGGTCTGCCCGCAGGACCGCCTCTGCGAGGGTGCCTGTACCCTCAACGACGGCTTTGGCGCGGTGACCATCGGCTCGGTGGAGAAATACATCACCGATACGGCCTTCGCCATGGGCTGGCGCCCGGACCTGTCCAAGGTCAAGCCGACCGGCAGGCGCGTCGCGGTGATCGGTGCCGGCCCGGCCGGCCTCGGCTGCGCCGACGTGCTGGTGCGCAACGGCGTGACCCCGGTGGTGTTCGACCGCAACCCGGAGATCGGCGGCCTGCTGACCTTCGGCATTCCCGAGTTCAAGCTGGAGAAGCACGTCCTCAGCCGTCGCCGCGAGGTGTTCACCGGCATGGGCATCGAGTTCCGCCTGAACACCGAGATCGGCAAGGACGTGACCATGGAGCAGTTGCTCGATGAGTACGATGCCGTGTTCATGGGGATGGGCACCTACACCTACATGAAGGGCGGTTTCCCCGGCGAGGACCTGCCGGGCGTACACGACGCCCTGGACTTCCTGATCGCCAACGTGAACCGCAACCTCGGCTTCGAGAAGTCGGCCGAGGACTTCGTCGACATGAAGGGCAAGCGCGTGGTGGTCCTGGGCGGCGGCGACACCGCGATGGACTGCAACCGCACTTCGATCCGCCAGGGCGCCAAGTCGGTGACCTGTGCCTATCGCCGTGACGAAGAAAACATGCCGGGCTCGCGCAAGGAAGTGAAGAACGCCAAGGAGGAGGGCGTGAAGTTCCTCTTCAACCGCCAGCCCATCGCCATCGTCGGCGAGGACCGGGTGGAAGGCGTGAAGGTGGTCGAGACCCGTCTCGGCGAGCCGGACGCCCGCGGACGCCGCAGCCCCGAACCTATCCCCGGTTCCGAGGAGATCATCCCGGCGGAAGCCGTGCTGATCGCCTTTGGCTTCCGGCCGAGTCCGGCGCCGTGGTTCGAGCGCTTCGAGATTGCCACCGACAGCCAGGGCCGCGTGGTGGCTCCGGCGCAGGCGCAGTTCAAGCACCAGACCAGCAACCCGAAGATCTTCGCCGGCGGCGACATGGTCCGTGGTTCCGACCTGGTGGTGACGGCGATCTTCGAAGGACGTACCGCGGCCGAAGGCATCCTCGACTACCTTGGCGTCTGACCCGCGGCGCCACCGGCGCTGCGACAAATCACCGCGATAGACAAAAGGCACGGCCCCCGCCGTGCCTTTTGTTTTGTGCTTTGCGACAATAGCGGCCCTTTTCGCCCGCCGGCCTGTGGATAACCCCCTTCCGCACGCGCCCGCGTGAAGCCAGCAGCCTTTGATCGGATGCCGTTATGACTGCCCTGAAGAACGACCGCTTCCTCCGCGCCCTGCTCAAGCAGCCCGTCGATGTCACCCCCGTCTGGATGATGCGCCAGGCCGGTCGTTACCTGCCGGAATATCGTGCCACCCGTGCCAAGGCCGGCGATTTCATGAGCCTGTGCATGAACCCGGAGCTGGCCTGCGAAGTGACCCTGCAGCCGCTGGACCGTTACCCGCAGCTGGACGCCGCGATCCTCTTCTCCGACATCCTTACCATTCCCGATGCCATGGGCCAGGGCCTGTATTTCGAGACCGGCGAAGGCCCGCGCTTCCGCAAGGTGGTCTCGTCGCTGGCCGACATCGAGGCGCTGCCGGTTCCCGATCCGGAACAGGACCTGGGCTATGTGATGGACGCCGTGCGCACCATCCGCCGCGAGCTGAACGGCCGCGTACCGCTGATCGGCTTCTCCGGCAGCCCCTGGACCCTCGCCACCTACATGGTCGAGGGCGGCTCGAGCAAGGACTTCCGCAAGTCCAAGGCGATGCTCTACGACAACCCCAAGGCCATGCACGCTCTGCTGGACAAGCTGGCGCAATCGGTGACCAGCTACCTCAACGGGCAGATTCGCGCTGGCGCCCAGGCGGTGCAGATCTTCGACTCATGGGGCGGCAGCCTGTCGGCGGCGGCCTACCAGGAGTTCTCCCTGGTCTACATGCGCAAGATCGTCGATGGATTGATCCGCGAGCACGACGGACGCCGGGTGCCGGTGATCCTCTTCACCAAGGGAGGAGGCCTGTGGCTGGAGTCGATGGCCGAGGTCGGCGCCGAGGCGCTGGGCCTGGACTGGACCTGCGACATCGGCAGCGCCCGGGCCCGTGTCGGTGAGCGCGTAGCCCTGCAAGGCAACATGGATCCCTCGGTGCTCTACGCCAATCCGGCGGCGATCCGCGCCGAAGTCGCGCGGATCCTGGCGGCCTACGGCAAGGGTACGGGGCATGTGTTCAATCTCGGCCACGGCATTACCCCGGAAGTCGACCCGGCCCATGCCGGCGCCTTCTTCGAGGCGGTGCACGAGCTGTCGGCGCAGTACCACGGCTGAGCCGGAACGAAAGAAGGGGAGCCGAGGCTCCCCTTTTTCATGCGCGGGCCGACGGCCCTCCGGCGCGTTGGTTGGCGGGGTCGCGCCGGTGGCGTACCCGCCCTACGCAACCCGCCCGGCTCAGTTGCTTACCTTGCCGGTGCGGTCGTTGATCACGAACAGCTTGCCGTTGGCGTCGCGCACGAGGATTTCCGCGCCCGGCTGGCCATCCATGTCGGCCACCGAATCGATGCTGTAGTTGACGTCGCCGATGCGGTAGTCGCTGCTGGCGCCGCTGGCGTGGTGGATGACCCGCACCTTGCCCTGCATCACCACGATCAGCTCGTTGCCCGGCTTGCCGTCGGTGTCCGCGGTGCCGCCATAGAGTGCCCAGGCGCTGGCGCCGATGCTGTATTCCTTGCGGGAAGTGGCGTTGCTGATCACGTAGATGCCGGTGCTGGTGCGGCCGATGATCTCCGCGCCGGGCTGGCCGTCGAGGTCGGCGATCTGTGCGAGCGCGTGGTAGCCGCTGAAGGTGAAGTCCTTGGCGCCACTGGTGCGCGGGTCGATGACCTTGACGCCGTTGCCCATGTTCAGCACCAGTTCCTTGCCCGGCGCGCCGTCCACGTCGGCGACGTCGAACAGGCCCCAGGTGCCGTTGTAGCTGAAGGTGGCGTCGCGTTGCGTACGGGTGCGATCGAATACGGTGCGCACGCCGTTGCCGATGCTGAGGATGACTTCGTCGCCGGCGACGTTGTCGACGTCGGTGGCACGCATGATCGCCCAGGAGACGTTGCCTACCGGGTACTTGCGCTGGGTGGTGCTGGCGTGGGAGACGATCACCAGGTCGGGACCGGCCTTGACCAGGATTTCCGCGCCGGGCTGGCCGTCGGTATCGGTGGCGCCGAAGACCGACCAGACCACGTTGCCGAAGCTGTAGTTGCGGGTGCTGCCGCCTTCCACCACCTGCAGGTTGGCGCCGTCGCGGTAGACCGCGGCGAGCTGGCCGTTGCCCCGCAGGTCCCAGGTTCCTACCAGAACGCCGGCCGCCTGGGCTGCGCTGGCGCAGAGGGAGAACAGTGCCGTGCCGAGCAGGCAGGCGCGCTTGATCGCTGGTTTCATAAAGTCCCTTTTATATCGCTGTCGAGGCCGGCCGGATGCCGGCCGCAGCAGCATAGGACAGCGCTTGCCGCGCTCAAGGGAAACGCGAGGGATTTGTCGAGCGCTTGGCATTTGTTCGTGAAACTGGTTGCCCGCCCAGCAGGCGGGCGCGGGTGTCGCTCGGCGGCTCGCCGGTCCAGCGCTTGAAGGCGCGGGTGAAGTTGGTTGGATCGCTGTAGCCCAGGTACAGGGCGATACGCTGCAACGACACCTCGGGACGCCGCAGCAATCGCAAGGCCTGGCGCTGGCGAGCCTGGCCGAGCAACTGGCGAAAGCTGGTGCCGGCGTCATGCAGATGCCGCTTGAGGCTGCGGCTGGACAGGTGCAGGCGCGTGGCTACTTCCTCCAGGTTGGGGAAACGCTGTTCCTGCCGTTCCAGCTCCAGCCGCACGCGGGCGCAGATGTCCCGGCGGCCGGCATCGAGCAGCGCCAGTTCGCGTTCGCAGTGTTCGCGGGCGCGGCGCAATGCAGCCGGATCGGCCATCGGTAGCGAGCGGACGAGCAGGATGGCGGGGAACACCAGCTGGACGTGGGCCTGGTCGTAGCGGCACTGCGGCAGTGGCACAGGCACGGCAGGTTCGGGATAGTCGAAGTTGAGCCTGCCGACCAGGGCCGGTTCGCCGAGCAGCCAGGCGCCGGAGCGATACAGGCCGATCAGCAGGGCTTCGCTGAAGTACCGGTGCAGCGCCGGCGGGAGCGCGGGGCCTGGCAGCAGGCGCAGGATCACCTGCTCGTCCTCGCGCAGCAGGCTGATTTCGACGTTGCCCTGCAGCAGCGGCATGTAGCGCAGCGCCAGGCACAAGGCATCGCCGAGCGTCGCCGAGGCCATCATCGCGTAGCCCAGGCTGCCATGGGCGGTGGGAGGCGTGCGCAAGGCGAGCTGTGCGCCGAGGCCGGGGTCGCCGCTCAGCGCGAGCGCCGCGGCGGCGATCGCCTGGTACTGCTGCGATGTGACGCGTGCTTCCGGCTCTTCCAGTCGCAGCGTCGACAGACCGATTTCCCGCAGCAGCGCGCGTCCGTCCAGGCCGCGTTCCTCCAGCAGGCCGAGCAGCAGGCGCGGATAGGCGGCGGTGATGGTCGGTGCGTCGGAGTCCGTGCGGCGGCTCATGCTGGCGTGTCCTGGCCCGAAATGATCGGCAGTCTGGCGCGAGCGCGTCTGCCGCTGCATTGGCTGGCGCCGCGATACTGCCCGGCAACGCAGTCAAGCGGAGAACGAGCGATGCATCCCTGGGCACGACGCAACATTCCGCAACTGGCCGGGCGCCTGGCGCTGGTCACCGGCGCCAACAGCGGCCTGGGTTGGCAGGCGGCGCGCACGCTGGCCGGCAAAGGGGCAACCGTGGTGATGGCCTGCCGCAATCGCGAACAGGCGGAGCGGGCGCGGCGGGCGATCCTCGACGAGTATCCCCAGGCACGCCTGGAGCTGGCCGATCTCGACCTGGCCGACCTCGCCTCGATCCGCGCCTGCGCCGCCGGTTTCCGCCAGCGCCACGAACGCCTCGATCTCTTGTTCAACAACGCCGGAGTGATGTTCCTGCCCCTGCGGCGTACCCGCGACGGTTTCGAGATGCAGATGGGCACCAATCACCTTGGCCACTTCGCGCTTACGGGACTGCTGCTGGACTCGTTGCTGGCCGCTCCACGGCCCAGGGTGGTGGGTATGACCAGCGGTTTCAACCAGTTCGGCCGGCTGCCGCTCGACGACCTCAACGCCGAGCGCGGCTACAACCGCTATCTCGCCTATTGCCACAGCAAGCAGGCCAATCTGCTGTTCAGCCTGGAGTTGCAGCGCCGCGCCGGCCAGCGGGGCGTGCTTCTGCAGAGCCTGGCGGCGCATCCGGGCTACGCGGCGACCAACCTGCAGTACGCGGCACCGGCGATGTCCGGTTCGCGCCTGGGACGCTGGGCGATGAAGGTGGCCAACGGAGCGTTCGCGCAATCGGCGGAGATGGGGGCGTTGCCGGCACTTTCCGCGCTGACCGAACAGCGCTGGTATGGCGGCGCCTATGTCGGCCCGGATCGCTGGCTGGAAACCCGCGGTTATCCGGCGGCGGCGCGGATTCCGCGGAATGCGCGCGACCTGGGGCTGGCCGCGCGGCTGTGGGCGCTATCGGAAGAACTGACCGGAGTACGCTTCTGGTCGGAGTGAAGGCGCCGGGAGACCGGCGCCTCGAACTCAGTGGGCGGGCTGCGCCAGGGTGTTGCCAGGCAGGGCCGGCAGGCGCGCCAGGTGCAGCGAGACCAATACCGCGACCACCAGCAGCGAGCCGATGAACAGCCCGATGCCGTTCCAGCCGTAGTAATGCCAGAACACCCCGCCGAGGGTGCCGGCCAGGCTCGAGCCGACGTAGTAGCTGAACAGATAGAGCGACGAGGCCTGGCCCTTGGCGCGCAGGGCGCGGCGCCCGATCCAACTGCTCGCCACCGAGTGCGCGCCGAAGAAGCCGAAGGTGAACAGCAGCAGGCCGGCGAGCATCAGCGGGATCGGCTCGAACAGGGTCAGCAGCAGGCCGCCGAGCATCAGCAGGATGACCGCCCAGAGCACCTTGCGTCGCCCCAGCTTGTCGGCCAGCGAACCGACCCAGGCCGAGCTGTAGATGCCCGAGAGGTAAACCACCGAGAGCACGCCGACCACCGCCTGGCTCATGTGGTAGGGCTCGGCCAGCAGGCGGTAGCCGATGTAGTTGAACAGGGTGACGAAGCTGCCCATCAGCAGGAAGCCGATCAGGAACAGCCAGGGCAGTCCGGCGTCGCGGAAGTGCAAGCGGTAGCCGTTGAGCAGGGTCGCCGGCTTCAGCGGTGCCGGCCGGAAGTGTTTCGATTCGGGCAGCACGCGCCAGAACACCAGCGCGGCGACCAGGGCCAGGCCGCCGAGGACCGCCAGTGCGGCATGCCAGGAGATGAAATCGACCAGGACGCCGCTGATCAGGCGTCCGCTCATCCCGCCGATGGCGTTGCCGCCGATGTACAGGCCCATCGACAAGCCGATGTGCTGCGGATGGATCTCTTCGCTGAGATAGGTCATCGCCACCGCGGCCAGGCCGCTCAAGGACAGCCCGACCAGCGCGCGCATCAGCAGCACGCCATGCCAGGTGGGCATCACCGCGCTGCCGAGGGTGAACAGCGCGGCGGCCAGCAGCGAGACGACCATCACCGGCTTGCGGCCGATCGCGTCGGAGATCGGGCCGGTGACCAGCAGGCCAAGGGCGAGCATGGCGGTGGCGACGGACAATGCCAGGCTGCTTTCCGCGGCGCTGATGGAAAACGCCTTGGACAGCACCGGCATCATCGGCTGGATGCAGTAGAGCAGGGCAAAGGTGGCGAAACCGCCGGAGAACAGCGCCAGGGAGGTGCGCATGAACTGCGGGGTGCCTTTTTCGATATAGCGTTCGACTTCGGTGGCGGCTTCCAGCACCTCGTTGGCTGCTTCGCGGGCCGCCTCGATTAACGCGGGTTCTTCTTCGGCCTGTGGCCGGACTTGCGGATTGCTCACGGGGCACCTCTGGGGACGGTGGCGAGCAGGCACAACGAGGCCGCGCCACCTGGATTTCAGGGACAAGGGGTCGTTGTTGGAGGTTATGTGGCAAAGGATATAGATAGGTTTATATGATTTCCAATATATTGATCGACACGATTGATATGTAAAAACACCTAATAGGAGGGGCCGCTTGGAACTCAGGCACCTGCGCTATTTCATCGCCGTCGCCGAGGAGCTGCACTTCGGCCGCGCCGCCGAGCGCCTGGGGATCTCCCAGCCGCCGTTGAGCCAGCAGATCCAGGCGCTGGAGGAGGAAATCGGTGCGCGCCTGTTCGAGCGCACCAACCGCCGCGTCGAACTCACCGACGCCGGCCGGCTGTTCCTCGACGAGTCCCGCCAGGTGCTGGCCCAGGTAGACAAGGCGGTGCTGCTGGCGCGTCGCGCCCACCTGGGGGAACTGGGCGAGCTGAAGATCGGTTTCACTTCCTCGGCACCCTTCACCTCGACCATACCCAGCAGCATCCATGCCTTCCGCAAGGCCTATCCGGACGTACACCTCGACCTGCAGGAAATGAGCAGCCGCCAGGTACTCAAGGCGCTGCTCGAGGAAAGCCTGCAGGTGGGCGTGATCCGCCCGCTGGCGCTGCCGGATGCGGTGCATTGGGTGGAGTTGTTCCGCGAACCGCTGGTGGCGGTGCTGCGGGCCGACCATCCGCTGGCGGCCGGCAGCGAGGATGGCCTGGCCATCGCCGCCCTGGCCGAGGAGCCCTTCGTGTTCTTCCCGCGCAGCTACGGCACCGGGCTCTACGACCAGGTCATCGCCCTGACCCGACAGGCCGGCTTCAGCCCGCGCATCGCCCAGGAGGCCAGCGAGGCGATGACCATCATCGGCCTGGTCTCGGCCGGACTGGGGGTGTCGATCCTGCCGGCGTCGTTCCGCCGCACCCGGGTCGACGGCGTGGTCTACCGCACCCTGAGCGATCCCGAGGCGACGACTGCGGTATGGCTGGTCCGCCGGCAGAACGAGGGCTCGCCGCTGGCGCTGTCCTTCATCGACCTGGTGACCCGCGAGGCGGCCAGCCTGCGCCGGCGCTGAACCGCTCTACGTCAGGACCGAGACGGCGCTCGCGCTTGCCCGCGGCTTTGCCTATCATCCGGGATCAGGCTCGGCTCACGGAGATTTCCCATGCGGCGCGTGGTGTTCAATCAGAAAGGCGGGGTAGGCAAGTCCAGCATCGCCTGCAACCTGGCGGCGGTCAGCGCGGCGGAGGGCTATCGCACCCTGCTGGTGGACCTGGACGCCCAGGCCAACTCCACGCACTACCTGACCGGACTGACCGGCGAGGACCTGCCGGTGGGGATCGCCGACTTCTTCAAGCAGACCTTGTCTTCCGGACCCTTCAGCAAGAAGGGCAGGGTCGACATCTACGAGACGCCGTTCGACAACCTGCACATCGTCACCTCCAGCCCCGAACTGGCCGACCTGCAGCCGAAGCTGGAGTCGAAGCACAAGATCAACAAGCTGCGCAAATTGCTGGACGAACTGGACGAAGACTACGACCGGATCTACCTGGATACCCCGCCGGCACTGAATTTCTACACGGTATCTGCGCTGATCGCTGCCGATCGCTGCCTGATTCCCTTCGATTGCGACAGCTTCTCCCGCCAGGCGCTGTATGGCCTTCTCCAGGAGATCGAGGAACTGCGCGACGACCACAACGAAGACCTGCAGGTCGAGGGCATCGTGGTCAACCAGTTCCAGCCGCGCGCCAGCCTGCCGCAGCAACTGCTCGACGAGCTGGTGGCGGAGGAACTGCCGGTGCTGCCGGTGTACCTGATGAGCTCGGTGAAGATGCGCGAGTCGCACCAGGCTTGCACCCCGCTGATCTTCCTCGAACCGCGGCACAAGTTGACCCAGCAGTTCGTCGAGTTGCACGGGCTGCTCGAAAGCTGAGCAGCCTCTGCGGCAGCGCTTCTACGAGGTAACCAGGACGTCGCAGCTCGGCTGGCGCAGGTAACGTTGCGCCAGGTTGCCGAGCAGCGCCTGCATCAGCGCGTTGCGGCTGTGCCGGCCGAGGGCGAGCAGCTCCGGCTGGCGCTGCTTCAACGCGGCGTCCAGGCTGTACGGCAGCACGCCGGGAACCACTTCGTGGCTCAGCTGCGGCCCGACGCCCGGCAGGCGCTCCTGCTCGTCGCTCAGCAATTGTTCGATCAGCCCGGCCTGGGTGGCTAGGTGCGCGGCATTCTGCCGGGGCAGGCCGAGCACGCCGTCGTCGGGGGACTCGAACACGTGCAGGGCGTGCAGGTCGGCTTCCACCGGCAGCAGGCGGTAGGCCTGGCGCAGCGCGGTACAGGCGCACTGGGAAAAGTCCAGGGCGCTGAGCGCCTGGCGGTAGGGTTCGTCCGCCTCGCGCACGGCGAGCAGCACCGGCACCCGGCTGCGCCGCACCACTTGGTCGAGGGTGGTGTTGCCGAAGCGTTCGAAGGTCTTCTGGTGGTGTGCGCCCATCAGCAGTAGGTCCGGTTCGAGCGCCCGGGTCTGCTGCAGGATGCCGTCGATCGGCTGGCCCCTGAACAGGTGGATGGCGCTGTCCTCGTCGAGGCCGGCCTCCTTGCGCTTGAGTTGCAGCATGGCGCTGACGGTCTTCACCGCCGACGCCGATAGCCCCGGGTCGTACACGTGCAGCAGACTGACCCGCGCATCGTGCTGGCGGGCCAACTGGGCGGCGCGGGCGAGGGCGACGTCGGCTTCCGGGGTGAGGTCGTGGGCGACCAGGAGGTGGCGGATCATGGCGGACTCCGTGGGATGGCTACGCTGGCTTCCCCACTGTCGCGCCGCAGCTCGCTACGGACCTTGATCCACGGCAGAAAAAACCTTCGCCGGGCCCTGCGAAATCTGCCAGTCAGGGTCGCGCGTGGCTGCGTAGCTGGTACAGCGCGGCGCTTTCCGCCACTACCTCGCCCTGCTCGTCGGTGAGTTGCAGTTCGAGGCTGTATTCGGCCTTGCCGCGCTCCCCGGCCTCGGTTTCCAGTTGGCGGATGCGCTCGGCATCCAGGCGTGCCTCGACGCGTATGTCGCCCTTGGCCGGGCGGCGGAAGCGCAAGGTCATCTCCTTGACGATGGGATAGAAGCGGGCGCTGTCGAAGCTGGTCAGAAACAGCGCGCCACCGGGAATTTCGGCGAGGGTGAAGAGCGCCCCGGCGTACATGCTGCCGATGTGGTTCTCGTTGCCGGCGCCCGGCATGCGCAGGCGCACGTAGCCGGGTTCGAGGACTTCCGCCCTGAGTCCGCTGCGCTGGACGAAGGCGATCTTTTCTTCGGTCAGGTGCCTGGCGAGTTCGGTGGGCAGTGGCATGGCGCTCTCCATGTCGGGGATCCCAGCCAGACTAGCCGGCCGGCCAGGCCGGGCAAGGACCGAAACGCTCGCCCGGACTGACCGATCCGCTCAGCGTGCGGCGGCGGCCAGGGCCTGGTCGAGGTCGGCGAGGATGTCGTTGATGTGCTCGATGCCGATCGACAGCCGCACCATGTCGTCGGAGACTCCGGCGCGGGCCAGTTCCTCCGCGTTCAACTGGCGGTGGGTGGTGCTCGCCGGGTGGCAGGCCAGGGACTTGGCGTCGCCGATGTTGACCAGCCGCACCACCAGCTTCAAGGCGTCGATGAAGCGCGCGCCAGCGGCGCTGCCGCCCTGGATACCGAAGGACAGGATCGCCGCCGGGCGGCCCCCCAGGTAGCGCCGGGCCAGGGCGTGCTCGGGGTTGTCGGCGAGGCCGGCGTATTTCACCCAGGCCACCTGCGGATGCTGCTGCAGGTAGCGGGCCACGGCGAGGGCGTTGTCGCAGTGGCGCTCCATGCGCAGCGCCAGGGTCTCCAGGCCTTGGAGGATGAGGAAGGCGTTGAACGGCGAGAGCGCCGCGCCCATGTTGCGCAGCGGTACCACCCGGCAGCGGCCGATGAAGGCGGCGGGTCCGAAGGCCTCGGTGTAGGTGACGCCGTGGTAGGACGGATCGGGCGTGTTCAGCAGCGGGAAGCGCGACTTGTTCGCCGCCCAGTCGAATTTGCCGGAGTCGACCACGATCCCGCCGATGCTGGTGCCGTGGCCGCCCATGTACTTGGTCAGCGAGTGCACGACGATGTCGGCGCCGTGCTCGAACGGCCGGCAGAGCACCGGGGTGGCTACCGTGTTGTCGACGATCAGTGGCACGCCGTGGCGGTGAGCGGCGTCGGCCAGTGCCTGCAGGTCGATGATGTTGCCCGCCGGGTTGCCGATGGTTTCGCAGAACACGGCCTTGGTCCGCTCGTCAATCAGCGCTTCCAGGGCGGCGACGTCGTCGTGGGCGGCGAAGCGCGCCTGGATGCCGATGCGTGGCAGGGTGTGGGCCAGCAGGTTGTAGGTGCCGCCGTAGAGCTTGGCCACCGAGACGATGTTGTCGCCGGCCTCGGCGACGGTCTGGATCGCGTAGGTGATGGCCGCCATCCCCGAGGCCACCGCCAGCGCCCCGACCCCGCCTTCCAGCGCCGCGACGCGCTGTTCCAGTACGTCGTTGGTGGGGTTCATGATCCGTGTGTAGATGTTGCCCGGTACCTTCAGGTCGAACAGGTCGGCGCCATGCTGGGTGTCGTCGAAGGCGTAGGAAGTGGTCTGGTAGATCGGCACCGCCACCGCGCGGGTGGTCGGGTCAGGGCTGTAGCCGGCGTGGACGGCCAGGGTTTCCAGTTTCATGCAGCGTTCCTTCGGGCAGATTGGAAGGACGCAGCATGGGAAAGCGCGCCGGGCGGGTCAATGCGCCCGGGCAAGGAAAAGCGTGCCTGGTTAGACCGTTGTGTTCGCCGCTTATGCCTGTCAGCGCAGGCCGATGTAGATGTTGTAGGCGCTGATCAGGGTGATCAGGGTGCCGACGATGACCAGCAGGGTGCGCGGCGAAAGCTTCTTGCACAGCAGGGCGGCGAACGGTGCGGCGAACAGGCCGCCGAAGACCAGCCCGGCGACCATCTTCCAGGTGTCCGGCTGGCCAGCGAGGAGGATGAAGGAGGTGGCGCTGGCGATGGTCAGGAAGAACTCGGCGAAGTTCACCGAGCCGATGGTGGTGCGCGGGTCGCTACCCGAGCCGATCAGGCTGCTGGTGACCACCGGGCCCCAGCCGCCGCCGCCGGCAGCATCGACGAAGCCGCCGAAGAGTGCCAGCTTGGCCACGTGGCGCGGTGCCCGGCGCTTGATCACGTGGCGGTAGGCCTTGCTCAGGATGTACAGGCCCATCAGCAGCAGGTAGGCGGAGATGAAGGGCTTGAGCTGGTGGCCGTCGAAGCGGGTGATCAGCACGGCGCCGAGCACCGCGCCGATCATTCCCGGCAGCAGCAGGCGGAGGAAGAGTGACTTGTTGACGTTGCCGAGCTTGACGTGGGAAATCCCGGAAAAGCCGGTGGTGAACACTTCGGCGATGTGCACGCTGGCGCTGGCAGCGGCCGGCGTGGCACCAGCGCTGAGCAGGAAGGTAGTCGCGGTGATGCCATAGGCCATGCCCAGCGCACCGTCGATCACCTGGGCGAAGAAGCCCACCGCCACCGCGCTCCAGAAACCCCGGCTGGTCAGGGCCTGCTCGATGATCTCGAAGCCGTTGCTGCCGCCGTTGTCGAAGAACAGGCGCCAGGCCAGGAAGGCGAGCAGGCCGACCAGGATCAGCACCGCCGCCCACATGGCGGCGCGCAGTACCGGGTGGTCGTCCGGATGGGTGACGAAATCTTCGACAGGAGGCAGACCTAGCGCCTGGTGTTCGGTGTTGATCGAACTCTGGCTGAGATCGAGGTCGCGTATCTTCATGCGGCAAGGCGCCTGACAGGAGGTGGTAGAACAGGCTGGAATAAGTGTGGCGGCGAAGATAATCGGCTTTTCTTAGTGCGTCTAAGAAGTTTTCCGAAGGTATTTATTCCATTGCGGCATTATCGGCCGCCGTTCTGTCAGGGCATCCCGTCAGGAGGAGCAACTGATTTCCAGGTGCCGCCCCCAGTCCGGTGGGCGCCGAGTGAAGCGCTCCATGCCCGGCTGTTCCTCGAACGGGCGACTCAGCACCTGGTGCAGCAAGCGGACTTCCGTGTAGTCGCCCTGCTCGGCCGCTTCGATAGCCTGCTGTGCCAGGTAGTTGCGTAGCACATAGAGCGGATTGACCGCGTGCATGCGCCGGCGCCGCGACTCCTGGTCTCCGCCTTCTTCCTCGACGCGCCGGCGGTAGGCCTCGGCCCAGCGGTCAAAGGCCTCGCGGTCGACGAAGTCGTCGCGCAGGCTGGCCAGCGCCCGCTCCGGAGTCTCCTCGCCGAGTCGGCGGAAGAACAGCGAGTAATCCACCGCGCTGCCCTGCATGCGCTGCAACAGTTCCTGGACCAGGGCCTGGTCGTTCTCCGCGGCGACGCCCAGGCCCAGGCGCCGGCGCATCAGGTCGAGGTAGTGGGCCTGGTAGAGGGGTAGGAACAGGTCGAGGCTGGCGCGCAGTTCGTCCACTTCCACCAGTGGCGTCAGCGCCTGGGCCAGGGCGGCCAGGTTCCAATGGGCGATCGGTACCTGGTTGCTGAAGGAGTAGCGGCCGGCGTCGTCGGAGTGATTGCAGATGTGATTGGCGTCGAAATCGTCGAGGAAGGCGTAGGGCCCGTAGTCGAAGGTAATGCCGAGGATCGACATGTTGTCGGTGTTCATCACCCCGTGGCAGAAGCCATAGGCCTGCCAGCGGGCGATGAGTTCGGCGTTGCGCTCGACGACCTGGCGGAACATCGCCGCGTACGGCCGCTCGGCTGCGTTGCAGTCGGCGAAGTGGTGTTCCTGGACGAACGCCGCCAACTGTTTCAACTGGTCGTGCTGGCGGGTGTAGTAGAAGTATTCGAAGTGACCGAAGCGCACGTGGCTGGGCGCCAGGCGCAGCAGCGTCGCCGCGCTTTCCTTCTTCTCGCGCCAGACCGGCGTGCTCGAACCGATCACGCAGAGCGCCCGGCTGCTGGGAATGCCCAGTGCCGGAAGGGCTTCGGAGGCGAGGAACTCGCGGATCGACGAGCGCAGCACGGCGCGGCCGTCGCCCATCCGCGAGTAGGGGGTCTGGCCGGCGCCCTTGAGGTGCAGGTCCCAGTGCTCGCCGGCCTGGTTGATCACCTCGCCGAGCAGCAGGCCGCGGCCGTCGCCCAGGCGCGGGTTATAGGAGCCGAACTGGTGGCCGGAATACACCATCGCCCGCGGCTCGGCCTCCGACCACAGCTTGTGCCCGCCGAACAGCTCGGCGAACAGCGCTTCGTCACTGGTTTCCGCTGGCAGGTCGAGCAGCGCCAGGGCGGCGGGGCTGGCTACCACCAGGCGCGGCTCGGCGATGGGGTCGGGCAGGACTTCGGTGGAGAAGGCGTCGCCCAGGCGGGCGAAGCGGTTGTCGAAGTCGAGGTCGTCGAGTGATTTCAAGAGAGGCCTCCGGCAATTCCCGAGCATTGTGCTGGGAATTGCCGGAGGGCGTCCAGGCCCGGAGGTTCAGCGGGTCGGTTCGGCGGGACCGTCCTGGCCCTTGAGCGCGGGCGGATTGCCGACGCCGCTGTGCTGCGGCTCGCCGACGAACAGCTGGACCTGCTGGCCCTGGAGGTTCTTGACGAACACATCGACCTGGTTGAAAGCCATGTCGATCTTGTGTTCGCGGAAGCTGGTGGCGATCTTCGTCAGGATCTCGTCGGTGGAGGGGTTGCGGTCGCCCAGTTCGCGGACGTGGAAGCGCAGCTCGTAGTCGAAGGTACTGGCGCTGATGGTCAGGAAGTACAGCAGCGGCTCCGGGTCGCGCAGTACCCGCGGGTTTTCCTTGACCGCCTGCATCATCAGCTTGCGCGCCAGCGGCAGGTCGGTCTCGTAGGCCAGGCCGATCTTGATGGTGACCCGGGTCACGGTATCGCTCAGCGACCAGTTCACCAGTTGCCCGGTGATGAAGGTCTGGTTCGGGACGATGATCTCCTTGCGGTCGAAATCGGTGATGGTGGTGGCGCGGATGCGGATCCGACTGACCGTGCCGGACAGGTTGCCGATGGTCACCACGTCGCCGATTCGCACCGGACGCTCGAAAAGGATGATCAGGCCGGAGACGAAGTTGGAGAAGATCGCCTGCAGGCCGAAGCCGAGGCCTACCGAGAGCGCCGCCACCAGCCATTGCAGCTTGTCCCAGCTGACCCCGAGGGTGGACAGGGCGCTGACGATGCCGATGCCGCTGATGGCATAGGAAAGCAGGGTGGTGGTGGCGTAGGCGCTGCCCTGGGCCAGGGTCAGGCGCTGTAGCACCAATACCTCCAGCAGGCCGGGCAGGTTGCGCGCCAGGGCCACGGTGACCACCGCGATGGCCAGCGCCGCGAGGAAGTCGCGCAGGCTGATCGGCACGCTGGTGGCCGCTTCGCCGGTGCCGGCGGTGTACTGGTACAGGGTGACGTTGTCGAGGTAGGAGATCACGCTGATCAGGTCGGCCCAGACCCAGTACAGGCAGACGATGAAGCCGATCAGCAGGGCCAGGCGGATCAGCCGCAGCGATTGCTGGTTGATCTGCTCGATGCCGAGGGTCGGCTCCTCGACGTTGGTCTCGCCGTCGACGCCTTCCTTCGCCGCGTTCTGCCGTTTCGCCAGGGCCCGGGCGTAGGCCAGGCGCCGGGCCGCCACGCCCAGGCCGCGGACGAAGGCGGCTTCGATGACGAACCAGAGCAGCAGCAGGTAGAGGGTATCGATGAGACGGTCGGTGAGCTTCAGCGAGGTGTAGTAGTAGCCGAAGCAGACCGCGACGAAGAGCACCAGCGGCAGCGCGGTGAAGAGGAGGCCGACGATCATCTTGATCAGCGACGGACGCTCGTCGCCGGGGCTGCTGAACAGCAGGCGGCTGAGCAGCCAGGCCATGGCCGCGTAGCCGAGCAGGACCACGGCGATGCCGATCACGTCGTCGGCCAGGCTCGCCGGCTGGTGCTCGGCCACCGTCACCACGCCGACCAGCGCCAGGACCACAACGCCGAGGCGGACCAGGTGCCGGTCGAGGAAGCCGACCTGTTCGCGGCTCCAGTGGAAATGCCGCTCGGCGATGCCGCCCGGGGTGAGGATGCGATGGGCGGTGTAGAACAGCAGCCAGACCTGGGCCATTTCCAGCAGGGCGCTGCCGAGGGTGGCGTTCTGGCCGCGGGCGTCCAGCAGCAGGGCCAGGCCGGCGACGGCGAAGGTCAGGGTGCCGGGCAGGGCGAGGAGGATGGTGATCAGGATCGCCAGCGGGGTATGCAGCTGGCTGTCGCGCTTGAAGTGGCCGATGTCGTCGTTCAGCTCCGCCAGCTTGTCGTACAGGTAGCGGCGTTTCCACAGCAGAGCGGCGATCAGCAGGAACAGCGGCAGGAACAGCAGCGGCCGATCGACCAGGCCTTCGCCCAGTTCACGCACCCCGGAGCCCCAGGGGATCTCGGTGAGCTGGTTCTTCAGCAGGGTCGGGGTCATCTTGAACCAGGACAGGTCGAGCGGCTGGTTGCTGGGAATCCAGAACATCTGCTCGTCGAGGGTGGTGCGCAGGCTCTCGCTGGTGGAAAGCAGTTGCTTCTGGTTCAACTGCAAGGTGATCGCTTCGTTGAGCAGCGCGTTGAGTTCGTGGTTGAGCCGTTCGAGCAGCTCGGAACGGGTTGCCAGCAGGGTGTCGAGATCCTTGCGCAGTTCCGGCGTGACCTGCTCGCTGGGCTGCTGGGCGAGCAGGTCGTCCAGGTATTGCTGCGGGGTCGCCAGCTTGTCGCGTTCCTGGTTCAGTTCGAACTGGCCGAGGCGCAGGTCGGCGATCTCGTCGGCCAGGCTCTGGTCGGTCTTGATCTTCGGCAGCGCCTGTTTCTGCTTGTAGAGGATGCGCGACAGCAGCAGGCTGCCGCGCAGGACGTTGATCTGTTCCTCGAGGGCCTGGTTGGACTGGGTCAGGTTGTCCAGTTGCTGCTTGGTCTCGAGGTTGCGCCGGGTGAGCACGTTGAGGCGGTCGGTGGCGCGCAGCAGGTAGTCGGAGAGACGCAGATTCTTGGCGTTCTCCTGGCTCAGCAGGCTGTCGGTGCCGGCCCCCTGGGCGCCTTCCTTGGACAGCTCGGCGACGGTCTTTTCCGACTGCTCGCGGCGCTTCTCGCTGATTAGCGCCTGCAGGTCGAGGGTTTCCTTTTCCAGGCGCGAGATCTTCTCGGTGAGCAGATCGTGCTGGCTCTTGCCGAGGTCCTGCAGCAGGTTGTTGCCGGCCAGTTCCTGGCGCAACAGCTGGCTCTGCACGGTCAGCGCGGCCTGCTCGGCGAGCAGCTCGCCGCGACGGTCGGCGTTGATCGCCTTGCCGCTTTCCTTGCCGGCCTTGAGCAGCGAGCCGATCTCCAGGATTCGTGCCTGCATGCTGCTGATGCCGGCCTGGGCTCGTTCCGGGCGGGTCTCGGCGGTGATCGACAGGCTGTTGGCCTCGCCCAGGGCCTTCTGCCACTCGGCCTGCTGGGTGGTGCGGTCGTTGAGCAGCATCTCCAGGCGGGCCACGCTCTCGCCGCTGTAGCGCTCGCTGACCGGGCGTTCGCGGGTCTTCTTCAGGCGCTCCAGTTCGCGCTGGTTATCCTCGATCTGCCGGGGCGCGTCGCTCAGACGCTTTTTCAGGTCTTCCAGGCTCTGCAGCGCTTCGTCGCGCGCGGCGAGGAACTTGAGGGTCTGTTCGAGTCTGGCCTTGACGACCTTCTGGTCGGCTTCGGCGAGCTTGCGTTCGGCCAGCTTGTCGAGGCTTTGCTGGACGGCTTCGGCCGAGGGCGGCTCGGACTGGGCGAGGAGCGGCGGACTGGCAAGGCAGAGGCCGAGGAAAAGAGTAGCGATCAGGGAGCGGAGGGCAGGCATGGTCGAGAAGAGACTCGAAGAAGGGTGAATGCAGGTTAGTGGTGGCTCCGGGACGCCGCAAGGCGTCACGGAACGGGGATTCGACAGGAAATCAGAGGAAAAGTCCGGGCCCTGGGCGGCCTTCCGGAAACTTCACGCCGACCTTGCGGATACGGTTGCCTTCCAGGGCGGCCACGGTCCAGGTCAGGCCGTTCCACTCCACCTGGTCGCCGATCACCGCTTCGCCGCCGATCTCGTGGGCGATGAAGCGGCCCAGCGCTTGCTCGCCGTCGATGCCGTCGAGCTTCAGGCCGTAGAGCGAGGCCACCGCCGACAGCTGGGCATCGCCTTCCAGCACGAAGTCGCCGAAGAAGCGCGCGCCGAGGCCGCGGTCGGGCGCCTGGCTGAACAGCTTGCCGAGGGCCGGCAGGTCGTGTTCGTGGCCGATCACGCAGAGGATGTCGTCGGCCTCGAGGATGGTGCTGCCCGACGGGTGGAGCAGTTCGGTGCCGCGGAACAGCGCGGCGATCCGGGTCCCGCCGGGCATCTTCAGCTCGCGCAGGGCGGCGCCGATGCACCACTTTTCCTTGTTCAGGTGGTAGACGAACAGCTCCCACTCGCTGGTCGGGTGGATCTCCAGGCCGGCGCGGGATATCGGTGCCGGGTCCGGCGGCACCACCACCCGCAGCAGCCTGGCCGCCCAGGGCAGGCTGGTGCCCTGCACCAGCAGCGAGACCAGGACGATGAAGAAGGCCACGTTGAAGAACAGCTGGGCGTTCGGCAGGCCGGCCATCAGCGGGAACACCGCGAGGATGATCGGCACCGCGCCGCGCAGGCCGACCCAGGCGATGAAGGCCTTCTCGCGGTCGTGGAAGGCGCGGAACGGGATCAGTCCGATCAGCACCGACAGCGGCCGCGCCACCAGGATCATCCACAGCGCCAGGGCCAGCGCCGGCAGGGCGATCGGCCACAGGTCGTGGGGGGTGACCAGCAGGCCGAGGACCAGGAACATGCCGATCTGCGCCAGCCAGGCCATGCCGTCGAGCATGTGCAGGATGCCGTGGCGGCTGCGGATCGGGCGGTTGCCGAGGAGCAGGCCGCACAGGTAGATGGCCAGGATGCCGCTGCCGCCGACGGCGTTGGCCAGGGCGAACACCAGCAGGCCGCCGCTGATCACCAGCAGCGGGTAGAGGCCGCCGGCCAGGTGCATGCGGTTGATCAGTTGCAGCAGCAACCAGCCGCCGCCGAGACCGAGCAGGGCGCCGAGACCGAACTGCTGCACCAGGTGCAGGACGAAGCCCCAGCTGAGGCCGGTCTGGCCGCTGGCGAGCATCTCGATCAGGGTCACGGTGAGGAATACCGCCATCGGGTCGTTGCTGCCCGATTCGATCTCCAGGGTCGCGGTGACCCGCTCGTTGAGACCTTTGCCGCCGAGCAGGGAGAACACCGCGGCGGCGTCGGTGGAGCCGACGATGGCGCCGATCAGCAGGCCTTCCATCCAGTGCAGGTCGAACAGCCAGGCCGCCGCGATGCCGGTCAGGCCGGTGGTCACCAACACGCCCAGGGTGGCCAGCGACAATGCCGGCCAGAGCGCCACGCGGAAGCTGGAGACGCGGGTGCGCAGGCCGCCGTCGAGGAGGATCACGGCGAGCGCCAGGTTGCCCACCAGGTAGGCCACCGGATAGTTGTCGAAGACGATGCCGCCGACCCCATCGTTGCCGGCGATCATGCCGACGGCGAGGAAGATCACCAGGATCGGGATGCCCAGGCGGGAGGACAGCGAGCTGACGAGGATGCTCATGCCGACCAGCACCGCCCCGATCAGGAAGAAATTATTGACGGTGACGGCGTCCAAGGTCGGCCTCCTCGCGGCGGGACAGGGGGAAGGCGACGCTACGGGTCGGTTTTACGTAGGGGAATTACGTAGACAGGATGCAGGCCGCATGCCAAGTGATTCTAACCTGCGGATTTGGCGGACTGTAAAGGGGCGTCGGCGGTTTTTTTCGAAGGAATTCCGAGGCTTTCGCGTTGTCCGGGCGAGTGCGCGCGAACTCGCTGGCGTGGCCGCCAGGCAACGGCAACCCGGCGTTCATGCCCGGACATAAAAAAGCCCCGGACGTGACCGGGGCGGGAAAGGGCAGGCAGGATCAGAACCATTCTTCCTGCATGCTCGAACACACGTCGTCGCGGGCCTCCAGCAGCGCCAGTTCGTGGTGGCAGCCAGGCACTTCCCAGGTCAGGAAGTAGCGAGCGGCCTGCAACTTGCCGCGATAGAAGTCGGCGTCGGCGCAGTCGCCGCGAGCCAGCCCTTCCTCGGCGCGGATCGCCTGCTCCAGCCAGCGCCAGCCGATCACCGCATGGCCGAACACCTTCAGGTACAGCGCCGAGTTGGCCAGGCCCTGGTTGACCTGGCCCTGCATCAGGTCGCCGAGCAGTGCCAGGGTCACTTCGGACAGCCGCGCCACCAGCCGTTCCAGCGGCTGGCGCAGGGCGGCCAGGGATGGATGGGCTTCGGCGCGCCGGCAGGCGTCCTGGATCAGGCGGGTCAGCTGGCGCAGGCCGGCGCCGTTGTTCTGCCCGACCTTGCGTCCCAGCAGGTCGAGGGACTGGATGCCGTGGGTGCCTTCGTGGATCGGGTTCAGGCGATTGTCGCGGTAGTACTGTTCCACCGGGTATTCGCGGGTGTAGCCGTGGCCGCCGAGGATCTGGATCGCCAGCTCGTTGGCCTTCAGGCAGAACTCCGAGGGCCAGGACTTGACGATCGGGGTCAGCAGGTCGAGCAGTTCGTGGGCCTGGCGGCGCTGTTCGTCGTCCTCCAGGGTCTGGCTGTCGTCGAACAGGCGCGCGGCGTACAGGCCCAGGTCGAAGGCGCCTTCGACATAGGCCTTCTGGGTCAGCAGCATGCGCCGCACGTCGGCGTGGCGGATGATTGCCACCTGTGGCGCGCTCGGGTCCTTGCCGTCCGGCAGGCGGCCCTGCGGGCGTTCGCGGGCGTACTCCAGCGAATAGAGGTAACCGGCATAGCCAAGCATCACCGCGCCCATGCCGACGCCGATGCGCGCCTCGTTCATCATCTGGAACATGTAGGCCAGGCCGTGGTGCGGCTTGCCCACCAGGTAGCCGACGCAGGCGCCGTTGTCGCCGAAGTTCAGCGCGGTGGAGGTGGTGCCGCGATAACCCATCTTGTGGAACAGGCCGGCGAGGATCACGTCGTTGCGCGGCCCTAGGCTGCCGTCGGCGTTGACCAGGAACTTCGGCACGATGAACAGCGAGATGCCTTTCACCCCCGGCGGTGCATCCGGCAGCTTGGCCAGGACCATATGCACGATGTTCTCGGAGAGCGGGTGGTCGCCGCCGGAGATGAAGATCTTGTTGCCCTTGATCCGATAGCTGCCGTCGGCAGCCGGTTCGGCGCGGGTGCGGATGTCGGAGAGGGAGGAGCCGGCGTGCGGTTCGGTGAGGGCCATGGTGCCGAAGAAGCGGCCCTCGATCATCGGTTGCAGGAAGCGCTGCTTCTGCTCCTCGCTGCCGAAGCTCTCGATCAGGTTGGCGGCGCCCATGGTCAGGAACGGATAGGCCGAGCTACCGACGTTGGCTGCCTGGAAGTGGGCGAAGCAGGCCTGCGACAGCAGGGTCGGCAACTGCATGCCGCCTTGCTCGAAGCTGCGGGTGGCGTTGAGGAAGCCGGCGTCGAGGAAGGCATCCACTGCCGGCTTCACTTCCGGAATCAGCGTGGCTGAGCCATTCTCATAGAGCGGCTCGTGTTCGTCGCCCTTGCGGTTGTGCGGGGCGAACAGCTTTTCCGCCAGGCTCCGCGCGGTGCCGAGGGCGGCATCGAAGGTTTCGCGGCTATGTTCGGCGAAGCGCGGGCGCTGGGTCAGGGCTTCGGCATCGAGGACTTCGTACAGCTCGAACGCCAGGTTGCGGGAACTGAGCAGGGTTTCGGACATGACGACCTCGGCGAAAGGGGATCGTGGGGCGGCGCGGCGAAGGCATCGACCGTCGCAGGCGGTGCCAGGGTGCCAGCGAGTCTAGGCTGGTGAATGAAGGTCGCCAACCAACATCGATATGCGTGATACAAGGGCCAAACCTGCGACGGCGAGACCGCTGCCGAAGCCTCGGGAGGCTGGTAGAATCCGCGCCCCTCGCCCATGGGCGAGGGCCTGTGCCGACGCGGGGTCGGCGCGAATCCGCCGGGGCCGGGCGGTCCGGCTAGCAGCGCTGCCTGGCGCTGTCCAAGGAGCAGTCATCATGAACTATCGTCACGCTTACCACGCCGGCAACCATGCCGATGTCTTCAAGCACCTGGTGCTGGCGCGGATCTTCGCCCTGCTGGGGCGCAAGGACACGCCGTACGCCTACCTGGACAGCCATTCCGGGGTCGGCCTCTACGACTTGCAGGGTGACGAGGCCAGCCGCACCGGCGAGTGGGAGCAGGGCATCGCCCGTCTGTGGGAGCGCGAAGGCCTGCCCGAGCAACTGGACGATTACCTGGACGTGATCCGTCACCTGAATCCGGACGGCTCCCTGCGCTACTACCCGGGCTCGCCGGAGTTGGCGCGGCGCCTGACCCGCGCCCAGGACCGCGTGCTGCTCAACGAATTGCATCCCGAGGACGGCCGCCTGCTCAAGGCCAACATGGCTGGCGAACGGCGGGTCGCCGTGCACCAGGGCGACGGTTGGCTGCTGCCGCGGGCGTTCCTGCCGGCGCCGGAAAAGCGCGCGGTGCTGCTGATCGATCCGCCGTTCGAGCAGGCCGACGAATTGCAGCGTTGTGTCGCTGCGCTCGACGAGGCGATCGGGCGGATGCGCCAGACGGTGGTGGTGATCTGGTATCCGATCAAGGACGAGCGCCAGCTCAAGCGTTTCTACCAGGCCCTGGAACGTAGCGTCGCGCCGAAGCTGCTGCGTGCCGAGCTGCACGTGCATCCGATCGACGACGCCGAGCGTTTCAACGGCTCCGGGCTGGCCATCGTCAATCCGCCGTGGCCGCTGGAGGACGAACTGCGCGACCTGCTGCCCTGGCTGGCCGAGGTCATGGCCCAGAGCCAGGGCGGCTGGCGTCTCGACTGGCTGGTGGCGGAATAGTCGTCAGGCCGGCAGGCACACCCCGGTGCCGCCCAGGCCGCAGTAGCCGTTGGGGTTCTTCGCCAGATACTGCTGGTGGTAGGCCTCGGCGTAGTAGAAGGGCGGGACGTCGGCGATCTCGGTGGTGATGCGGTCGTAGCCGGCTTTCGCCAGTTCGGCCTGGAAGTTCTCCCGGCTGGCCATGGCCGCGGCCTTCTGGGCCGCGTCGAAGGTGTAGATCACCGAGCGGTACTGGGTGCCGATGTCGCCGCCCTGGCGCATGCCCTGGGTCGGGTCGTGGGCTTCCCAGAATACCTTGAGCAGCTGTTCGAAGCTGGTCTCCTGCGGGTTGTAGACCACCAGCACGACCTCGCTGTGGCCGGTCAGGCCGGAGCAGACTTCGTCGTAGGTCGGGTTCGGCGTGTAGCCGCCGGCATAACCCACCGCGGTCACCCAGACGCCCGGTTGCTGCCAGAGGCGACGCTCGGCGCCCCAGAAGCAGCCCATGCCGAACAGCACCTGTTGCAGGCCGGCGGGGAACGGCGCGGTCAGCGGGCGGCCGTTGACGAAGTGCGCTTCGGGCACCGGCATGGCGCTTTCGCGACCCGGCAGGGCCTGGTCCGGCGTGGGCAGCTCGCTTTTCTTGGTGAGGATTTCAGAACGCAGAACCATGGCTCTCGTCTCCTGCTCAGGGGGTAGGCGAATGACTCGCGGATGAGCACAGAGAGTACAGCCTTTCCGCGCCGGCGGGGGAGGCCAGGGGCGATCAGTGCAGGGTGCGGCAGGGATAGCGCAGCAGGCTGGTATTGAGCAGGTCGCTGGGGATCGGCCGGTCGAACAGGTAGCCCTGGCCGATGTCGCAGCGGTTGCGCCGGAGGAAGGCCAGTTGCTCGGCGCTCTCCACGCCTTCGGCGACTACCTTGAGCTTGAGGTTGTGGGCCATGGCGATCACCGCCGAGGTGATTTCCATGTCGTCCTGGCTGTCCGGGATGTCCTTGATGAAGCTGCGGTCGATCTTGATCACGTCGATGGGGAATTTCTTCAGGTAGCTCAGCGACGAGTAGCCGGTGCCGAAGTCGTCCATCGCCAGGGTCAGGCCGAGGCTCTTCAGGCGTTCGAGTTGCTGGCGGGTATCGTCGGTGGCGTCCAGCAGCAGGCTTTCGGTGAGCTCCAGTTCCAGCTGGCTGGCCGGAATGTTCTCTTCGTGGAGGATCGCCGCGATCGAGCCGACCAGGTCCGGGTCGGTGAACTGCTTGGGCGACAGGTTGATGGCGATCTGCAGCTCGCCCAGCCCGGCCTCGGCCAGCTCGCGGGCCTGGCGACAGGCTTCGCGGATCACCCACTTGCCGATCGGCACGATCAGCCCGGTTTCCTCGGCCACGCTGATGAAGCGGTCCGGGCGGATCATGCCTTTTTCCGGATGCTGCCAGCGCAGCAGGGCTTCCAGGCCGAGCAACTGGCCGCTGCGCAGGCACAGCTTGGGCTGGTAGTGCACCGCCAGTTCGTTCTGCGCCAGGGCGCGGCGCAGGTTGCTCTCGACGAACAGCTTGTAGCTGGCCTCGGCGGTCAGCGCCTCGGTGAACACCTGGACCTGGTGCTTGCCGTTGGCCTTGGCCTTGTGCAGCGCCAGGCCGGCGTACTTCATCAGGGTCTGCGGGTCGCAGCCGTGCTGCGGGGCGCTGGCCAGGCCGATGGAGCCGGTGATGTTGATCAACTGGTTGTCGACGAACAGCGGCTTGTCGAGCATGTGCAGGACCTGCGCGGCAATGCTTTCGCCCTTTTCCACCGCGGTGTCGTCGAGCAGCACGGCGAACTCGTTGCTGGCGAAGCGCGCCAGGGTGGCGCTGTCGCCGAGGCAACTGCGCAAGCGCCGGGCCAGGCTGACCAGCAGCTTGTCGCCGGTCTGGTGGCCGAGGCTGTCATTGATCCGCTTGAAGTTGTCGATGTCCACCAGCAGCAGGCTGAGCGGGCGGTCGCCGCTGCTTTCCAGGCGTTCCTCGAGGGCGCCGATGAAATAGTGCCGGTTGGCCAGGCCGGTGAGGTTGTCGCGGTAGGCGAGTTTCTCGATGTGCTGCTGGGCCAGCTTGTTCTGCGTGATGTCTTCGTAGATGCCGATGTAGTGGGTCAGCTCGCCGAGATCGTCGTAGACCTTCGACAGCGACAACTGGCCCCAGTAAGGCTCGTGGTTCTTGCGGCGGCTGCGGAACTCGCCCTGCCAGCTGTTCTGCTGGGTCAGCGCGGAACGCGCGTCGAACAGCAGCTCGCTGAGGTTCTCCAGCGCCGGAAGCTCGGACAGGCGTCGGTTACGCACTTCGTCGGCGCTGTACTGGGTGATCGAGGTGAAGCTCGGATTGACGTATTCCACCACGCCGTCGCGGTCGATCAGCAGGAAGGCGCTGGCGCTCTGTTCCACCGCGCGCTGGAACAGGTGCAGGGCGCTGGAGACATTGCGTCGCTCGTGGTTCATCAGGACCTGCGCGTACTGGTCGGCGAGTTCCCCGGCGAAGGCGATCTCGTCGCTCTGCCACATGCGGTTCTCGCCGGCGTGTTCCAGGCACAGCACGCCGACCACCTCGCCGCCGATGCGGATGGTGGCGTCGAGCAGGGCGTTGACGCCCAGCGGCTTCAGGTAGTCCTTGTAGAGTTCCTGGGTGCGTGGGTCGCGCTGGGCGTTGTGGGCGTCGATGGCGCGCCCGCTGTGTACCGCCTCGAGGTAGGCGGGGTAGCGGCTGGCGTCGATGCTCTGGGGCTTCTCGTACTGGTCGAGGTCGCGGCGGTAGACGGTCACCGCTTCCAGGCGCTGGTCGTCGAGCAGGCGCCAGATGCCGGCGCGCGCGGTGCCGTAGGCTTCGCAGGCGGCCTGGGTGATCAGTTGCGCGGCTTCCAGCAGCGGGTCGCTGGACAGGTAGCGATGGCGGGCCAGGC
Organism: Pseudomonas sp. HMSC057H01; assembly: GCF_001836405.1. Lineage (NCBI taxonomy): Bacteria > Pseudomonadati > Pseudomonadota > Gammaproteobacteria > Pseudomonadales > Pseudomonadaceae > Pseudomonas > Pseudomonas sp. HMSC057H01. Next base: position 187,030 of record NZ_KV828464.1, on the reverse strand, counting down.
GGACGATCAGGTTCTGCTGGGTGCGCGAGCGCAGCAGGTGTTGCAGGTGGTCGTCCTGGGAGCGCTGGTAGAGGTCCAGGGACGCCTTCAGGCGCAGGTTCTGCGATTCCAGGTCGAGCAACTGTTCGCTGCGCTCGGCGCTCTCCTGTCGCTCCTCGACCATCAGGTAGCCGTGCAGCAACTGGCGGCCATGCTGCTGGAAGGCTTCGCCGAACTCCAGCATGGTCAGCACGCCGTTGGGTGTGTGCAGCTTGTAGCTCACCTGGTAGTGCGGGCGCTTCACCAGTTGCTGCTGGATCTGCTCGTGCAGGCGGTGGCGGGCCTCGGGTTCCATCAGGCTGGCGTAAGGCGCATCGAGCAGTGCGCAGAGGGTAGTCGCCGGCAGCCCGAGCTGGCGCTCGCAGGCAGGATCGAGGAACAGCAGTGCCCAGCTCGGCTCGTTCAGCCGCTCGAAACGCAGCAGCCCGAGCCGCGACGGCACGGGTAGCTGCGTGACAACCTCGGCCGCCGAACGGCTGGCGGCATCGGGATGACTTTTCATGCGAGGCTGATTCCAGGTACTGAGCGAGGGGGAGGCCTCGACCCGTTTCGATGGGGTGCAGGCAAAGGGTGCATTATGCCGATTGGTCTGACAAGTAACTCTGTATCGGCCCGGCAGGGCCCAAGTTAAGCGTATCCGGGAAAAAACCGCTGGACGGTCGGAGGTCTGCGGCGCCGCTGGAAAAGCCCTGTTTTTCGTAGGGTTGGCTTCGCCGGGAGGGTTGGCGTCGAGTGCCTGTCATCGTGCGCGTCGAACTCGCGCCTGCGGGTCCTGTGGCATTCGCTGGCGGTATGACGGGACGCAGTTTCGCCGAGCCGTCAGGCAGGCAAAAAAAGCCCCACCATCCGGTGGGGCCGAGAGACGAGCGTGGCATGCTCGCGAGAGGGGCTGGCCGCTCCGTGGGGAGCGGCGCAGGTATTACAGGAGCAGGGTGCGGATGTCCGCCAGCAGCTCGCCCAGGCGCTTGGTGAAGCGCGCCGCGGCGGCGCCGTTGATCACGCGATGGTCGTAGGACAGCGACAGCGGCAGCATCAGGCGCGGCTGGAAGGCCTTGCCGTCCCATACCGGCTGCATGGTCGCCTTGGACACACCGAGGATCGCCACTTCCGGCGCGTTGACGATCGGCGTGAAGCCGGTGCCGCCGATGTGGCCGAGACTGGAGATGGTGAAGCAGGCGCCCTGCATGGCATCGGCCGAGAGCTTCTTGTTGCGGGCCTTGTCGGCCAGCTCGGCGGCCTCGGCGGCCAGTTGCAGGAGGCTCTTCCGGTCGACATCGCGGATCACCGGGACCAGCAGGCCGTCCGGAGTGTCCACGGCGAAGCCGATGTGTACGTACTTCTTGCGAATCAGCGCCTTGCCGCTGGGGGCCAGCGAACTGTTGAAGTCCGGCAGTTCCTTGAGCAGGTGGGCGCAGGCCTTGAGCAGGATCGGCAGTACGGTCAGCTTGACCCCGGCCTTCTCCGCCGCGGCCTTCTGGGCAACGCGGAAGGCTTCCATGTCGGTGATGTCCGACTGGTCGAACTGGGTCACGTGCGGCACGTTCAGCCAGCTGCGATGCAGGTTGGCGGCGCCGACCTGCATCAGGCGGGTCATCGCCACTTCTTCCACTTCGCCGAACTTGCTGAAGTCGACTTCCGGGATCGGCGGGATGCCGGCTCCGCCGGTGGCGCCGGCACCGCCGGACTTGGCGCGCTGCAGTTGCTCCTTGACGAAGACCTGGACGTCTTCCTTGAGGATGCGGCCCTTGGGACCGCTGGCTTTCACTTCGCTCAGCTCGACGCCGAACTCGCGCGCCAGCATGCGCACCGCCGGGCCGGCGTGGACCTTGGCGCCGTCGCGGCTGGGTGCGCCGACCGGAGCCGGGGTATCGGCCTTGGCTGGCGCAGGGGCCGCCGCGGCGGGCTTCTGCTCGGCGGCGGGCGCCGCGGCCTGGGCCGGAGCGGCTGCCGGCTGCTCTTCGGCTGCCGGAGCGGCGCCTTCCACCTTCAGCTTGAGGATCAGGTCGCCGGTGCCGACTTCGTCACCGACCTTGATCGAGACGCTTTCCACCACGCCGGAGGCCGGCGAAGGGATCTCCATGCTGGCCTTGTCGGATTCCAGGGTGATCAGCGACTGGTCGGCCTCGACCGTGTCGCCAGCCTTGACCATCACTTCGATGACGTTGGCCTTGCCGGCCGAGCCGATGTCCGGGACCTTGATGTCCTGGACACTGGCTGCGGCGGGGGCGGCCGGCTTGCTCTCGCTCGGGGCGGGAGCAGGCGCTTCGGCTTTCGGCGCTTCCGGTTGGGCGGGCGCTGCCTCGGCCTTGGCTTCGGCAGGCTGTTCGCCGCCTTCCACTTCCAGCTCGAGGATTTCGTCACCTTCTTTCAAGGTGTCGCCGACCTTCGCCTTGATGCTTTTCACTACCCCGGCCTTGGGACTGGGGATTTCCATGCTGGCCTTGTCGGATTCCAGGGTCAGCAGGCTCTGATCGGCCTCGACCTTGTCGCCGGGCTTGACCAGCAGCTCGATGACTTCACCCTCACCGTTGCCGATGTCGGGTACGCGAATGAGTTCGCTCACATTCCTCTCCTTTTACGTGCCACCACCGCTGTGCGGCGCGCAAAACAAAGACTTTTGGTCCTTGGTTCGTTGTGAGCCGGCGCCGCCCGTTGGCGGCGCCGGCGTGCTCGAAACCCCTCGCTGCCGAGGGGAGTATGGAGCGAATTAGCAATCCAGCGGGTTGCGCTTCTCCGGATCGATACCGTACTTGGCGATGGCCTCGGCCACCACTTTCGGCTCGATATCGCCGCGATCGGCCAGCGCTTCGAGCGCGGCCAGCACCACCCAGTGACGATCCACTTCGAAGAAGTTGCGCAGCTTCTTGCGGCTGTCGCTGCGGCCGAAGCCGTCGGTGCCGAGCACCTTGTACTCCTTGGAGGGAACCCACTGGCGGATCTGCTCGGCGTAGAGCTTCATGTAGTCGGTGGAGGCGATCACCGGGCCGCGACGGCCGCCCAGGCACTCCTCGACGTAGCTCTGCTTCGGCTTCTGGCCCGGATGCAGGCGGTTCCAGCGCTCGACGGCAAGGCCGTCGCGACGCAGCTCGTTGAAGCTCGGCACGCTCCAGACGTCGGCGCCGATACCGAAGTCGTTGCGCAGCAGCTTGGCCGCTTCCTCGACTTCGCGCAGGATGGTGCCGGAGCCCAGCAGTTGCACGTGGTGAGCGGCTTCCTTCTTGTCCTCCTCGAGGAGGTACATGCCCTTGATGATGCCTTCCTCTGCGCCCTTCGGCATGGCCGGCTGGACGTAGTTCTCGTTCATCACGGTGATGTAGTAGAAGATGTCCTGCTGCTCTTCGATCATCTGCCGCGAGCCTTCGCGGATGATCACCGCCAGTTCGTAGGCGTAGGTCGGATCGTAGGTGCGGCAGTTCGGGATGGTCGAGGCCAGCAGGTGGCTGTGGCCGTCCTCGTGCTGCAGGCCTTCGCCGTTCAGCGTGGTGCGACCGGCGGTGCCGCCGATCAGGAAGCCGTGCGCGCGGCTGTCGCCGGCGGCCCAGGCCAGGTCGCCGATGCGCTGGAAGCCGAACATCGAATAGAAGATGTAGAACGGCAGCATCGGCTGGTTGTGGGTGCTGTAGGAGGTACCGGCGGCAATCCAGCTGGACATGGCGCCGGCCTCGTTGATGCCTTCCTCGAGGATCTGGCCCTTCTTGTCCTCGCGGTAGAACATCACCTGGTCCTTGTCCACCGGCTCGTAGAGCTGGCCGACCGAGGAGTAGATGCCGAGCTGGCGGAACATGCCTTCCATGCCGAAGGTACGGGCCTCGTCCGGGACGATCGGGACGATGCGCGGGCCGAGTTCCTTGTCCTTGACCAGCTGCGAGATGATCCGCACGAAGGCCATGGTGGTGGAGATCTCGCGATCGCCGGAGCCGTCGAGCATGGCCTTCAGGGTTTCCAGCGGCGGAACCGGCACGCTCATGCTCTTCTGCCGGCGCACCGGCATGAAGCCGCCCAGCGCGGCGCGGCGCTCGGCCAGGTACTTGGCCTCGGCGCTGCCTTCTTCAGGCTTGTAGAACGGCAGCTTCTCCAGGTCGGCGTCCTTGACCGGGATGTCGAACTTGTCGCGGAACGCGCGCAGGCTGTCGACGTCGACCTTCTTCACGTTGTGCGCGATGTTCTTCGCTTCGCCGCTGCCGGTGCCGTAGCCCTTGATGGTCTTGGCCAGGATGACGGTCGGCTGGCCCTTGTGGTTGACCGCCTGGTGGTAGGCCGCATAGACCTTGTAGGGGTCGTGGCCGCCGCGGTTGAGCTTCCAGATTTCCTCGTCGGAAAGGTCCTTGACCATTTCCAGCAGTTCCGGACGCGCGCCGAAGAAGTGCTCGCGGACGTAGGCGCCGTCTTTCGCCTTGTAGTTCTGGTATTCGCCGTCGATGACCTCGTCCATGCGCTGCTGCAGCAGGCCGGCGGTGTCCTTGGCGAACAGCGGGTCCCAGAAGCGACCCCAGATGACCTTGTTGACGTTCCACTCGGCGCCGCGGAACACGCCTTCCAGTTCCTGGATGATCTTGGCGTTGCCGCGGACCGGGCCGTCGAGGCGCTGCAGGTTGCAGTTGATGACGAAGATCAGGTTGTCGAGTTTCTCGCGGCCGGCCAGGGAGATCGCGCCGAGGGATTCCGGCTCGTCGCACTCGCCGTCGCCCATGAAGCACCAGACCTTCTGCTTGCCGGCGGGGATGAAGCCGCGGCTTTCCAGGTACTTCATGAAGCGTGCCTGGTAGATCGCCTGGATCGGGCCAAGGCCCATGGATACGGTGGGGAACTGCCAGAAGTCCGGCATCAGCCAGGGGTGCGGATAGGAGGACAGGCCGTTGCCGTCCACTTCCTGGCGGAAGTTCTCCAGTTGTTCCTCGCTGATGCGGCCTTCGAGGAAGGCGCGGGCGTAGACGCCGGGGGACGCGTGGCCCTGGAAGAACACCAGGTCGCCGCCATGTTCGTCGGTGGGAGCCTGGAAGAAATAGTTGAAGCCGATGTCGTAGAGGGTCGCCGAGGAGGCGAAGGTGGAGATGTGGCCGCCCAGGTCCGGGTCGTGCTTGTTCGCCCGCATCACCATCGCCAGGGCGTTCCAGCGCACCAGGGAGCGGATCCGGCGCTCCATGAACAGGTCGCCGGGCATGCGTGCTTCGTGGGTTACCGGAATGGTGTTGCGGTAGGGCGTGGTGATCGCGTAGGGCAGTTGGGTGCCGCTACGGCTGGCCAGCTCGCCCATGCGGGTCATCAGGTAATGAGCGCGGTCTTCACCTTCGCGGTCGAGTACGGACTCCAGGGCGTCCAGCCATTCCTGGGTTTCGACGGGATCGAGGTCTTGCATGGCTTGCTCCAGGGCGGAAAGGCTTCCAGAATCGGATGCCATAGGTGAGCGGCCGGCCTCGTGGGCGACCGCAGCTAATTCTTGGATGTTCTCCGGGGGTGTACCCGGCGACTTGTAGTTTTACTACAGATCAGTCTGAGAAACAGCCCTCTGGATACAATTTTTAGTAGTAAAACTACATTTCGATTGTTGCTGTCAGGCTATAAGGCCCGATGTAGAGCCTTTTCGACGTTGTGCGTCGAGCCTGTGGTCTTCGGTCGGAAGCCCAAACAGGATAGACCATGAGCCTGCCTTCGCTGGCGAATCTGCCGGCCACCCTGCTGCCCGCCGCCGAACGCGCCGGGACTGCCCTCCGCTCCGCTGTCGCCGCCCTCGATGCCGCCGCCCTGGCCCGCCTGGAGGCCTGGCCCGAGGAGCGCCTGGAGGATTTCCGACGGGTCGCTGCGGCCAGCGATTTCGTCGCCGAGCAGGCAGTGCGCGACCCGGCGATGCTGCTGGATCTGGCCGAACGCGGCGAGCTGGAGAACCCCCACGCGCCCGGCGAATTGCGCAGCCAGTTGCAGGCGCGGCTGGAGGATTGCGCCGACGAGGACGAACTCGGTCGGCGCCTGCGACGTTTCCGCACACGCCAGCAACTGCGCATCATCTGGCGCGACCTGACCCGCCGCGCCGCGCTGGCGGAAACCTGTCGCGACCTGTCGGGCCTGGCCGACGCCTGCATCGACCTGGCTTGCGAGTGGCTCCATCGGCGCCAGTGCGAGCAGTTCGGCACGCCGATCGGCCGGCGCTCCGGCGAACCGCAGCGGATGGTGGTCCTCGGCATGGGCAAGCTGGGCGCGGTGGAGCTCAACCTGTCGTCGGACATCGACCTGATCTTCGGTTACCCGGAGGGCGGCGAGACCGAGGGGGCGAAGCGTTCGCTGGACAACCAGGAGTTCTTCACCCGCCTGGGGCAGAAGCTGATCAAGGCGCTGGATGCGATCACCGTCGACGGCTTCGTCTTCCGCGTCGACATGCGCCTGCGTCCCTACGGCTCCAGCGGACCGCTGGTCTACAGCTTCGCCGCGCTGGAGCAGTACTACCAGGACCAGGGGCGCGACTGGGAGCGCTACGCGATGATCAAGGCGCGGGTGGTCGGCGGCGACCAGCAGGCAGGCGAGCAACTGCTCGGCATGCTGCGGCCGTTCGTCTATCGGCGCTACCTGGACTTCTCCGCCATCGAGGCGCTGCGCACCATGAAGCAGCTGATCCAGCAGGAGGTCCGGCGCAAGGGTATGTCGGAAAACATCAAGCTGGGCGAAGGCGGTATCCGCGAGGTGGAGTTCATCGCCCAGGCCTTCCAGCTGATCCATGGCGGGCGCGACCTGAGCTTGCAGCAACGGCCGCTGCTGAAGGTGCTGGCGACCCTGGAGGGGCAGGGCTACCTGCCGCCGGCGGTGGTCGAGGAGCTGCGCGGCGGCTACGAGTTCCTGCGCTACGCCGAGCATGCCATCCAGGCGCTGGCCGACCGGCAGACGCAAATGCTGCCCAGCGACGAATACGACCGCATCCGCGTGGCCTTCATCATGGGCTTCGCCAGTTGGGCCGCATTCCACGAGCGCCTGAGCCACTGGCGGGCGCGCATCGACTGGCACTTCCGCCAGGTGATCGCCGACCCGGACGAGGACGAAAGCGGCGAGGCGGCCTGCGGCAGCGTCGGCGCCGAGTGGATCCCGCTGTGGGAGGAGGCGCTGGACGAGGAGTCGGCCAGTCGGCAACTGGCCGACGCCGGCTTCGTCGATGCCGAGGCGGCCTGGAAGCGTCTCAGCGATCTGCGCCACGGTCCCCAGGTACGAGCGATGCAGCGTCTCGGCCGGGAACGCCTGGATGCCTTCGTTCCGCGCCTGCTGGCGATGACCGTGGAAAACCCCCAGCCGGACCTGGTGCTGGAGCGGGTTCTGCCGCTGGTGGAAGCGGTGGCGCGGCGTTCCGCCTACCTGGTGTTGCTGACCGAGAACCCCGGCGCACTGGAGCGCCTGCTGACCCTCTGCGCGGCCAGCCCGATGGTTGCCGAGCAGATCGCGCGGTTCCCGATCCTGCTCGACGAACTGCTCAACGAGGGGCGCCTGTTCCGTCCTCCACAGGCCGCCGAGCTGGCCGCCGAGCTGCGCGAACGGCTGATGCGGATTCCCGAGGACGACCTCGAGCAGCAGATGGAGACCCTTCGTCACTTCAAGCTGGCCCACGGGCTGCGGGTGGCGGCCTCGGAGATCGCCGGCACGCTGCCGTTGATGAAGGTCAGCGACTACCTGACCTGGCTGGCCGAGGCGATCCTCGTCGAGGTCCTCGAACTGGCCTGGCGGCAGTTGGTGCAGCGTCACGGCCGGCCGTTGCGCGCCGACGGCACGCCGTGCGATCCGGACTTCGTCATCGTCGGCTACGGCAAGGTCGGCGGGCTGGAGTTCGGTCATGGCTCGGACCTCGACCTGGTGTTCATCCATGACGGCGACCCCCACTGCGAGACCGATGGCGGCAAATCCATCGATGGCGCGCAGTTCTTTACCCGCCTGGGGCAGAAGATCATCCATTTCCTCACCGCGCAGACGCCATCCGGCACCCTCTACGAGGTCGACATGCGCCTGCGTCCGAGCGGCGCGGCCGGCCTGCTGGTGAGTTCGCTGGGCGCCTTCCAGCGCTACCAGGAGCAGGAGGCCTGGACCTGGGAGCACCAGGCGTTGGTCCGCGCCCGGGTGCTGGCCGGTTGCCGGCGGGTGCAGGCGAGCTTCGAGGCGGTACGTGCCGAGGTGCTGGCGAGGCCGCGCGATCTCGACGCGTTGCGCACCGAAGTCAGCGAAATGCGCGCCAAGATGCGCGACAACCTGGGAACCCGCGCGACCGCCGCCGGCACCGCCTCGAATGCCTTCGAGGCCACGGCAGCCTTCGATCTCAAGCACGATGCCGGTGGTATCGTCGATATCGAATTTATGGTGCAATATGCGGTTCTAGCTTGGTCCGGAGAACACCCGGCGCTGCTCGAATTCACCGATAACATCCGCATTCTGGAAGGACTGGAACGGGCTGGCCTGATCGCCAGCGAGGACGTCCGTCTCCTGCAGGAGGCCTACAAGGCCTATCGCGCAGCCGCACACCGCCTGGCACTACAGAAGGAGGCCGGGGTCGTGAGCGGCGAGCACTTCCAGACGGAGCGGCGAGAAGTGATCAGGATCTGGCGCGAGCTGCGGCTCGGCTGATCCACTCAGGCACGTAACGCAAGTACGTAACGAATATCTGAAGGAGCTGGCAACTATGTCGATGGCCGATCGTGATGGCGTGATCTGGTATGACGGTGAACTGGTGCAGTGGCGCGACGCGACCACGCACGTGCTGACCCATACCCTGCACTATGGAATGGGCGTGTTCGAGGGCGTGCGCGCCTACGACACCCCGCAGGGCACGGCGATCTTCCGCCTGCAGGCGCACACTGACCGGCTGTTCGACTCCGCGCACATCATGAACATGCAGATCCCGTACAGCCGCGACGAGATCAACGAGGCGACCCGCGCCGCCGTGCGCGAGAACAACCTGGAAAGCGCCTATATCCGCCCGATGGTGTTCTACGGAAGCGAAGGCATGGGCCTGCGCGCCAGCGGCCTGAAGGTCCATGTGATCATCGCCGCCTGGAGCTGGGGCGCCTACATGGGCGAGGAAGCCCTGCAGCAAGGCATCAAGGTGCGCACCAGTTCCTTCACCCGCCACCACGTCAACATCTCGATGACCCGCGCCAAGTCCAACGGCGCCTACATCAACTCGATGCTGGCCCTCCAGGAAGCGATCTCCGGCGGCGCCGACGAGGCCATGATGCTCGATCCGGAAGGCTATGTGGCCGAAGGCTCCGGCGAGAACATCTTCATCATCAAGGATGGCGTGATCTACACCCCGGAAGTCACCGCCTGCCTGAACGGCATCACTCGTAACACTATCCTGACCCTGGCCGCCGAACACGGTTTTAAACTGGTCGAGAAGCGCATCACCCGCGACGAGGTGTACATCGCCGACGAGGCCTTCTTCACCGGCACTGCCGCGGAAGTCACGCCGATCCGCGAAGTGGACGGTCGCAAGATCGGCGCCGGCCGCCGTGGCCCGGTCACCGAAAAGCTGCAGAAAGCCTATTTCGACCTGGTCAGCGGCAAGACCGAGGCCCACGCCGAGTGGCGTACCCTGGTCAAGTAAGCACCGAAGAAGGGTGTGACAGGGAGGCGAAAGCCTCCCTGATCATTTCCGGAGCCTGAATGAGAATTCTGATCGTAGGTCCCTCCTGGGTGGGGGATATGGTGATGGCGCAGACCCTGTTCCAGTGTCTGCGCCAGCGGCATCCCGAGTGCGTGATCGACGTGCTGGCGCCCGAGTGGAGCCGACCGATCCTCGAGCGCATGCCCGAGGTGCGCCAGGCCCTGAGCTTCCCGCTCGGCCACGGGGTGATGGACGTCGCCACCCGGCGCCGGATCGGACGCGGCCTGCGCGGTCAGTACGAGCAGGCGATCCTGCTGCCCAACTCGCTGAAGTCGGCGCTGGTGCCCTGGTTCGCCGGAATACCGAAGCGCACCGGCTGGCGCGGCGAGATGCGCTACGGGCTGCTCAATGACATCCGCAAGCTCGACAAGCAGCGCTATCCGCTGATGATCGAACGCTTCATGGCCCTGGCCTTCGAGCCGGGCGTGGAGTTGCCGAAGCCCTATCCGCAGCCGCGCCTGCGGATCGACGACGGCAGCCGCCAGGCGGCGCTCGACAAGTTCGCCCTGAGCCTGGACCGCCCGGTGCTGGCGCTCTGTCCCGGCGCCGAGTTCGGCGAGGCCAAGCGCTGGCCGGCGGAACACTACGCCGCGGTTGCCGAGGCGAAGATCCGTGCCGGCTGGCAGGTCTGGCTGTTCGGCTCGAAGAACGACCATCCCGGTGGAGAGGAGATTCGCCAGCGCCTGATTCCGGGGTTGCGCGAGGAGTCCTTCAATCTTGCCGGGGAGACTTCGCTGGCCGAGGCCATCGACCTGATGTCCTGCGCTGGCGCGGTGGTGTCCAACGATTCCGGCCTGATGCACGTGGCGGCCGCGCTGGATCGCCCGCTGGTGGGCGTCTATGGCTCCACCTCGCCGCAGTTCACCCCGCCGCTGGCGGACCGGGTGGAGATCGTCCGCCTCGGTCTCGAGTGCAGCCCGTGCTTCGAGCGCACCTGTCGCTTCGGCCACTACAATTGCCTCCGCGAGCTGCCGCCTGGTCTGGTATTGCAAGCCCTGGAGCGGCTGGTCGGCGACCCTGCCGAGGTCGCCGGATGAGGGTACTGCTGGTCAAGACCTCGTCCCTCGGCGACGTGATCCACACCCTGCCGGCGCTTACCGACGCCGCCCGGGCGATTCCCGGCATCCAGTTCGACTGGGTGGTGGAGGAAGGTTTCGCCGAGATTCCCGCCTGGCATCCGGCGGTGGCGCGGGTGATCCCGGTGGCGATCCGGCGCTGGCGCAAGAATCTCTGGCAGACCCTGCGCAACGGCGAATGGCGGCGCTTCAAACAGCGCCTGAAGGAAGTCGACTATGACCTGGTGATCGACGCCCAGGGGCTGCTGAAGAGTGCCTGGCTGACCCGCTACGTGGGCAAGACGCCGGTCGCCGGTCTCGATCGCGATTCGGCGCGCGAGCCGCTCGCCAGCCGCTTCTATCGCCGTGCCTATCCGGTCGCCTGGGGACAGCATGCGGTGGAGCGTACGCGCCAGTTGTTCGCCCAGGCGCTGGACTACCCGTTGCCCGAGTCGGTCGGTGACTATGGCCTGGACCGCGAGCAGTTGGCCGACGCCGACCCTGGAGCGCCGTACCTGGTGTTCCTGCACGGTACTACCTGGGTCACCAAGCATTGGCCGGAAGCCTACTGGCGCGAACTGGCCGAGCGCATGTGCGAGCGCGGCTGGTCGGTGCGCCTGCCCTGGGGCAGCGCCGCCGAGCGGGAGCGGGCCGGGCGCCTGGCGGCGGGGTTGGAAAATGCCGCGGTACTCCCCAGATTATCCCTGGCCGGCATGGCCAAGGTGCTTGCCGGCGCGCGCGCCTGCGTGGCGGTGGATACCGGCCTCGGTCACCTGGCGGCGGCACTGGACGTGCCGACGCTGTCGCTGTTCGGCCCGACCAATCCTGGCTTCACCGGCGCCTACGGGCGCTCCCAGGTCCACCTGGGCAGCGACTTCCCCTGTGCGCCGTGCCTGAAGAAGACCTGTACCTACCAGCCGACCGAAGAGGACCGCAAACTGTTCGATCTCAAGCGTGAGCAGCCGCTGTGCTTCACCCGGCTGAATCCCCAGCGCGTGGCCACCCAGCTGGAGGCCATGCTGCTGGCCCCGGAGACCCTCTGATGACCCTGGCGTTCATCCTCTACAAATACTTCCCCTTCGGCGGCTTGCAGCGTGACTTCATGCGCATCGCCCTGGAATGCCAGCGGCGCGGGCACGACATCCGCGTCTATACGCTGATCTGGGAGGGCGACGTGCCGGACGGCTTCGAAGTGCTGGTGGCCCCGGTGCGCTCGATCTTCAACCACCGGCGCAACGAGAAGTTCACCGCGTGGGTCCGCGCCGACCTGGCCAGGCGCCCGGTGCAGCGGGTGATCGGCTTCAACAAGATGCCCGGACTGGATGTCTACTACGCCGCCGACGCCTGTTTCGAGGAAAAGGCCCAGACCTTGCGCAACCCGCTGTACCGCCAGTGGGGCCGCTACCGCCACTTCGCCGGCTACGAACGGGCAGTGTTCGACCCGGCCTCGAAGACCGAGATCCTGATGATCTCCGAGGTGCAGCAGCCGCTCTTCGTCAAGCACTACGGCACCCAGGCCGAGCGTTTCCATCTGCTGCCGCCGGGGATCAGCCAGGATCGCCGGGCGCCGGCCAACGCCGCGGACGTGCGTGCGGAATTCCGCCGCGAGTTCGGCCTGGAGGAGGACGACCTGCTGCTGGTGCAGATTGGCTCCGGCTTCAAGACCAAGGGCCTGGATCGCAGCCTGAAGGCGCTGGCCGCGCTGCCCAAGGCGTTGCGCAGGCGTACCCGGCTGATCGCCATCGGCCAGGACGATCCCAAGCCGTTCCTGCTACAGATCGCCGCCCTCGGTCTCAACGACCAGGTACAGATCCTCAAGGGTCGCAGCGATATCCCGCGCTTCCTGCTCGGCGCCGACCTGCTGATCCACCCGGCCTACAACGAGAACACCGGTACGGTGCTGCTGGAGGCGCTGGTCTCCGGCCTGCCGGTGTTGGTGACCGATGTCTGCGGCTATGCCCACTACATCGCCGAGGCCGACGCCGGGCGGGTGCTGCCGAGTCCGTTCGAGCAGGACAGTCTCAACCGCCTGCTCGCGGAAATGCTGGAGGACGCTCCGGCGCGCGCCGCCTGGTCGCGCAATGGCCTGGCCTACGCCGATCACGCCGACCTCTACAGCATGCCGCAGCGCGCCGCCGACCTGATCCTCGGGGAGGCCTCATGAGGCTGGTGCTGGAAGAGCCGTTCAAGCGCCTGTGGAGCGGGCGCGACCCGTTCGAGGCGGTGGAGGCGCTGCAAGGCAAGGTCTACCGCGAACTGGAGGGGCGCCGCACCCTGCGCACCGAGGTCGACGGGCGCGGCTACTTCGTCAAGATCCACCGTGGCATCGGCTGGGGCGAGATCGCCAAGAACCTGCTCACCGCCAAGCTCCCGGTGCTCGGCGCGCGCCAGGAGTGGCAGGCCATCCGGCGCCTGCACGAGGCCGGCGTAGCGACCATGACCGCGGTCGCCTACGGCGAGCGCGGCAGCGATCCGGCGCGGCAGCATTCCTTCATCGTCACCGAGGAACTGGCGCCGACCGTGGACCTCGAGGTGTTCTCCCAGGACTGGCGCGAACGTCCTCCACCGCCGCGGCTCAAGCGCGCGCTGGTCGAGGCGGTGGCGCGGATGGTCGGCGACATGCACCGTGCCGGAGTCAACCATCGCGACTGCTACATCTGTCATTTCCTGTTGCACACCGACAAGCCGGTGAGCGCGGACGATTTCCGCCTCTCGGTGATCGACCTGCACCGTGCCCAGACCCGCGACGCCACGCCGAAACGCTGGCGTAACAAGGATCTGGCGGCATTGTATTTCTCTGCGCTGGACATCGGACTGACGCGTCGCGACAAGCTACGCTTCCTGCGCACCTATTTCCGCCGGCCGTTGCGCGAGATACTGCGCGACGAGGCCGGCCTGCTGGCCTGGATGGAACGCAAGGCGGAAAAACTCTACGAACGCAAGCAGCGTTACGGAGACCTGCTCTGATGGCGGGGTGGACCCTCGAACCCGATTACCGTCACCTGGCCGCCGATTTCGGTAGCCTCGATAGCGTGTTCGCCCTGGAGGGCGAACGGCTGACCCGCGACCCGTTGTCCGAAGTCATCCGCATCGAGCGCGACGGCGTGCGTTACTACGTCAAGCGCTACCGCAGCGCCGGCAAGGGCCTGCGCCGCTACCTGGCGCGACCGCGGATCAAGGCTGAGTGGCAGAACCTCAAGCGCTTCGAGAAGTGGGGCATTCCCACCGCCGAAGTGGTCGCCTGGGGGCTGGAGCGCAAGGCCGGCGCCTTCCAGCGCGGCGCCATGATCACCCGCGAGCTGCCGGGCACCGAGGACTTGTCGGTGCTCGCCTGCAACCGGGATCCGCGCCTGAAGGACCCGCGCTGGGTGGACGGCGTCAGCCGGCAGATCGCCAAGGCTACGCGCCTGATGCACGACCAGCATTTCACCCACAACGACCTGAAGTGGCGCAACCTGCTGGTGGACGGCCAGCCGCTGGTGTATTTCATCGACTGCCCGAACGGCGCGTTCTGGTGGAGCTTCATGCTGCGCTACCGGATCACCAAGGACCTGGCCTGCCTGGACAAGGTGGCCAAGTACCACCTGTCGCGCACCCAGCGCCTGCGCTTCTACCTGCAATATCGCCGTCGCCGGCACCTGAACGAATCCGACAAGAAGCGTATTCGCCAGGTGGTGGCTTTCTTCGAGGGGCGCGAATGAGCGTTTTCATCGCCGCGCAGGACCACGACCTGCTCCAGCGCAACCGTCTGGACAGCTTCGACGCCCTGTGGGCCTTGCAGCTGGACGCTGTGGACGAACCGAATACCGAACGGGGTGGCTGGAGCAGCGTCTACCGCCTCGACCTGGGCGACTCCGCCTACTACCTGAAGCGCCAGAGCAACCACCTGACCCGCAGCCTGCGCCATCCGCTGGGCGAGCCGACCTTCGCCCGCGAGTTCCGCAACATCGAGCGCTACCGGGCGCTGGGCATTCCCGCCCTGCAGGCGGCGTTCTTCGCCCAGCAGGCGGTCGGCGGAGAGCGCCAGGCGATCCTCCTGACCCGTGCCCTGGACGGTTGGCAGGACCTGGACACCTGGCTGGCGTCCTGGCACGACCTGGCCGAAGAGCGGCGCCGGGCGATTCTCCGGGCGGTTGGCAGGCTGGCGCGCCAGCTGCACGCGGCCGGACAGATGCATGGTTGCTTCTATCCCAAGCATGTATTCCTCCGCGAGGGGGCCGATGGTGTCTTCGAGGCCTGCCTGATCGACCTGGAGAAGACCCGCCCGATCTGGTTCGGCCGCCGCGACCAGGTCAAGGACCTGGAGCCGATGCTGCGCCGTGCCCCGGACTGGAGCGAAGCGGACGTGCACGAATTCATCTCTGCCTATGTCGACGAACCCCTCGACTCGGCCGAGGTCGAGCAGTGGTATCGCCTTCTCGACCAGCGCCGTCGGCGCAAGGAGTCGCGCCGATGAGACTGGCCGAACTGCAAGCCGCCGGGCGCCACCCGCAACTGCCATTGCGGGTGACCCTGGCGGATGGCGCCGGCGCTGCCGAACTGCGCCTGGACAGTCTGCTGCGGGTGCTGCCCGGGCAGCGCTACGTCGGTGCCGGCGAATGGCGTGGGCGCAAGGTGCTGGCCAAGCTGCTGGTGGGCGGCAAGGCCGCACGGCATTTCCAGCGCGAACTGGAAGGGGCGCGTCTGCTCGCGGCCCAGGGGCTGACCACCCCGGCGCTGCTGGCCGACGGGCTGCAGGAGGGCGAGGGCGGCTGGCTGCTGTTCGACTACCTCGACGCGGCGCAGAGCCTCGGTGACGCCTGGCGTGCGGTGGAGGCTCAGGCGCCGCTGGGCGATGCCCAGCAAGCGGTGCTCGGCGAAGCCCTGGCGGCCATTGGCGAGCTGCATGCAAAGGGCCTCTGGCAGGACGACTTGCATCTGGACAACCTGTTGCGCCACGCCGGCCGCCTGTATCTCATCGACGGTGGCGGCGTGCGTGCGGAAACTCCCGGCCAGCCGCTGTCGCGACAGAAAGTGCTGGAAAACCTCGGGGTGTTCTTCGCCCAGTTGCCGGCGCTCCTCGATCCTTTCCTGGAGGAGTTGCTGGTGCACTACCTGCTGGCCAACGGCGAGCATGCGCTGCCGCTGGAAGCCTTGCAGAAGGAAATCGCCAAGGTTCGCCGCTGGCGGGTACGCGACCTGCTGAGGAAGGTCGGTCGCGACTGTAGCCTGTTCAGCGTCGTGCGCGGTCCGTTCCGCCTGTTCGCCGCCCGCCGCAGCGAGGCCGAGACGATGGCGCCCCTGCTGGCGGACGCGGACCGCCTGATCGCCGCCGGCCACGTCTACAAGGACGGCGGCGCGGCCACCGTCGCCCGGGTCGAAGCGAACGGCCGCACGCTGATCATCAAGCGCTACAACATCAAGGGCTGGGTCCATTGGCTGAAGCGCTTCTGGCGGCCGAGCCGGGCCTGGGCCTCCTGGCGCGAAGGCAACCGCCTGGAATTCCTCGGCATCGCCACCGCCCGTCCGCTGGCGATGCTGGAGCGGCGCTGGTGCTGGCTGCGCGGGCGCGCCTACCTGATTACCGATTATCTCGGCGGTCAGGATATAATCGCTCGTTTTAAGCCTTGCCTGGACATGCCCGATGGCGCCGTTTCGCCACCGGAAGCCGAGTTGGCGGCACTGGATCGGCTGTTTTCGACGCTGATCCGCGAACGCATCAGCCACGGCGACCTGAAGGGACACAACCTGTTCTGGCAGGCCCATGAACAAGGCGGCGAATGGGCGCTGATCGACCTGGACGCGATGCGCAAGCATCACAGCCAGGCGTCCTTTGCCCGCGCCTACGCCCGCGACCGCGCGCGCTTCCTGCGCAACTGGCCGCAGGACAGCGGCCTCTACCGGCTGCTGGAGCAACGGATTCCCCGCCTCGGCGACGCCGCCGGGGCTTGAACGACAAGCGACGACCACCGCCTGCGGCGGTCGACGAGTTAAACGAAAGCCGCGGTTGTCGGTCCCACTCCGCAACCGCGAGCTGCTTTGAAGAGGTTCTACCGTGGCATTGACCGTCCTAGGCCTGTCTGGCGCCGTAAGCCATGACCCGTCCGCCGCCCTGTACATCGACGGCAAGCTGGTCGCGGCCGTCGAGGAAGAGCGCTTCGTGCGTGACAAGCACGCGAAGAACCGCATGCCCTACGAATCGGCGAAGTTCTGCCTGGAGCAGGCAGGGATCGAGCCGGCCGATGTCGACGTGGTGGCGATTCCCTTCGCTCCCATCAGCATCATGGAAAAGGCCCGCTGGCACTACGCCAAGCGCTACGCCTACGCGCCGGATCGCGCGCTGGATGCGATCCTGCTCGGCAACCGCCGCTACAAGCGTTACTACAAGCGCATCGAGTGGTGCCTGCAGCAACTCGGCTTCGACCTGAAGAAAATCAAGATCCAGCCGGTCGAGCACCACCTTGCCCATGCCTCCAGCGCCTACCATTGCTCGGGGTTCAAGGAAAAGACCGCGATCCTCGGCATCGACGGCAAGGGCGAGTACGCCACCACTTTCTTCGGCTGGGGCGAGAACGGTCGGATCCACAAGATCAAGGAGTTCTACGATCCGGATTCGCTGGGCGGCCTGTACGGCGCGATCACCGAGTACCTCGGCTTCGACATGCTCGACGGCGAGTTCAAGGTCATGGGCATGGCGCCCTACGGTGACGCCAGCAAGTACGATTTCTCCCGTCTCGCCAAGTTCGAGAACGGCGAACTGGTGATCAACACCGACTATGCCAACGTCATCGGCTTCCGCCGCTACAAGGAGAAAGGCAAGGGCTACTACTTCTCGCCCAAGCTGATCGAGTGGCTGGGGCCCAAGCGCGAAGGCGATATCGCCGACGATCCCTACATCCATTACGCCGCGAGCATCCAGGCGCTGTTCGAGAAGCTCGCGCTGGAGATGATGGACTACTACCTCGGCGATATCATCCGCGAGACCGGCAAGGTCGCTTTCGCCGGCGGCTGCGCGCTGAACGTCAAGCTCAACCAGAAGATCATCTCGCGCCCCGAAGTGAAGGAGCTGTTCGTCCAGCCGGCGGCCAGCGATGCCGGCACCGCGGTCGGCGCGGCGGCCTACGTGTCGCACCAGCGCGGCGTGCCGGTGGAGAAGATGGAGCACGTCTACCTCGGCCCGGAGTATTCCAACGAGGACGTCATCGCCGCCTGCGCCCGTCACGAGGCCAGGCCGCAGTGGCAGAAGATCGACAACCGCAGCCGGCGTATCGGCAGGATCCTTGCCGACGGCAACCCGGTGGCCTGGTTCCAGGGACGCATGGAGTTCGGTCCGCGTGCCCTCGGTGGCCGCTCCATTCTCGGCTGCCCGAGCGTGCCGGGCGTGGCCGACCGGATCAATGCGCAGATCAAGTTCCGCGAGCGCTGGCGACCCTTCTGCCCGTCGATGCTGGATACCGTCGGCCCGCAGATGTTCAAGATCGACCACCCGGCCCCGTTCATGACCTTCACCTTCGAAGTCAACGAAGAGTGGAAGGAGCGAGTGCCGGAAGTGGTGCACGAGGACGGCACCTCCCGCGCCCAGGTGCTGAAGCGCGAGTACAACCCGCGCTACTACGACCTGATGAAGGAACTGGAGAACCTCACCGGCAACGGCGTGGCCCTGAACACTTCGCTCAATCGTCGTGGCGAACCGATGATCTGCTCGCCGACCGACGCCCTGAACATGTTCTTCGGCTCCGATCTGCAGTACCTGATCATGGAGGACATCCTGGTCGTGAAGGAGGGCGTGGACTGGTATGACTCGGTCGGCTGAACCTCGCGTCCTGCAGTTCTGTCACGGCTACGACGGGCCTTTCCTCGACTGTGCCCGTCAGTACGCCAGCCTGTTCGCCGGAACCCCGTACAAGGTCACCACGGTGTTCCTCACCGGGCGTTCCGATCCTGAGGTGGCGGCGCGTTGCGCCTCCGACGAGGTACTGTTCCTCGAGTACGGCTCCAGGGACATCCGTGGCCTCAAGCTGAAGGCGATCCGCGACTTGCGCGAGATCGCCCGTTCGCGCGACTTCCGCTTCTGCATCGCGCACCGCTTCAAGCCGATCTGGATCGCCAGCCTGGCCACTCGTCTGCCGATCGTTGGCGTGCACCACGCCTTCGGCGATTACCAGCGGTTGTCGCGCAAGGTCTTCGCCGGCCTGATGAGCAAGCGCCTGAGCCTGCTGGCGGTGTCCGACGCGGTGCGCGACGATATCCGCCGTTGCCTGCCGAAGTGGCCGGCGGAGCGGATCGAGACGCTCTACAACCGCATCGACGTCGCTGCGCTGCAGGCCGAGCAGGTCGAGCGCCTGAGTGCGCGCCGGCAACTGCGCCTGCCCGACGAGGCCTGGGTGGTCGGCAACGTTGGCCGCCTGCATCCGGACAAGGACCAGGCTACCCTGCTGCGCGGCTTCGCCGCCGCGCTGCCGCGCCTGCCACAGAACAGCCTGCTGGCGATCCTCGGCAGCGGCCGCCTGGAAGAGCAGCTCAAGGACCTGGCCTGCGAACTGGGCATCGGCGAGCGCGTGCTGTTCCTCGGCCAGGTCGAAGAGGCACGGCGCTACTTCAAGGCGTTCGACGCCTTCGCCCTGAGTTCCGACCACGAGCCGTTCGGCATGGTCCTGCTGGAGGCCATGGTCGCCGGCGTACCGCTGATCGCCACCGCCTGTGGCGGCGCCCGCGAAGTGGTGGAGGGGATCGGCATCCTCTTCCCGCTGGGCGACGAGACGGCCCTGGCCGAGGGTCTGACCCACCTGGCGGCGCTCGACCGCCGCCAGCGCGAGGCCTGTGCGCGGCTCATGCTCGAGCGCCTGGAGACACGCTTCTCCGACGCTGCGGTGCGTCGCGAATTCTGGCGCCTGCCGACGATTGCCGGCTTCGCTTCGGAGTCTGCATGCTGAACAGGTTGCGCGCCTTCCGCGAACGCGGTTGGCGCGAAGTGGACGCGCCGACCTACGCCCAGGCCTGGCAGCGTTTCGGCGGCAGCGTCGCGACCCACCCGCTGGTGGTCGAGCAGCTCGCCGAAATGGCTGGAATCCCGGTGCGTTACCTGGGTTGGGAGAGCGCTGGCGAACTGGTTGCGGCGATCCCGACCTGGGGCCGCCACCTGGCGTTGTCCAAGGACGTGCTCAAGCGGCGCGGCAAGAAGGGCCTGTACGACCTGGGCAACGCCGAACTGATCCTGCCGGTGGCCGGCGATGCCCGCATCGCCCTCCGCCATGGGGGACGCTACCTGTCGGTGCTGCATGAGCGGAACATCGTCACGCTGCGCCCGCAGGCCGAGCAACTGGCTTTCGCTCGCGCCCCCGAGGATTTCTCCAAGAAGTTCCGCTACAACCAGCGGCGCGAAGTGCGCCTGGTGGAGGAGGCCGGTGGCCAGGTGCGCCAGGCAGACAGCTTCGCCCCGGCCGAGTTCGCCGCCATCTATCTTGAACTGTTCCAGCGTCGCTGGGGTTTCCCGGCCACCGGCGCGGAGCGCATGGCCGAGGTCTTCGAGCGGCTGCGCGAATTGCTGCGCGGCTCGGTCCTGCTGCTCAACGACCAGCCCATCGCGGTCCAGGTACTGTATCGCGCCGAAGCGCCGGGCTGGCTCAGCGTCGAGTACATCAACGGCGGCGTCGATCCGCAGACCCGCGAGTTCAGCCCTGGCAGCGTGCTCAGTTACCTGAACACCCAGGCCGCCTGGGAGGATGCGCGAGCGCTGGGCAAACCCCTGCGCTATTCGTTCGGTCGCGCCGACCGCGAATACAAGGATCGCTGGTGCCATCCTTCTCCGGTCTTCCAGGTCTGAAGCATGAGCGCACGCAAGCAGCAGTTGCTCAAGCGTCATCGACGCAACAAGCGGATCGGCCTACTGGTTGCGCTGCTGGCATTGCTGGCCGTCGGTCTGCTGGTCAGTCCCTGGTTGTTGCCGATCCTCCTCGTGGCCCTGTGGGTCGCCCACGAAGCCTGGTTCGCCGATCACCTGTTCTATTCGCCGGGCGAGGACTACCGCTACCGTTTCGCGGAAGGGGTCGAGTCGCTGCCGGTACGCCTGGCGGATGGCCGTCTGCGAGTCGACGGCGAGCTGCGCGAAGGCGATACGCTGGTGCTTGGCATCGGCGTGCGCGCTGGCTGGCTGGGGCGTTTCCTCGAACCCTCGGTACTGCTGGAAGGTGGCGCGGAGGCCGATGCCCAGGCTTTCGAACGTGGGGTGAACGGCTTGCGCTACCTGAACCTGACGGGACTGGCCGGGCCGCTGGGCGAGGGCCGGATTCGCCTGCGCGGCCGGCATTGCCGGTTGGTCGGCGAACCGACCCTGTGGCGTGCGCGCCATCCCGATTACCGTGAGCGGCGGGTGATGGTCATCGCTCCGCATGCCGACGACGCCGAGCTGGCCGCCTTCGGCCTCTACAGCCAGGCACGCGAGGCCTGGATCGTGACCCTGACCGCCGGCGAGATCGAAACCGAGCATTACCGCCGCATGGGCCTCGACGGAATAGCTGCGGCGCGCCTGAAGGGCCGCCTGCGCGCCTGGGATAGCCAGGCCGTGCCGGCGTGGGGTGGGGTGCCGGCCGAGCGCTGCGTGCAACTGGGTTATTTCTGCCTGCAATTGCCTGCCATGCAGGCGAACCCGGGCGAGGTGGTACCGTCCCGTGAGGCCGATCTCGCCGATATCCGTCCGTTCCGCCAGTTCAACCGTCTGCGCCTGGCCAGCGATACCGACGGCCTGTCGACCTGGAACAATCTGCTGGCCGATCTCCGCGAGCTGATCCTGCTGGCACGTCCCGAGGTCATCGTCCTGCCTCATCCGCATTTCGATCCGCACCCGGACCATGTCCGCGCCCAGGAGGCCGTGCGCGAGGCGCTCCAGGGTCTGGACTGGCAGCCGCAGGCATTGTTGCACTATGCCAATCACCTGCACGACAACGATCGCTGGCCGATGGGCGATGCGCACATGGGGGTCAGCCTGCCGCCGTTGACCGAAGAATGCTCGCCGTTGCTGCCATGGACGCTGGCGCTGGAGCGCACGCGCCAGGTGGACAAGGCCATGGCCTTGGGCATGATGCACGACCTGCAACCCAGGCCGCCGTTCAAGCGCCGTCTGCGCCGCCGTCTGCAGGGCTGGCTCGCCGGTCGTCGCTGGCCGGCATACGGCGAGGACGAGTTCATGCGCAAGGCGGTGCGTCGGCACGAGTTGTTCTGGGTGGAGTCGCTGGATGGGGAGGCGTGATGCTTGGGTCGAGCGTTCGGCAAGGTTCGAGCCGCCATGCTGCTTCGGAGCAGCCGCGAGGATGAAGGTCTGATGAAAGTTCTGTTTCTGGTCCAGAAAGAGCAGCGAGCGATCCTGGATCGCCTGTACGACGGCATCGCCGCCCATTGCGAGTGCGATACCCGCTGGCTGAGCAGCGAGGAGCAGGCCGACCTGCGCGGCTACTTCCGCAAGCACGTGGATGTCTCGCGCTACGACCGCATCCTGTTCTTCCTCCGCTTCAAGAAGGAAATGCGCCAGGTCCGCTTCATCCGCAGCGTGCCCAACCTGGTGATCCTCGAGCACGATGCCTACCAGAACTACATTCCCTGCAAGTACACCGGCAAGTTCAGCGCCCATTACCGGCGCCTGCCCTGGGCACGGGTGATCAGTTCGGGCCATACGGTCAGCGAACGCCTGCGCCAGGAGGGATTCGACGCGGTATTCGTGCCCAAGGGCTACGACCAGACCCTGTTGCATGACCTGGGCCTGGCGCGCGATATCGAGCTGGGCTTCGTCGGCAGTACCGGCAGCGTGGCCTACAGTGGACGCAAGGCGCTGCTCGACGAGTTGGGCGGAGTGGAGAACCTGCTGGTGACCAAGACCAAGTCCGGCGAGGAGTACCTGCGCACGCTCAACCGCATCCGTTTCTTCGTCAGCGCGGATGTCGGCATGGGCGAATACATGATCAAGAATTTCGAGGCGATGGCCTGCGGTTGCGTACTGCTGGCCTACGACCAGGGCGAGCGGGAAAACGAGGCCTTGGGTTTCCGGGACATGGAGAATATCGTGCTGTATCGCTCGGTGGCGGACATCCAGGAAAAGCTCGCGATCCTGCGCCTCGACACGGCCCTCGCCGAGCGGATCGCGCGAAGCGGCCAGGCGCTGGCCATCGAACGATTCAGCTTCGCCGCTGTCGGTCAGAGTATCGTCGAGGCCATGCGGCCCGCGTTGCGCGAGCCGGAGCGTCCCGGATGGCTGGAGAAGACCTGGCGACGTATCTTTACCTGAGAGTAGCAGCCGAAAAGAGCTGGGGCTTCAGGCGTGTTTGCTATTGTTCAGCTTGTTTTTCCGGGCTGGGGGGAGGTGTAGGACCGATGAAGATCGCAGGATCGCTCATGCATGTCTGGCGCTTTGAATGGGGACGTGAAGGACAGGTAAGGTTGTAGTTATGACGCTCGTCGATGATGGTTCGCAGCCATTGGTTTCCGTGATCATCGCTTCCTATAACCATGAAAAGTACATAGAAGCGAGCATCGCCAGCGTGGCTGCGCAGACGTACCGCAACGTGGAACTGCTGGTGGTGGACGATGGTTCCAGCGATGGCAGCGTCGAGCTTTTGCACGGGCTCCAGGCGAAGTACGGCTTCGACCTCAGGGTCCAGCAGAACCAGGGACTGTCGAAAACGCTCAACGAGGCGATCGCCAGGGCCCGGGGAAATCTCATCGTGCCCTTCGGGTCGGACGACATCATGTTGCCGCAACGCCTGGAGAAACAGGTGGCACACATGTGGGACAAGCCCGAGGTAGGTATCTGCGCGGGCAATATCGAGATCATCGACTCCAATGGCCGGGTCATGCCGGGTAAGGAGCAGCGCAAACGCGACCTGCCTTTCCGCCGCCTCGACTTCGATGACCTGTTCCTGGACCGCAAGCCGGGCCCGATGGCGCCCACCTTGATGTTCCGGCGGGAAGCCCTGGAGAAGGTCGGCGGTTTCGATCCGGACATACGCCTGGAAGATGTCTATATCGAACTGGCGGTGACCAAGGCTGGCTACGTCATCGACATTCTTGGCGAGGTCCTCGCCCAGTACCGCAAGCATCCCACCAATACGTACAAGAACGCCCGTTTCATGGTGGACAACGTATTCAAGACGTACAGCCAGTTCAGCGATCACCCCGATTACGAGCAGGTGATCATGCGCTTCCGCAATTCGATGTTTCTCAAGTGCTCGAACCGGGACAAGGTGCTGGCCCGGGAGCTGCTCTCCGGCTTGCCGCTGAAGTACTGGAACGAGAAGACCTTCCGCGGCATTGCGCGGTTGTTTTTCTCCTAGCTCGGATGAACCCGGACCGCCTCCTCAGGAGGCGGTTTCGTTTTTGTCGCGGGCGCTTTTCTGCACCCACAGGGCGTACAGCAGGGCCAATGGAATCCAGATCAGAAACCAGTGCTCCTTGGGGCGGGACATGAACGCGTTGCCTTCCGTGAGGCCGGAAGCCAGTCCGAAGACCAGCCAGGTAGACGCCAGCAGCACCATGGGGTCGCGACGGTTCTTCCAGGCGAAGATGAAGGCCAGGGCGTAGATCGCAGACCATAGCAGCAGGCCGACGATCCCGCCGGCGAACAGCACGCCCAACTCGATGTTGTGCGGATCGGCCAGCAGCATGCCGTTGGCCAGCTTGATCCGCATCGGGTGATCGTAGCCATGGCCAAGCCAGGGGTGCTCGCCGATCTGGCGCAGGGATTCGCTCCAGATTTCCGGGCGGAAGGAGACGCCACGCTGGGTGAGCAGCTCTGGATTGAAGATATAAGCCACGATCATGCCCAGCGCTGCCAACCCTATGACGATCAGGGTCTTTTTCTGATTGCCGGCGATCAACAGCCAGCCCAGGCAGGCGGTGATTGCGATCAATGGGGTGCGTGAGCCGGTCGACAGCAACAGGCAGCATAGTATCGCCAAGGACAGCAGCGGCAGTGGCGCAAGAAGATGGCGTGATTGCATCCAGTAAACCAGCCAGACCACAGTGAATGCGCCATATACATGGGCACTCAGCAGTGGGTTGTAGAGAGCCCCGTATCCGGACAAGCGCATCCATGCAGGATGTGTCTGGAGGTGGTAGTGGACCACCGTGACCGCGGCGGCGAAAACTGCTCCCAGTGCCGCCAGCCAAGTAATGTTGCGTAGGCGTTCGGGTGCCTGTAGCGCCAGTATCCCCACACAGAAGAGCAGTAGAACGATGTACAGCGGCCGTTTGAACAGCGAACCCGCCGAGTTTTCCGGCGTTGACCAGAGCAGGCTGAGCATCATGTAAGCGCTGAAGGCCAGAATGGCGATGAGCAGCGGCGAGCGGGTCAGTGGACGTAACAGTTGCGGCTGGATAATCACGAAAAGCAGCGTCGGGGCTGCAAGCAGGATGTAGAAAAGCCGGTGATAGTCGGAGCGGTCGCCGACCCAGAACATTCCGGTGAGCAGGGCCAGCCAGCCCAGCGGCAGGATCCAGTGGCTGAGGATGCGGCTGGTATCGTGGCGAAGACGGGTCAGTCGGGTAGCTGCGAACATTCCTTGCTCAATCCAGTTGCAGTTGCTTGAGGAGCTGCTCGAGTGTCCAGTGGACCTGGCTGCTGCGGAGATAGGCCTTGAGCACCAGGTGCTCGCTGTCGTCGAGGAACCAGGTTCGATCCTGTTCGTAGCGCAGCAGGTGCTTGAAGTTGCGAATGCGTTGGGCGGCGCTGAGCGCCGAGCGCTGGACCCGCAGGTCGGCGATGTCGATCAGGCCCATCCGGCCTTCCGGCGTGCGCACCACGTTGCCCAGGTGCAGCGAGCGGAAGTACACCCCCTTGGCGTGCAGCGCGGCGATCAGCTCGCCCAGTTGCGTCCGGACTGTATCGCCGCACTCCGGGTCGTTGCGGTCGAGTTGGCGGAGGGTCTGCCCCGGTAGCGGCTCGTAGTGCACCGCGTCGCGCTGGATATGTGGGATCCGCAGTACGTCCAGCACCTTCGGGCAGACGATGCCGCGCCGCGCCAGTTCGCTGGCATTGCGGGCGAAGCGCTCCGCATAGGGGAACAGGGCTGCGGAGGAAATCAGGCGCTTGCGGCGAAACAGCTTGAGGAAGGACCCGTCGCGCAGACGCAGTACCTTGTCCCCATGACCATCGGCTTCCAGCACTTCTGCGTTGTCACGCAACTGCAAGTAGGAGGGGTAGTCTATGACTCGCATGCGAGCTCCTGAACGAACGGCCCGCCATCTTACCCCAACACGCCTTCCAGGCAGAGTGATGGAGGTCCTGTGCTACACTCCGGGACCTTTTCAGCATGTAAGAAACCATGAGCGATAGTCCTCAGAATCCCGGACCTTCCAGTCTCAAGATCTATTTCCGCCTGTTGGGCTACGTGAAGCCCTACATCGGAATGTTCCTACTCAGCATCGTCGGTTTCCTGATCTTCGCGTCGACCCAGCCGATGCTGGCGGGCATCCTCAAGTATTTCGTCGACGGCCTCTCCAATCCTGACGCGGCATTGTTTCCGAATGTGCAGTGGCCCTGGTTGCGCGACCTGCACCTGGTCTACGCGGTGCCGTTGCTGATCATCCTGATCGCTGCCTGGCAGGGGCTGGGCTCGTTCCTCGGCAACTTCTTCCTGGCCAAGGTTTCCCTGGGGCTGGTGCATGACCTGCGGGTCGCCCTGTTCAACAAGCTGCTGGTGCTGCCGAACCGCTATTTCGACACGCACAGCTCCGGCCACCTGATCTCGCGCATCACCTTCAACGTGACCATGGTCACCGGAGCAGCCACGGATGCCATCAAGGTGGTGATCCGTGAGGGCCTGACCGTGGTCTTCCTGTTCCTCTACCTGCTGTGGATGAACTGGAAGCTGACCCTGGTGATGCTGGCGATCCTGCCGGTCATCGCGGTGATGGTGACTACTGCCAGCCGCAAGTTCCGCAAGCAGAGCAAGAAGATCCAGGTGGCCATGGGCGACGTCACCCACGTCGCCTCGGAAACTATCCAGGGCTACCGGGTGGTGCGCAGCTTCGGCGGCGAAGCCTATGAAGAGAAGCGCTTCCACGACGCCAGCCAGAGCAATACCGACAAGCAGTTGCGGATGACCAAGACCGGCGCGGTCTACACGCCGATGCTGCAATTGGTGATCTACGTCGCCATGGCGATACTGATGTTCCTCGTGCTGTGGCTGCGCGGGGACGCCTCGGCCGGCGACCTGGTGGCCTATATCACCGCGGCGGGCCTTTTGCCCAAACCGATCCGCCAGCTTTCCGAGGTCAGTTCCACGGTCCAGCGCGGCGTCGCCGGCGCCGAGAGCATCTTCGAGCAGCTCGACGAAGCGGCGGAGGAAGACCAGGGGAGCGTCGAGAAGGAGCGGGTCAGCGGGCGCCTGGAAGTGCGCAACCTGAGCTTCCGTTATCCCGGAACCGACAAGCAGGTGCTGGATGACATCAGTTTCGTCGCCGAACCCGGGCAGATGATCGCCCTGGTCGGCCGTTCCGGTAGCGGCAAGTCGACCCTGGCCAACCTGGTTCCGCGCTTTTATCAGCACAATGACGGCAAGATCATGCTTGATGGCGTTGAGGTCGAGGATTATCGCCTGCGTAACCTGCGCCGCCACATCGCCCTGGTGACCCAGCAGGTCACGCTGTTCAACGACAGCGTGGCCAACAACATCGCCTACGGCGACCTGGCTGGCGCGCCGCGCGAGGAAATCGAGCGGGCGGCGAAGGCTGCCAACGCCAAGGAATTCATCGACAACCTGCCGCAAGGCTTCGACACCGAGGTCGGCGAGAATGGCGTGCTGCTTTCCGGCGGCCAGCGCCAGCGTCTGGCGATCGCCCGGGCGCTGCTCAAGGACGCGCCCCTGCTGATCCTCGACGAGGCGACCTCGGCGCTGGACACCGAGTCGGAGCGGCATATTCAGGCGGCGCTGGACGAAGTGATGAAAGGGCGCACCACCCTGGTGATCGCCCACCGCCTGTCGACCATCGAGAAGGCCGACCTGATCCTGGTGATGGACCAGGGGCAGATCGTCGAGCGCGGCAGCCACGCCGAGCTGCTGGCGCAGAACGGCCACTATGCGCGGCTGCACGCGATGGGACTGGATGAGCAGGCGCCGGCGCCTGTCGGCTGATAAACTGGGCGTCTGCCCCGAGAGGTTGTTTGGAGTTCCCATGAAGTTGTCCATGCCCCGTTTCGACCAGGCCCCGGTGTTGGTGGTCGGTGATGTGATGCTTGACCGCTACTGGCATGGCGCGACTTCGCGCATTTCGCCGGAGGCCCCGGTGCCGGTGGTCCGCGTCGAACAGCACGAGGACCGCCCCGGCGGCGCCGCCAACGTCGCGCTGAACATCGCCGCGCTGGGCGCACAGGCCTTGCTGGTCGGCGTCACCGGCCGCGACGAGGCCGCCGACAGCCTGGCCAACAGCCTCAAGGCCGCTGGAGTGGACGCGCGCTTCCAGCGCATCGATAGCCAGCCGACCATCGTCAAGCTGCGGGTCATGAGTCGTCACCAGCAACTGCTGCGGGTCGACTTCGAGGAACCGTTCCGCACCGACGCGGCGGCCCTGGCCGTGGACGTCGAGTCGCTGCTGGCCAAGGTCAAGGTGCTGGTGCTGTCCGACTACGGCAAGGGCGCGCTACAGAACCACCAGGTGCTGATCCAGGCGGCGCGGGCGCGCAACATTCCGGTACTGGCCGATCCCAAGGGCAAGGACTTCGCCATCTATCGCGGCGCCAGCCTGATCACCCCGAACCTGTCCGAATTCGAGACCATCGTCGGCCGTTGCGCCGACGAAGCCGAACTGGTCGCCAAGGGCCAGGAGCTGATGAGCGAACTCGACCTCGGCGCCTTGCTGGTGACCCGCGGCGAGCATGGCATGACCCTGCTCCGCCATGGCCAGCCGGCCCTGCACCTGCCGGCGCGGGCGCGGGAAGTGTTCGACGTCACCGGTGCTGGCGATACGGTCATCTCCACCCTGGCCGCGGCGCTTGCCGCCGGCGAGGAGCTGCCGTCCGCGGTGGGCCTGGCCAACCTGGCCGCCGGCATCGTGGTCGGCAAGCTGGGTACCGCGGCGATCAGCGCGCCCGAACTGCGTCGCGCGGTGCAGCGCGAGCAGGGTTCCGAGCGTGGCGTGCTGGGCCTGGAGCAACTGCTGCTGGCAATCGAAGACGCCCGCGCCCACGGCGAGAAGATCGTCTTCACCAATGGCTGCTTCGACATCCTTCACGCCGGCCACGTGACCTACCTCGAACAGGCGCGCGCCCAGGGCGACCGCCTGATCGTCGGGGTCAACGACGACGCCTCGGTCACTCGCCTGAAGGGCGTTGGCCGGCCGATCAACTCGGTGGACCGGCGCATGGCGGTACTCGCCGGGCTCGGCGCGGTGGACTGGGTGGTGAGCTTCGCCGAAGACACTCCCGAGCGCCTGCTCGAGCAGGTGCGTCCGGACGTGCTGGTCAAGGGCGGCGATTACGGCGTCGAGCAGGTGGTCGGCGCGCAGATCGTCAAGGCTTACGGCGGCGAGGTACGGGTGCTCGGCCTGGTGGAGAACAGCTCCACCACCGCCATCGTCGAGAAGATCCGCCAGAAAGGCTGAGCCTTTCCCCGGCCGGTCGCCCCTAGCGGATGACTGGCTGGCCTGACAACTCCCTTCGGCGAGACGGTCATAGGCGCTGCCCATGCGGCGGCGCATGATCCGGGCATCCCATCCTGCGTGGAGCAAGATGCCCATGAGCACCGATGTACAGGGCCGTGCCCTGGCTGTACTGAACCGTGTCGCCCAGGCCGACTGGCCGGATCGCTTCAATCTTCGCAAACCCTTCGAGAAACTGCTCTACAGCGGCAGCCGTACCGGCTTCCGCCTGGCCAGCGAGCGTTCGGCGAAGCAGGCGAAGGGACCGCGCAAGGCCGATCCGGACGGGTTGTTCGACCTGTCGTTCTCCGACGACCAGCAGATGCTGGTGGACATGCTCGAAGGCTTCGCCCTGGAGGTGTTGCGTCCGCTGGCTCATGACGCGGATGCCGAGGCCAGCCTGCCGGCGGAACTGCTCAACCAGGCGCTGGAGCTGGGCCTGACCCACTATGGGGTCGGCGAGGTGCACGGCGGCATGGCCGGTGAGCGCACCACGGTGACCACTGCCCTTATCGCCGAGGCCCTGGCCAAGGGCGATCTGTCGCTGGCGGCGGCCCTGCTGGTGCCGTTGTCGGCGGCCAACTGCATCCGCCGCTGGGGCAGCCCCTCGCAGCAGGCGCAGTGGCTGCCGGCGTTCGTCAGCGAAGAGGGGGCGCCGCTCACCGCCATCGCGGTCAACGAGCCGAGTCTGCTGTTCGACCCGCAGAAACTGGCGACCCGCGCCCGGCGCAAGGGCAGTCACTACCTGCTTTCCGGAGAGAAATGCCTGGTCCTGCGCGGCCTGGAGGCCAGCCGCCTGATCGTCGCGGCGAAGACCGACGAGGGGCCTGCGCTGTTCCTGGTGGAAGCCTCCGCCAAGGGCGTCGAGCGACGTGCCGAGCCGGCGATGGGACTGAAGGCCGGCGGCACCGCCCGGTTGCGCCTGAAGAGCGTCAAGGTGCCGGCGGACAACCGCCTGGCCGCCGAGCATTTCGACTACCGGGCCTTCCTCGATCACGCGGCCCTGGCCTGGTGTGCCCTGGCGCTGGGCACCGGGCAGGCGGCGCTGGACTACGTGATCGCCTACTGCAACGAGCGCGAGGCCTTCGGCGAGCCGATCAGCCATCGCCAGGGGGTCGCCTTCATGGTCGCCGACATCGCCATCGAACTGGACGCCATGCGCCTGATGGTCTGGCGCGCCTGCGCCCTGGCCGAGCGCGGCCAGCCGTTCCAGCGCGAGGCTTACCTGGCGCGTCTGCTGTGCGCCGAGAAGGCGATGAAGATCGGCACCGACGCCGTGCAACTGCTCGGCGGCCACGGCTTCACCAAGGAGCATCCGGCCGAGCGCTGGTACCGCGACCTGCGCGCGGTAGCGCTGATGGCCGGCGGCCTGCACCTGTGAACCCGAGCGAGTGCGCGGTCCGCCGCGACGAGTGAACGAGGAATCGACATGTACCTGGAAACCCCGAAGAAATTCCGCAGCCTGGCTAACCAGGCGCATCAGGTCGCGGAAAACTATTTCCGGCCGATCTCGCGCAAGTACGACAAGGCCGAACACGCCTATCCGAAGGAGCTGGACCTGCTCGCGGCCTTGCTGGACGGCATGAACAGCGGCTCGCCCGAGGCTGTCGGCGCGACCTCGGCGAGCAAGCGCGCCGGCAAGCAGGTAGAGGAGGGCATCAAGAACGGCGGCAACCTGTCGGCATTGCTCGGCGTGATGGAACTGTGCTGGGGCGACGTCGGCCTGCTCCTGGCCATGCCGCGCCAGGGGCTGGGCAACGCGGCGATCGCCGCGGTGGCCAACGAGGAGCAGTTGCAGCGCTTCGGCGGCACCTGGGCGGCGATGGCGATCACCGAGCCGGGCTGCGGCTCGGACTCGGCGGCGATTCGCACCACCGCGACCCAGGATGGCGACCACTATGTACTGAACGGCGAGAAGATTTTCGTCACTTCCGGCGAGCGGGCCGATGCCGTGGTGGTCTGGGCCACCCTGAACCGCAACCTGGGGCGGGCGGCGATCAAGTCCTTCGTGGTCGAGAAGGGCACGCCGGGGATGACCGTGACGCGCCTGGAGAAGAAGCTCGGGATCAAGGCTTCGGATACCGCTTCGATCAGTTTCAATGATTGCCGGGTGCCGGCCGCGAACCTGCTGGGCAACGCCGAGGTCGACGTGCAGAAGGGTTTCGCCGGGGTCATGGAGACCTTCGACAATACCCGCCCGCTGGTGGCCGGCATGGCCGTCGGGGTGGCCAAGGCGGCGCTGGACCGGACCCGCGAATTGCTGAAGAAGGCTGGCTGCAAGTTCGACTACAGGAAACCGCTGCTCACCGTCAGCCACGCCGAGGCCACTCTCTATCGCCTGGAGGCGGAGTGGGAGGCAGCGCGCCTGTTGACCTTGAAGGCGGCATGGATGGCCGACAACAAGCTGCCCAACTCGAAGGAAGCGTCCATCGCCAAGGCCAAGGCTGGACGGGTGGCCAACGAGATCACCCTGAAGTGCGTGGAGCTGGCTGGCGCCCTCGGCTACGCCGAGGATGAGCTGTTGGAGAAGTGGGCGCGGGACTCGAAGATCCTCGACATCTTCGAGGGCACCCAGCAGATCCAGCTGCTCATCGTCGCTCGCCGCCTGCTCGGCAAGTCTTCCAGCCAGTTGAAGTAGAAAGGGCGGCAAAGCCCGCCCGGTTCAGGCGCTGGCGCGGTCGCGCCCACCGCCGGCCTGGTCGCCGTTGCTGGATGGCCACAGTGCCAGCCAGTCGCGGAAACGGATGCGTTCCTCATGCACCAGCCAGCCGTCCTGTACGGCAAAGCTCTCGGCCAACCACAGGCCGCGGGTGGCCGCAGGGCGCAACTGGCCCTTGCGCAGGGTGAACAGGTCGCCGGTGGGGCGCCCTTGGTCCAGCGGCAGCAGGTAGAGATCGGGGCGCCGACGGTCCAGACGCGCCACCAGCGGACCGCTCTCGAGCCGCTCGTCGACATGGTAGAGGCTCGGCTCGCGCGCATCGCGCGGCAGCTCCAGGCGCATGTCGTAGACCAGTTGCAGCGAGGCCGTGGGCAGGTGTACGTAGGCGCGTGGGCGCTCCAGCAAGCGCAGGCTGCCGGCTTGCACCGGACGGGCGGCGCCGGACAGCGGGGTGAGGACGAAGTGGCTGTTCTCCCGGTAGCGCAGCGAACCCTGGTAGGGCGTCGGCAGCCAGGTGTCGCCGAAGCGCCCGCCGAGCCAGCCGCCGGCGGTCTCCACCAGGCATTCCTCGGCGACTTCCTGGATCGCCGTGAGCAGCGGCAGGTTCAGTTCGTGGGCCGGTACGTAGCCGGAGATCAGCTTGAGCACGGTATCGCCGCGGTCCAGCCGGCGCTGACGGACCAGCACCCAGTAGTCGCGGCCCTGCCAGTTCAGGGTCAAGCGCACCGAGACCCCCAGGTTGGCCAGCTCGGCGACGAAGCGCTGCGGGTCGGCTACCTCCATGCGGCGGCGGCGTACGAGCATCTGCTGGAAGTTCAGCGGCAGGCCGAGGGCCTGGTAGACCAGCCCGTCCGGGGAGGCCTCCACCAGCAGCGGCAGGGTCTTGAAGGCGGACGGATCCTTGCGGGCGAGCATACGGGGCATACGGGGCTCCTTGTCGGGTCATCGCGCCGGGGCGGGACGGAGGCTCACGTTCGATGCACCGGCCACCGGAGGCGAGGGCGGCAGGCAGGATACGGCTCGTTCGGGAGGAACATGGCAGCGGAATGCACCGCGGGTGTCAACCCGCGGATGTTGCAGCCGATGTATGGTTCAGGCCTTTTTCAGGGCTTGCGCGGCCATCGCGACATTATGGGCCAGGTGCAGCGGATTGATGGTGCCGACGATGGCGGCGGCGACGCCCGGCTGGTCGAAGACCAGTTCGAAGCTGGCGCGCACCGGGTCCTGTCCGGCGCCCAGGCAGGCATGCCCGCTGGCCAGCGCCTTCTTCACCAGGATGCCCTTGGCATGGGCCGCGGCGTACTCGATGACCGGGCGCTCGGCGCGCTCGTTCAGGTTGTAGGTGACCATCGCGCAATCGCCCTCGCGCAGGGCGCGCAGGCCACCTTCGACGGTCTTGCCGGAGAGTCCGTAGGCGCCGATCAGGCCCTCGCGCTTGAGCGCGGCGAGAGTCGGGTAGACCTCGCTGTTCTCGAGGATATCCAGGTCGTTGCCATCGGAATGCACCAGCACCAGCTCGATCCGCTCGGTCTCCAGGCGCTTCAGGCTGCGTTCGACGGAGCGCCGGGTATGCGTGGCGGAGAAGTCGAAGACTGACTGGCCGTCGACGAACTCTTCGCCGACCTTGCTGACGATCACCCAATGCTCGCGCTGGCCGCGCAGCAGCGGGCCGAGGCGTTCCTCGCTGCGGCCGTAGGCCGGGGCGGTGTCGATCAGGTTGATGCCGAGGTCGCGGGCCAGGGCCAGCAGGTCGGCGGCTTCGCGGTCGTCGGGGATGGTGAAGCCGGAAGGGTACTTCACTCCCTGGTCGCGGCCGAACTTGACGGTGCCCAGGCCCAGCGGCGAAACGGCCAGGCCGGTGTCGCCCAGCGGGCGGTGCAGGTCGTGGAGGGTATCCCTGATCATGCGAAGGCTACCTCCCAGGCCGGTTCGGCGAGCGGCGGACGCGGCAGTTGCGGCAGCGCGGCATGTTCGCTGGGGCGGATGCCGTCTTCTTCCAGGCGGGCGCAGACCCGGTCGGCGAAGTCAGGGGCCAGCGCCAGCTTGGTCGGCCAGCCGACCAGCAGGCGTCCCTGTTCGGCGAGGAAGGCGTTGTCCGGGCGCAACAGGTTGGACTGTGCCGGCTCGGCGCGATCCACCCGCAAGGTGGCCCACTGCGCCTGGCCGAGGTCGATCCAGGGCAGCAGCTTTGCCAGTTCGCGGCGTGCTTCGGCGATCTGCGCGGCTTCGTCGCGGGCCACGCCATCGGCTTCGGCGATGTCGCCGCCGAGGTACCAGACCGACTGGCCGTCGCGGGTCGGATGGGTGGTCACGGTGATCCGTGGCTTCGGCCCGGCCCCCAGGCAGTGGGCGTACAGCGGTTTCAGGGTCGCCGCCTTGACCATCACCATGTGCAGCGGCCGCCGCTGCATGGCCGGTTGTTCCAGGCCCAGTTCGCGGAGCAGCGCCTCGTTGCCGGCACCGGCGCTGAGCACCACGCGCTGTGCACGGATCTCCCGGCCGTCGACGCACAGGCCGGCCAGTTCCCGGCCTTCGCGCAGCGGTTCGATGCGCTCGCCGGCGAGCAGGCTGTCGCCGGCCAGTTCCGCCAGGCGGCGAATCAGGTCGGGGACGTCGAAGACGATTTCCGTGAGGCGGTAGGCCTTGCCCTTGAACCCCTTGTCGCGCAGCGCCGGAGGCAAATCCCCGCCCTTGGCCTGCTCGACCCGGCTGCGCACCGCCTTGCTGGCGAAGAAGCTGGTAAGGCTGCCGGCCAGGCCGCCCGGCGACCACAGGTAGTGCGCCTCGGAAAGCAGGCGTACGCCCCGCAGGTCGAGTTCGCCGTCGCTGCCGAGACAGGCGCGCCAGCGCCGCGGCATGTCGGCGATGGCTTCGGAGGCGCCGGTCAGGGCGCCATGCAGGGCGTACTTGGCGCCGCCGTGGATGATCCCCTGCGACTTCACGCTCTGTCCGCCGCCGAGGCTGGCGCTTTCCACCAGCACGGTGGCGTAGCCGGCCCGGCGCAAGCGGGCGTTCAGCCAGAGGCCGGCGATACCGCCGCCAACGATGAGGATGTCGGTGGAAAGGGCTTGGGGCATGGGGCTGCCTTATCGGGAACGGAAAGGGCGCAGTATACAACCTGCGCCCGCGACGGTCGTTCAGTGCCCCGAAGCGCGGGAGAACAACTGGATCACCAGCACGCCGGCGATGATCAGGCCGATACCGAGGAGGGCCGCGGGGTCCAGGCGCTGGCCGTAGACGAACATCGCCACCAGGCTGACCAGGACGATGCCGAGCCCGGACCAGATGGCGTAGACCACGCCGACCGGCAGGGTGCGCATGACCAGCACGAGCATGCTGAAGGCGAGCACGTAGCCGCCCACCACCAGCAGCAGCGGCAGTGGCTTGCTGAATCCGGCGACGGCTTTCAGCGAGGTGGTGGCGACCACTTCGGCGGCGATGGCGATGGCGAGGTAGAGATAATTGGTCATGGCGGCGTCCTCCGGAAACTGCGGCCATTCTAGGGAGCCGGCGGATGGGATAAAGTCGTTACCTATCTGTATTGGAGATAGGTTATGCAGTGGAATCTGGAGCAGATCCGCCTGTTCGTCAGCGTCGCCGAGCGCCAGTCGTTCTCTGCCGCCGCCCGCGAACTGAAGCGGGTGCAATCGGCGGTGAGCAACGGCATCGCGCTGCTGGAGGCGGACCTCGGCGTCACCCTGTTCGAACGCAGCAGCGGACGCCAGCCGCGCCTGACCGACGAGGGCCGGGTGCTGCTGGCGGAGGCGCGCGAGGTGCTGCGCCAGTGCGAGCGCCTGCAGGGGCGCGCGCTGGGCCTGGCGCGCGGCGAGGAGCCGCGGCTGCGCCTGGCCCAGGACGAGGCGATGCCCTACCAGCCGGTGCTGGACAGCCTGGAAGCGCTGGCGCAGCGCTTTCCCAGTCTGGAGGTGCAGGTGTCCAGCGGCGGCCAGGGCGACGTGACCCGTCGTTTGCTCGAGGAGCAGGCTGACCTCGGCCTGCTGTTCCACCATGAGCGCATGCCTGAGTCGCTGGAGCGGCGGCGCCTCGGCAGCGTCGAGATGGTCACGGTGTGCGGCGCCGGCCACCCGCTGGCCGGGCTGCAACGGGTCAGTCGCCGCGAGCTGGCACAGCACCGGCAACTTTTGATCGTGCCCCAGCAGAGCGGCTATCCGGGCGGCGAGCAGATCAGCCCGCAGGTGTGGCGGCTGGACAGCTTCTATTCCATGGCCGAGTTGCTGATGCGCAACCTCGGCTGGGCCTGGCTGCCGCGGCACGTGGTGCAGTACCCCACCTACGACCGGCTGATGGTGGAGCTGACCAGCGACTGGACGCCGCCGTCGCTGGTGGTCGAACTGGTCTGGCGGCGCAACGAGGTGCTCGGCCCGGCGGCGGCCTGGCTCGGCGAAACCTTCACCCGCCACCTGCGCGCCATCGGCTGAGCCGGTCGGCGGGAGTTTTGCTAAGCTGCGCGCCCATGAACCGTACCCTCTATACCCTGCTGTTCCACCTCGGCTTGCCGCTGGTGGCGTTGCGCCTGTGGTGGCGCGCGCGCCAGGCGCCGGCCTACGCCAAGCGCATCGGCGAGCGTTTTTCCCTGTCCTTGCCCGAGGTGCCGCCCGGCGGCATCTGGGTGCACGCCGTCTCGGTGGGCGAGAGCATCGCCGCCGCGCCGATGGTGCGGGCGCTGCTGGAGCGCCATCCGCAGCTGCCGGTCACCGTCACCTGCATGACCCCGACCGGCTCGGAGCGCATCCGCGCATTGTTCGGCGAGCAGGTCCGGCACTGCTATCTGCCCTACGACCTGCCCTGGGCGGCGGCGCGCTTCCTCGACCGGGTGCGGCCGCGCCTGGCGGTGATCATGGAAACCGAGCTGTGGCCCAACCATATCCATGCCTGCGCCGTGCGCGGGATCCCGGTGGCGCTGGCCAATGCGCGCCTGTCCGAGCGCTCGGCGCGTGGCTACGCGCGCTTCGCCGGGCTGACCCGGCCGATGCTCGCCGAGCTGTCCTGGATCGCCGTGCAGACCGAGGCCGAGGCCGAGCGCTTCCGTCGTCTCGGCGCGCGTCCTGAGTGCGTCAGCGTGACCGGCTCGATCAAGTTCGACCTGCGCATCGACCCGCAGCTGCCGCTGGCCGCTGCCGCCCTGCGCGAGGAATGGGACGCGACGGCGCGACCGCTGTGGATCGCCGCCAGCACCCATGCCGGCGAGGACGAGATCGTCCTGGCAGCCCACCG
This sequence comes from Pseudomonas sp. HMSC057H01, assembly GCF_001836405.1. Classification (NCBI taxonomy): domain Bacteria; kingdom Pseudomonadati; phylum Pseudomonadota; class Gammaproteobacteria; order Pseudomonadales; family Pseudomonadaceae; genus Pseudomonas; species Pseudomonas sp. HMSC057H01. Next base: position 149,817 of record NZ_KV828464.1, on the reverse strand, counting down.
GCGCCTGCTGGAAACGCGTCCCGACGCGTTGCTGATCCTGGTGCCGCGCCATCCGGAACGCTTCGCCGGCGTCCACGAGCTATGCCGCCGCGAAGGCTTCGCCACGGTCCGGCGCTCCGGCGGCGAGCCGGTGGCACGCGCGACCCAGGTGCTGCTCGGCGATACCATGGGCGAGCTGCTGTTCCTCTATGCCCTGGCCGACATCGCTTTCGTCGGCGGCAGCCTGGTGCCCAACGGCGGGCACAACCTGCTGGAGCCGGCGGCCCTGGGCAAGCCGGTGTTCGCCGGTCCGCACCTGTTCAACTTCCTCGACATCGCCGCGCAATTGCGCGACGCCGGGGCGCTGCTCGAGGTGACGGATGCCGGCGAGCTGTGCGACGGCCTCGCGCGCCTGTGGGCGCAGCCGGAGGTCGCGACGGCCATGGCCACTGCCGGAGAGAAGGTGCTGCGCAACAACCAGGGCGCCCTGGAGCGGCTGCTGGCGGGGTTGGCGCGGTTGCTCGGGCGCGGCGGGTAGCGCTCGCCCCGTCGGCCCTCCCCTGGCCCTGCATCGCGACAGGCCGTTTCAGAACGTCGGCGGGGTGATCACCCAGAGCACCAGGGTATCGCTGTCGCCCGGGTTGCCGTAGCGATGCGGTTCCTGGCTGGAGTAGCTGAAGCTGTCGCCCTCGCGGAGCTGGAAATGGCGGTCGCCGACCCAGAGTTCGAAGATTCCGCTGAGGATGTAGCCGGCTTCCTCGCCCTCATGGCTGTAGCTCTGCTGGCTGTAGGTGCCCGGCGGGAAACGCGAGTGGAGGATCTCCAACTGGCGGCTGGGCTGCGGGGTGAGCAGTTCGTCGATGATGCCGTCTTCGTAATGCACGCTCATGCGCGTGTTGCGCCGCACCACGTAGCCGGCGTCCGCCGGGTCCACCGCGGCCTCGCTGGCGAAGAACCACTGGATGGTCACGCCGAGGCTGCGGGCGATGTTGAACAGCGCCGGAATCGACGGATATGCCAGGTTGCGTTCCAGTTGGCTGATGTAGCCGGCGGTGAGTTCGCTCTGTGCGGCCAGCTCGGCCAGGGTCAGGCCGCGGCGCTTGCGCAGGCCGCGGATGCGGGTGCCGAGGAAGTGCGTTTCGCTGCGCGGCGTGTCGGTGGCGTCCGGCGGTGACGGGCGGGGCATGCGGCGGGGTCCTGGCTGCGTTTGCGGCATTCTAGGGGCTGGGCCGGGACCCGTCGAGGGAGCCGCGGCCGCGCCGCTCAGATGCTCCAGGCGGCCTTGAGCCCTTCGTAGATCGCCTCCTCGGCGGTGCGGGGGGCCAGGCAGTCGCCGATCCGCAACACCTCCGCCAGGCCGTGCAGGCTGTCGGCCAGGCGGTCCACCGGCTGGTGGCCCTGGCATAGCACCAGGGTATCGACCTCCTCGAACAGCATCGCCTCGCCGCTGGCGCTGTGCTGCATGTACACCGTGGTATCGTCGCAGCCGTACAGGCGGGCGTAGGGCGTGACCGGGATACCCAGGCGGTGCAGTTCGCCGGCCAACTGGTCGCGCACGTACAGCGGCAGGCTCTCGCCGCAGTGGGTGCCGTTCACCGCCAGGCGCACCTGGTGGCCCTCGCGCACAAGCTTTTCCGCGATACCGGGGCCGATCCAGTCGCCCCGCCAGTCGGTGACCAGCACCGAGCGACCGACCCGCACCTCGCCGCGCAGCACCTGCCAGGCATCCACCACCTGCAGCTCGCCGCCGCGCTCGAAAGGCGGCCAATAGGGTTCGGCGCCGGTGGCGACGATCACCAGGTCCGGCCGTTCGCGCTCCACCAGCGCGCGGTCGACCGGCGTGTTGCGGCGTACCTCGACGCCGGCCAGTTGCATCTCCCGTTGCAGGTTGGTGGAGGCGCCGCCGAATTCCGCGCGGCGCGGCAGCAGTTGCGCCAGGTTGACCTGGCCGCCGAGCTGGGCGCCGGCCTCGCAGAGCACTACCTCGTGGCCGCGCTGTGCCGCCACCGCCGCCGCCTTCATCCCCGCCGGGCCGCCGCCGGCGACCAGCACGCGCTTGCGCCGCGAGGCCGGATTGGGCGTTGCGTAGGTCAGCTCGCGGCCGGTTTCCGGGTGCTGGATGCAGGAGATCGGATAGCCTCGGTGGAAATGTCCGATGCAGGCCTGGTTGCAGGCGATGCAGGCGCGCACGTCGTCGCTGCGCCCGGCCTCGGCCTTGTTCGGCATCTGCGGGTCGCAGATCAGCGCGCGGGTCATGCCGCAGACGTCGGCCTGGCCTCGGGCGAGGATGGCCTCGGCCTCCTGGGGCTGGTTGATGCGCCCGGTGACGAACAGCGGGATCGCCAGGCGCGCCTTGAAGGTACCGGCTTCGCGGGCCAGGTAGGCCGGCTCGATGGCCATCGGCGGGACGATATGGATGGCGCCGCCGAGGGAGGCCGAGGTGCCGGCGACGATGTGCAGGTAGTCCAGCTCGCCCTGGACCGCCTCGGCCGCCTGCAGCGACTCGCTTTCGCTGAGACCCTCGGGGTCGCGCTCGTCGGCGGACAGGCGCAGGCCGACGATGAAGTCCTCGGAGGTGGCCGCGCGCACCGCCGCCAGCACTTCGCGGAGGAAACGCAGGCGGGCATCGAGGTCGCCGTTGTAGCCATCCGTGCGGCGGTTCACCCGCGGGTTGAGGAATTGCGCCGGCAGGTAGCCATGGCTGGCGACCACCTCCACCCCGTCCAGCCCTGCCTGGTGCAGGCGGCGCGCGGCGGCGGCGTAGCCGGCGACGATCTCGTCGATCAGCGGCTGGTCGAGTTCGCGCGGCATCACCCGGAACCGTTCGTTGGGCGAGGCCGAGGCGGAATAGGCCACCGCCAGCAGGCCGTCGGCGGATTCCATGATCTCGCGCCCGGGATGGAAGATCTGCGACAGCACCACGCATCCTTCGGCGTGGCAGGCCTCGGCGACCCGCCGGTAGCCGGGGATGCAGGCATCGTCGGTGGCCATCAGCACGTGCGAGGTGTAGCGCGCGCTGTCGTGGACCCCCGCCACCTGCATGACGATCAGTCCGGCGCCGCCGCGGGCCCGGGCGCGGTGATAGGCGACGAGTGGCTCGTTGACCAGGTTGTCGGTAGGCATCGACGTGTCGTGGCCGCTCGACATGATGCGGTTTTTCAGGCGTTTGCCCCGGATTTCCAGGGGGCTGAACAGGTGCGGGAAATTCACGGTTGGCGTCCTTCTTGTTGTTCTCGCGGCGCGCTTCAGAAACAGGATATGAATTTACCATCAGTAAAAAATCAACTTGTTTTTTTAAAATCGACTGGATAGTTTCTGTCCCGTGGCCGCTTCCCGGCGGCTCGCTGCGATCCACTCCACAACAAGAACAAGAGGAGACGCACATGAACCGTTCCTTTCCATTGCGCCGCGCGGCCAGCGCCCGTCCGCATCCGGTTTTTCCTTGCCGCGTCCTGCTCGGCGCCGTCCTGCTGGCGTTCGGCGGCCTCGCGCCTGTCCAGGCCGATGATGGCCTGGTGGTGGTCGGCTACGGCGGCGCCGGACAGAAGGCCCAGGAGGTGGCGTTCTTCCAGCCGTTCACGCAGCAGACCGGGATTCCCGTGGTGCAGAGCGAGTACAACGGCGAGATGGCCCGGATCAAGGTGATGGCCGACACCGGTCACGCCGACTGGGACCTGGTCCAGGTCGAGGGGCCGGACCTGGCGCGCGGTTGCGACGACGGCCTGTTCGAGCGTCTGGACTGGCAGGCCATCGGCGGCAAGCAGCAGTTGATCGCCAATGCCGCCCAGGAATGCGGTTCCGCCGCGCTGGTCTGGGGCGTGGCGATCGGCTACGACGCCGACCGGCTGCAACAGCCGCCGGCGTCCTGGGCCGACTTCTGGGACGTCCAGCGCTTCCCCGGCAAGCGCGGCCTGCGCAAGCGGGCGATCTACAACCTGGAGTTCGCCCTGCTCGCCGACGGCGTGCCACGCGAGCAGGTCTATCCGCTGCTGGCGACCCGCGCCGGTGCCGACCGTGCCTTCGCCAAGCTGGGCCAGCTCAAGCCCTACATCCAGTGGTGGGAGGCGGGAGCGCAGCCGGCGCAGTGGCTGGCCGCCGGCGACGTGGTGATGACGTCCACCTACACCGGGCGCATCGCCGACGCCCACCGCGCGGGGCGCAACCTGGCCCTGGTATGGCCGGGCAGCCTGTACGGCATGGACTACTGGGCGGTGGTCAAGGGTTCGAAGCGCGGCGCCGAGGCGCGTCGCTTCATCGCCTTCGCCAATGCCCCGGATGCCCAGGTGCGCTACGTCGAGAACATTCCCTACGGGCCGACCAACCGCCAGGCCGCCCAGCGCCTGCCCGCGCAACTGGCGAGCTGGGTGCCGACCGCGCCGGCGAACCTGGAGCAGGGCCTGGCGATGGACGACGAATTCTGGGTCGAGCATGGCGAGGAGCTGGAGGAGCGCTTCAACGCCTGGGCCAGCCAGTGAGACGGGCGCCACGTAACCTGCGATCATCGGGGCTGCCCGCCGGTGGTCGCGGGCGACGAGCAGGAGCCGCGAAAGGATGAACCAGGAAGTGCGCTTTTCCCGTCTGGAACCAGAGCAGCGCAAGGCGCTGCTGATCGAGGCGACCCTGGCCTGCCTGAAGCGGCATGGCTTCCAGGGCGCCTCGGTGCGCAAGATCTGCACCGAGGCCGGGGTATCGGTGGGCCTGATCAATCACCACTACGATGGCAAGGACGCGCTGGTGGCCGAGGCCTACCTGGCGGTCACCGGACGCGTCATGCGCCTGCTCCGCGGTGCCATCGACACCGCGCCGGGCGGCGCCCGCCCGCGGCTCTCGGCGTTCTTCGAGGCATCCTTCTCCGCCGAGCTGCTCGATCCGCAATTGCTCGACGCCTGGCTGGCGTTCTGGGGTGCGGTGGGCAGCATCGAAGCGATCGGGCGGGTCCACGACCATTCCTATGGCGAGTACCGGGCGCTGCTGGTCGGCGTGCTGCGGCAACTGGCGGAGGAGGGCGGCTGGGCGGACTTCGACGCGGAACTGGCGGCCATCAGCCTCAGCGCCCTGCTCGACGGGCTGTGGCTGGAGTCTGGGCTGAATCCCGCGACCTTCACGCCGCGGCAGGGCGTGCAGATCTGCGAGGCCTGGGTGGATGGCCTGGAGGCGGGCGCCCATCGCCGCTTCCGGCGTGCGACGGAAGCTTGTTGATCGTCCGTTCAGTAGTGGATAGGCTGCTGCTGGCAGCGGAAGGCGCCCCGGCACCTTCCGCCCACCGTCCGACAACCCAGAACAAGAAACGCCCCGGCCCGCCGGAGGCGCAAGGTGATGGCGATGGTTCCGCGCGTATTGGTGGTCGACGACGACCCGGTGATTCGTGAGCTTCTCCAGGCCTATCTCGGCGAGGAGGGCTATGACGTCCTCTGCGCCGGCAACGCCGAGCAGGCGGAAGCCTGCCTTGCCGAGTGCGCCCATCTCGGCCAGCCGGTCGAGCTGGTGCTGCTGGACATCCGCCTGCCCGGCAAGGACGGCCTGACCCTGACCCGCGAGCTGCGGGTGCGCTCCGAGGTGGGGATCATCCTGATCACCGGGCGCAACGACGAGATCGATCGCATCGTCGGCCTGGAGTGCGGCGCCGACGACTACGTGATCAAGCCGCTGAACCCGCGCGAACTGGTGTCGCGGGCGAAGAACCTGATCCGCCGGGTGCGCCATGCCCAGGCCAGCGCCGCCCCCGCCCGGCAGGCCCTCAGGCAGTTCGGCGACTGGCTGCTGGACGCCGACCGGCGCCGCCTGATCGACCACGCGGGCAACGAGACCCTGCTCACCCACGGCGAATTCCAATTGCTCGGCGCCTTCCTGCGCAACAGCGGGCATACCCTGAGCCGCGACCAGTTGATGGACCAGATCCGCAACCGCGAGTGGCTGCCCAGCGATCGCTCCATCGACGTGCTGGTCGGCCGCCTGCGTCGTAAGCTGCGCGACGACCCGGCCGAACCGCAACTGATCATCACCATCCACGGCGCCGGCTACCTGTTCACCGCCGCGGCCAGCGACGCCTGAGCCATGCAGGCCCGCTGGCTGGCGCTCTGCGGATGGCTGCTGGGCGGCCTGGCACAGGCTGCGGAGACCATCCGCTATTGCGACTATCCGGTATACCCGCCGATCTCCTGGAGCGATGGCCAGCAGGTCCGGGGGCTGGCGCCGGAGCTGGTGAAGCGGCTGTTCGGCGCGCTGGGCTACCGGGTCGAGGTGGTGGTGCTGGGCAACTGGCGGCGCTGCCTGCTGGACGCCGCCGCCGGACGGGTCGACCTGGTACTGGCCTACCGCACGCCCGCGCGCGATCGCGACCTGGCGTTTTCCGCCGAGCCGGTGCTGCGCGAGGAGGTGGCGATCTTCTACAACCGCCAGCGGCCGGTGCGCATCCGATCCCTCGGCGACCTCGCCGGCTATCGCGGCGGGCTGTTGTTCGGCGAAAGCTACGGGGCGGACTTCGACCGCTTCGTCGGCCGCCACGGCAACGTCGAATGGGTTTCCGACAGCCGACAGAACTTCGGCAAGCTGGTGCGCCAGCGCATCGACTACATTGCCCACGAACGCCGCACCGGCACGCTGTTCGCCGAGCGCCTGGCCGGCGGCGAGAACATCCGTGCGCTGCCTGAACCGCTGACGGTGGACTACCTGCGGGTGGCGGTCTCGCGGCACTCGCCGCTGGCAGCGAAGATGGACGAGATCGACCGGGCCCTGCGAGGCTATCGCGACGACGGCAGCATCCAGCGTTGGCTGGACGACAGCGTGCGCGACTATCGGCGCCTCGCCGGCAACCGCGCGGACGCCTGGTGAGCGGCCGCGGCGGAGTGTTGGCGCGGCGCCTGCTGTGGCGGGTGCTGCTGTTCAGCCTGTGTTTCACTGTCCTCGCCGGCGCCGTGCAGCTGTTCTTCGAATACCGCCGCGAAATGCGTGAGATCGAGGCGCGCCTGGAACTGATCCGCAGCGGCTACCTGGCCAGCTTCGAGCGCAGCCTGTGGGATCTCAACCAGGAGCAGTTGAACGTGCAGTTGCGCGGCCTCGGGGATTTCCCCGACATCGCCCGTGTCAGTCTGCAAAGCGCCGACTTCAACCTGCTGCAGGGCGACCAGCGTCCACGCGGCCTGCTGCGGGTCGAGCGCTTTCCCTTGAGCTACCAGCCGCCGGGGGGCGAGCGTCGGCATCTGGGCGAGCTGGAGATCGCCATCGACCTGGCGGCGGTCTATCGCCGGCTGGCCTCCGGCGGCCTGGCCAGCCTCTTGTGGATGGGCAGTTTCCTTTGCGGCCTGGCGGTGGCCCTCAGTTGGCTGTTCCACAGCCTGGTCACTCGCCATCTGTGGCGCATGTCCGAGTTCGCTGGGCATATCGCCGAAGGCGACCTGCAACAGCCGCTGCGACTGGACAAGGCGGACCGCGAACGCGACGAGATCGACGCCGTCGCCGCCGCCCTGGAGGACATGCGCCAGGCCCTGCGCACCGATCGCCGCCGGCGCGACGCTGACCGCGACGAGTTGCGTCGGCAGGTCGAGCGGCGCACCGCCAGCCTGCGCCGGGCGAAGGACCAGGCGGAAGCCGCCGACCGTGCCAAGAGCCGTTTCCTCGCGACCATGAGCCATGAGATCCGTACCCCGCTGAACGGCATCCTGGGCATGGCCGAGCTGCTGCGCGAGGCATCGCTCGGCGAGCGTGACCGCCAGCGCCTGCGGGCACTGGCGACAGCGGGGGAGGGACTGCTGGCGATCCTCAACGAGGTCCTCCACTTCGCCCGGCTGGAGGAAGCGGCGGATGTGCCGGAAGCGGTGGACTTTTCCTTGCGGAGCCTGCTCGAGGACGTCCTCACCCTGCTCGAACCGCGGGCGCGGGAGAACGCCACGCGGCTGGACCTGTGGCTGGACCCGCAGGTTCATGACGGCCATCGCGGCGCCGAGCAGTTCCTGCGCCAGGTGTTGACCAACCTGCTGGGCAACGCGGTGAAGTTCACCGAGGCCGGCGAGGTGCGCGTTCGCGTCGAGCGGCTGGCGCGCAGCGCAGGAAGCGAGCGCCTGCGGCTGAGCGTCGCGGACGATGGAATCGGCATTCCCGAGGAAATGCGCGAACGCATCTTCGAACGCTTCACCCAGGGCGGCGACGCCGTGACCCGCCGTTACGGCGGAACCGGCCTGGGCCTGGCGATCAGCAAGCGGCTGGTGGAAGCGCTGGGCGGGCGGATCGGCGTGGAAAGCCGGGTCGGCCAGGGCAGTACGTTCTGGTTCGAGATCGAGCTGGCGCTGGCGAGCTTGTCCGGCGCGACGCCGCCGGCGGCATCGGTGTCTGCGCTGGAGGTGCTGCTGGTGGAGGACGTGGCGCTCAACCGCGAGGTAGCCCAGGGCCTGCTCGAGCGGGACGGCCACCGGGTGATGCTGGCCGAGGACGCGGGGCCGGCCCTGGCGCTGTGCCGGCAGCGGCGCTTCGACCTGATCCTGCTGGACATGCACCTGCCGGGGATGGCTGGCCTCGAGCTTTGCGCCGGGATTCGCCGGCAGCTCGACGGCCTGAACCGCGCCACGCCGGTCTTCGCCTTCACCGCCAGCATCCAGCCGGACATGGTGCGTCGGTACTTCGCCGCGGGCATGCAGGGCGTGCTCGGCAAGCCCCTGCGGATGGACGAGCTGCGCCGCGCGCTGGGCGAGGTCGGAACCGGCGTGCCTGCGCTTGCGGCGGACGCCGCGCTGGACCGGCAAATGCTCGAGACCCACCGCCGCCTGCTGGGGCGGCACAAGCTCGCCGGACTGCTGGGCAACCTGCTGGGAAGCCTGGACGAGCAGTTGCCGCTGCTGGCCGAAGCCCTGGACCAGGTGGACCTGGCCGAGGCGGCGAACATCGCCCATCGCCTGTCCGGAAGCTGCCACTCCATGGGCCTGGTGGCGCTCGGCGCCGGCCTGGGCGAGCTGGAGCGCGAGGCCCTGGGCGCGGCCGGGGTCGACCCGCGAGCCTGGGGCGCACGCCTGGGTAGCCTGCGCCGCGACGGCGCCGAAGCCCTGCGCCGCGCCGGCTTCCTCGGCGAAGCCGACTCAGCGGCCGGTTGAGCGGCGCGGCGAACAACTTCCTTACAGCTTTTTACATCTTCGATCCGCGCGTTCAACGGCGTCTTACATCCGCCGCCAATAATCCGCTCATCCGTGCGCAAGACACGGCCTCTGACAGAGTGGAGACAAGAATAATGAGCCATCTCGAAGACCCCTGCGCGTACCCTCATCCGGAGGTGCGCCATGGCTGACGGCAAGGAAAGGCTGCAACTCACCCGGGCCCTGGCGAGCCGCCACATCTTCATGCTGTCCCTCGGCGGGGTGATCGGCACCGGGCTGTTCATGGGCTCCGGCGTGACCATCAACCAGGGCGGCCCGGCCGGCGCGGTGCTGGCCTACCTGGTGGCCGGGGTGCTGATGTACCTGGTGATGGTCTGCCTCGGCGAGCTGTCGGTGCAGATGCCGGTCTCCGGTTCGTTCCAGGCCCACGCGACGCGTTTCATCGGCCCGGCGACCGGCTTCATGATCGGCTGGGTCTACTGGATGAGCTGGGCCTCCACGGTAGGCCTGGAATTCACCGCGGCCGGGATGCTCATGACCCGCTGGTTCCCGGAGGTGCCCGTGTGGCTATGGTCGGGTTTCTTCGTGGTCGTGCTGTTCTCCCTCAATGCCCTGGCGACCCGCGCCTTCGGCGAGGCCGAGTACTGGTTCGCCGGGATCAAGGTGGCGGCGATCCTGGTGTTCATCGTGGTCGGGGGGCTGGTGATCTTCGGCGGTATCGAACTGAAGAGCGGTGCGCCGGCGCCGATGTTCTCCAACCTGGTCGGCGAGCGGCTGTTCCCCAACGGGCTGTCGGCGGTGTTCGCGGTGATGATGACGGTGGTCTATGCCTTCCAGGGTTGCGAGATCATGGGCGTCGCCGCCGGCGAGACCGAGCGACCGGAGAAGAGCATCCCGCGGGCGGTGCGCAACGTGGTGTTCCGCGTGCTGATCTTCTACGTGCTGGCCATCGTTGTGCTTTCCGCCATCATTCCCTGGCAACAGGCCGGGCTGGTGGAAAGCCCGTTCGTGCAGGTGTTCGACATGGTCGGGATTCCCTACGCGGCGGACCTGATGAACTTCGTCATCCTCACCGCCATCCTCTCGGTAGGCAACTCGGGCCTGTACGCCTCGACGCGGATCCTCTGGGCGATGTCCAGGACCGGCATGGCCCCGCGCGGCCTGTCGAAGCTCAGCGCGCGCGGCGTGCCGCTCTACGCGTTGCTGATCACCCTGTGCTTCGCCCTGCTCTCGTTGCTGACCAGCGTGATCGCCGCCGACACCCTGTTCATGGTGCTGATGGCGGTGAGCGGGATGTCCGGCACCGTCACCTGGATCGTCATCGCCTACGCCCAATACCGCTTCCGCCGCGAGCACATGGCCAGCGGCGGCACGGTCGCCGAGCTGAAATATGCCGCGCCGCTGTTCCCGCTGGTGCCGCTGGCCTGCATCGCCGTGTGCTGCTCGCTGTTCGTCTTCCTCGCCCTCGATCCCACCCAGCGGCCGTCCTTGTACTGGGGCTTCGGCTTCATCGCCGCCTGCTACCTGGCCTATTACGTGGTTCGTCGCCGGCAGCCGCAGGGACTGGGCGACCCCGCCCTGGGACGGGCCGGCTGAACGGCCATTCGCAGGACCCGACGCCCGCCGCATCCGGCGGGCGTTTTCGTTTTCGCCTGGTTGGTTTGTTCGAAGTTGTAACAGCCGGCTCGCGCGGGCCTCCGCCGCTTTTCGGCGGATCGCATGGCGTGTGGCTTTGCGCCTGCCGCAGGGCCGTTACATACACCCGAATGGGTGGATTGTGGTCTTGTTGAACGAGTGTTTAGTATTGCCTGAAAGCCGCGATCGCCATCAACCAACAATAAGAACGAGGGCCGCATGACTGACCTTTCCCCATTGCAGACGCGGGTCGAAGCCGGGATCGCCTGGCTCGTCCTGAATCGTCCGCAACAGCGCAATGCACTGGATATCCCCACCCTGGAGGCCCTGCACGTCCGACTCGATGCCTGCGAGCGCGACCCGGCAGTGCGCGCTGTGGTGCTCGGCGGCAGCGGACGCAGCTTCTGCGCCGGGGCCGATCTCGCCGAATGGGCGGCGGCTGAAGCCCGTGGCGAGCTGGAAAGCTATGGCTGGACCGAGGCCGCCCACGCCCTGATGGGGCGCCTGCACGCCCTCGACAAACCCACAGTCGCCGCCGTCAACGGCAGCGCCGTGGGCGCTGGCATGGACCTGGCGCTGTGCTGCGATTTCCGCATCGCCGCCGCCTCGGCGCGCTTCAAGGCCGGCTACACCGGCATGGCCTACTGCCCGGACGCCGGCGCCAGTTGGCATCTGCCACGGCTGCTCGGCAGCGAGGCGGCCAAGCGCCTGCTGTTCCTCGACGAAGCCTGGAGCGCGGAGCGAGCCCTGGGTGCCGGACTGGTCGGCGAGGTGGTCGCCGACGAGCGCCTGGTTGAGGCGGTCGGCGCCTTCGCTGCGCGTCTCGCCAGCGGTCCGACCTTCGCCTTCGCCCAGACCAAGCGCCTGCTGCGCGACGGCGCCGGGCGCTCGCTGGCCGAGCAGTTGCGGGCCGAGCAGGCCGCCGGGCTGCTCTGCGGGCGCAGCGAGGATGCCGCCGAGGCGCTGCGCGCCGTGGCCGAGAAACGTTCCCCTCAATTCAGCGGGCGCTAGGCGCCGAGCAGGTGATTCCCATGGATTTCAGGCTGACCCAGGAACAGGACATGCTGGTCGAGGCGGTGCGCAGCTTCGTCGAGAAGGAACTGCTGCCCCACGAGGACGATGTCGACCGCGCCGACGCGGTGTCGCCGGAGCTGGCCGCACAGATTCGCGGCAAGGCCCTCGCGGCCGGTTTCTATGCCTTCAACATGCCCGAGGAAGTGGGCGGCGGCGGCCTCGACTACCTGTCCCAGGCGCTGGTCGAACGCGAGCTGTCGAAGGTCTCCTGGGCCCTCCACGTATTCGTCGCGCGGCCCTCGAAGATCCTCATGGCCTGCACCGGAGAACAGCTCGGCGACTACCTGTTGCCCTGCGTGCAGGGCGAAAAGACCGATTGCTTCGCCCTCACCGAGCCGGGTGCCGGCTCCGACGCCAATTCGATCAAGACCCGCGCGGTGCGCGACGGCGACGCCTTCGTGATCAACGGCAGCAAGCACTTCATCAGCCACGCCGGGCACGCCGACTTCGCCATCGTCTTCGCCGTCACCGACAGCTACGAGCACAACGGCCGCAAGCGCAACGCGGTGACCGCCTTCCTGGTGGACAAGGGCACGCCCGGGATGACCGTGCGCCGCGGGCCGAAATGCGTGAGCAACCGTGGCTACCACACTTACGAGATCTTCTTCGACGATTGCCGGGTGCCGGCCTCCAAGGTACTCGGCGAGGTCGGCAAGGGCTGGGAAGTGGCCAACGCCTGGCTCACCGCCGGACGGGTGATGGTCGCCGCCAACTGCGTCGGCCAGGCCCAGCGCGCCCTCGACCTATCACTGCGCTGGGCGGCCGATCGCAAGCAGTTCGGCCAGCCGATCGGCAGCTACCAGGGCGTTTCCTTCAAGCTCGCCGACATGGCCACGCAGATCCGCGCCGCCGAGCTGATGACCCTGCACACCGCCTGGAAGATGGACCAGGGCACCATGACCGACGGCGAGGCCGGCATGGCCAAGCTGTTCGCCAGCGAGACCCTCGGCAAGGTCGCCGACGAAGCGGTGCAGATCTTCGGCGGCATGGGCCTGATGGATGAAGGACCGGTCGAGCGCATCTGGCGCAACGCGCGGATCGAGCGGATCTGGGAGGGCACTTCGGAAATCCAGCGGCACATCGTTTCCCGCGAACTGCTGCGGCCGTTGCTGCGTTGAAGTCCTGGCTCCCCTCTCCCTCCAGGGGAGAGGGGAAGGCTGCCATGTTCCGAATCGAGAACCGACATGAATCGTGAAAACCTCAAGCGCCTGCTGGCACCCAGGCATCTCGCCTTCATTGGCGGCCGTGGCATGGCGCGTGCCCTGAAACGCTGTGCCGAAGGCGGTTTCGCCGGCCAGTTGTGGCTGGTCAATCCGCAGCACGCCGAACTCGAAGGCGTACCCTGCGTGGCCAGCGTCGCCGACCTGCCGTGCGGCCCGGACGCGGCGTTCGTCGCCACCAACCGCGAACTGACCCTCGACGCGGTCGCCGCGCTCGCCGCCAAAGGCGCCGGCGGGGCGATCTGCTATGCCTCCGGCTTCGCCGAAACCGGCGAACAGGGCCTGGCCGTGCAACGCCGGCTGCTGGCCGCCGCCGGCGAAATGGCGCTGCTTGGCCCGAACTGCTACGGCTTGCTCGACTACCTGCACGGCGCCGCGCTATGGCCGGTGGCACATGGCGGTCGGCAGGTGGAGCGGGGCGTCGCGGTGCTGACGCAGAGCGGCAACTTCGCCTACAACCTGTCGATGAGCGACCGTTCGCTGCCGGTGGCCTATATGGCATCGGTGGGCAACCAGGCGCAGCTGGGCATCGCCGAGCTGATGGACGTGCTGCTCGACGAGCCGCGGGTGACTGCCATCGGCCTGCATCTGGAAGGTCTGAAGAACGTCCCGGGGTTCGCCCGCGCGGCCTACAAGGCGTTGCAGAAAGGCGTGCCGGTGATCGCCCTGAAGACCGGAGTGTCGAAGATCGGTGCGGCCCTCGCGCTCAGCCACACCAGTTCCCTGGCCGGTTCCGACGCGCTCTACGACAGCCTGTTCGAGCGCCTCGGGGTAATCCGTGTGAGCGGCCCGGTGAGCTTCGTCGAAACCCTCAAGGCCGCCGCCTGCGGCCACCTGCCTGGCGGGCCGAGCCTGGTCGCGCTGGCCTGTTCCGGCGGCGACGCCGGGTTGATCGCTGACTACGCCGAGCGCAACGGCCTGGGGTTGCCGTCTTTCGACGCCGGACAGCGCGACGAACTGGCCGGGGTGTTGCCCGACTACGCCAACATCGCCAACCCGCTGGACTTCACCACCGCCATCTGGGGCGATGCCGCGGCCCTGGAGGAAATGCTCGACAGCGCTTTGCGCAGCCCTGCCGACGCCGCCCTGCTGGTGCTCGACTATCCGGGCGAGGAAACCGGCGAGCGGCCGCAGTGCGACCTGCTTCTGCAACGCTACTGCGCCGCGCTGAAGCGCCACGGCAAAGTCGGCTTCATCGCCTCGGCGTTCCCGGAACTGCTGCCGGCCCGGGCCCGCGAGCTGTTGCACGGCGAGGGCGTCGCCGCGCTGCAAGGCGTCGAGGATGGTCTCGCCGCCTGGGGACGGATCGCCCGCTACCGCCAGCGCCGCGCGGCGCTGCTGGAGCGCGGTGAGGCGGCGTTGGTGCCGATCTGCCCAGGGCCGCTGGCGGGCGACGGCTACCTGCTCGACGAGTGGCAATCCAAGCAGGCGCTGAAACCCTTCGGCCTGCCACTGCCCCAGGGGGTGCTGAGCACCCCCGGCCAGGCCCGCGAAGCGGCCCTCGACCTCGGCTTCCCGCTGGTGCTCAAGGCGGTCAGCGCCGCGCTGCCGCACAAGACCGAGGCCGGCGGCGTGGCGCTCGGCCTGCGCAACGAGGCGGCGCTGGAGGCGGCATTGTTCGACATGCGCGAAAGCCTGGCCCGGCACGCGCCGCAACTGGTCTTCGAGCGTGTGTTGCTGGAGCGCATGGCAGGCGCGCCGCTGGCCGAGCTGATCGTCGGGGTCAAGCGCGAGGAGGGCTTCGGCCTGGCATTGGTGATCGGTGCCGGCGGGATACTCGTGGAGCTGCTGCGCGACAGTCGCAGCCTGCTCCTGCCGACCACCGACGCGGCGATCCGCGATGCCCTGCTGAGCCTGCGCAGCGCGCCGTTGCTCAGCGGCTTCCGCGGTCGCCCGGCGGTATCCATGGAGGCCCTGGTGGCGGCGATCCGCGCGGTCGCCGAATTCGCCTGCGAACATGCCGAGCGCTTGCTGGAGCTGGACGTCAACCCATTGCTGGCGGATGCCGAGGGAGCGCTGGCGGTGGATGCGTTGATCCGGCTGGCCAATGGCTGAAGGCCCGGGCGGACACGACGGCTCCCCCTCCCGCTTGTGGGAATGGGAGCAAGAGCGCTGCGGCGCGAGCGGCGACTCCTATGGTCGCCGAACTGGACGAGGATATTGCCCATGCAACCACAGAAGACCCTCACCGCCGGCCAGGCCCTGGTCCGCTTGCTGGCCAACTACGGCGTGGATACCGTTTTCGGTATCCCCGGCGTGCACACCCTCGAGCTGTACCGCGGACTTCCGGGCAGCGGCATCCGCCACGTGCTGACCCGCCACGAGCAGGGCGCCGGCTTCATGGCCGACGGTTATGCGCGGGTCAGCGGCAAGCCGGGAGTGTGCTTCGTCATCACCGGGCCGGGCGTGACCAACGTCGCCACCGCCATCGGCCAGGCCTACGCCGACTCGGTACCGCTGCTGGTGATTTCCAGCGTCAACCACAGCGCCAGCCTGGGCAAGGGCTGGGGCTGCCTGCACGAGACCCAGGACCAGCGTGCCATGACCGCGCCGATCACTGCCTTCTCCGCCTTGGCCTTGAGCCCGGAACAGCTGCCCGAACTGATCGCCCGGGCCTACGCGGTGTTCGACAGCGAGCGTCCGCGCCCGGTGCATATCTCGATCCCGCTCGACGTGCTCGCCGCGCCGGTGGCCCATGACTGGAGCGCTGCCGTGGCGCGCCGCCCTGGTCGTGGTGTGCCGTGCAGCGAGGCATTGCGGGCGGCGGCGGAGCGTCTGGCTGCGGCCCGGCGACCAATGCTCATCGCCGGCGGCGGCGCGCTGGCGGCCGGCGAGGCGCTTGCCGCGCTGAGCGAGCGCCTGGCCGCGCCGCTGTTCACCAGCGTCGCCGGCAAGGGTCTGCTGCCGCCGGACGCGCCGCTCAACGCCGGGGCCAGCCTGTGCGTAGCGCCGGGCTGGGAGATGATCGCCGAGGCCGACCTGGTGCTGGCGGTGGGCACCGAGATGGCCGACACCGACTTCTGGCGCGAACGCCTGCCGCTGTCCGGCGAACTGATCCGCGTCGATATCGACCCGCGCAAGTTCAACGACTTCTATCCCTCTGCCGTAGCGCTCAGGGGCGATGCCCGGCAGACCCTGGAAGCGCTGCTGGCGCGCCTGCCGCAGGAGGCCCGCGACGCCGCGCCGGCCGCCGCGAGGGTGGCGCGCCTGCGCGCGGAGATCCGCGCGGCACACGCGCCGCTGCAGGCGCTGCACCAGGCGATCCTCGACCGGATCGCCGCTGCGCTGCCGGCCGATGCGTTCGTCAGCACCGACATGACCCAACTGGCCTATACCGGCAACTACGCGTTCGCCAGCCGAGCACCGCGCAGCTGGCTGCATCCCACCGGCTACGGCACCCTCGGCTACGGCCTGCCGGCCGGCATCGGCGCCAAGCTCGGCGCCCCGCAGCGCCCGGGCCTGGTGCTGGTCGGCGATGGCGGCTTCCTCTACACCGCGCAGGAACTGGCCACCGCCAGCGAGGAACTGGACAGTCCGCTGGTGGTGCTACTGTGGAACAACGACGCGCTCGGCCAGATCCGCGACGACATGCTCGGCCTGGACATCGAGCCGGTCGGCGTGCTGCCGCGCAACCCCGACTTCGCCCTGCTGGGCCGCGCCTACGGTTGCGCGGTGCGCCAGCCGCAGGACCTGGACGAACTGGAGCGCGACCTGCGCGCCGGCTTCGGGCAGCCCGGCGTGACCCTGATCGAACTGCGGCACGCCTGCGCGCGCTGACCGCCGGACAAGGAGAGCATCCATGCGCTATTCCGACTTCACCCAACGTATCGCCGGCGACGGCGCCGCTGCCTGGGACATCCACTATCGCGCGCTGGCGCGGGTCGAGCAGGGCGAGGAAATCCTCCTGCTGTCGGTCGGCGACCCCGACTTCGATACCCCGGCGCCCATCGTCCAGTCGGCCATCGACAGCCTGCTGGCCGGCAACACCCACTACGCCGACGTGCGCGGCAAGCGCGCCCTGCGCCAGCGCATCGCCGAACGCCACCGACAGCGCAGCGGCCAGGCGGTGGACGCGGAGCAGGTGGTGGTGCTGGCCGGCGCCCAGTGCGCGCTGTACGCGGTGGTGCAGTGCCTGCTGAATCCGGGCGACGAGGTGATAGTCGCCGAGCCGATGTACGTCACCTACGAAGCGGTGTTCGGCGCCTGTGGCGCGCGGGTGGTGCCGGTGCCGGTGCGCTCCGAGAATGGCTTCCGCGTGCAGGCCGAGGAGGTCGCCGCACTGATCACCCCGCGCACGCGCGCGATGGCGCTGAACAGCCCGCACAACCCGTCCGGCGCCAGCCTGCCGCGGGCCACCTGGGAAGCCCTGGCCGAGCTGTGCACGGCCCATGACCTGTGGATGATCTCCGACGAGGTCTACAGCGAACTGCTGTTCGACGGCGAGCACGTCAGCCCGGCCAGCCTGCCGGGGATGGCCGAACGTACCGCGACCCTCAACAGCCTGTCGAAATCCCACGCCATGACCGGCTGGCGGGTCGGCTGGGTGGTCGGTCCCGCGGCGCTCTGCGCGCACCTGGAGAACCTCGCCCTGTGCATGCTCTATGGCTCGCCGGAATTCATCCAGGATGCCGCCTGCACCGCGCTGGAGGCGCCGCTGCCGGAGTTGGAGGCGATGCGCGAGGCCTACCGCCGCCGCCGCGACCTGGTAATCGAGTGCCTGGCCGACAGCCCCGGCCTGCGTCCACTGCGCCCGGACGGCGGCATGTTCGTGATGGTCGACATCCGTCCCACCGGACTTTCCGCCCAGGCCTTCGCCGACCGCCTGCTGGACCGCCATGGCGTATCGGTGCTCGCCGGCGAAGCCTTCGGCCCGAGCGCCGCCGGTCACATCCGCCTCGGCCTGGTGTTGGGCGCCGAACCGCTGCGCGAAGCCTGTCGGCGCATCGCGCTGTGCGCCGCCGAGTTGCTCGGCCAGGCCTGAACCCCTCGGCCGCGAGCGATGCGGCCGGTCACCACGATTCGGAAACCACGATGAACGTACTGATCGTCCACGCCCACAACGAACCGCAATCCTTCACCCGCGCGCTCTGTGACCAGGCATGCGAGACCCTGGCAGGCCAGGGCCACGCGGTGCAGGTCTCGGATCTCTACGCGATGAACTGGAATCCGGTGGCCAGTGCCGCCGACTTCGCCGAGCGCGCCGATCCCGACTACCTGGTCTACGCCCTGGAGCAGCGCGAGAGCGTCAAGCGCCAGAGCCTGGCCGCCGACATCCAGGCCGAGCTGGACAAGCTGCTGTGGGCCGACCTGCTGATCCTCAACTTTCCGATCTACTGGTTCTCGGTGCCGGCGATCCTCAAGGGGTGGTTCGACCGGGTACTGGTGTCCGGGGTCTGCTATGGCGGCAAGCGCTTCTACGACCAGGGTGGCCTGGCCGGCAAGAAGGCGCTGGTCAGCCTGACCCTGGGCGGGCGCCAGCACATGTTCGGCGAGGGTGCCATCCACGGACCGCTGGAGGACATGCTGCGGCCGATCCTGCGCGGCACCCTGGCCTATGTCGGCATGCAGGTGCTGGAGCCCTTTGTCGCCTGGCACGTGCCATACATCAGCGAGGAAGCGCGCGGCAACTTCCTGCGCGCCTACCGGGCGCGGCTGGAAAATCTCGAGCAGGATGTACCCCTGCGGTTCCCGCGGCTGGAGCAGTTCGACGCGCTGCTCCAGCCGCTGGCGCGCTGACCCGGGCGACGCGCGCCAGGCCAGTCAAGCGAAGACGCCCCCGACCGGGGGCGTCTTGGCTCGTGCTAGTACTGCTGGCGCGGCTTGCTCTGTAACTGCTCGGCGGCGGCCTTGGCCAGGTCCGGCGGGAGGAAGTCCTTGTCCGGATCGTAATCCTGCTTCAGGTAGGCGCTGAGCGCCTCCAGGTCGGCCGGGCTGAGGGTGCCGGCCGCCTGCTTCAGGCGCAGGGTATCGAGGATGTAGTCGTAGCGGCTGTTGTTGTAGTCGCGCACGGCGGCGTACAGCTGGCGCTGGGCGTTGAGCACGTCGACGATGTTGCGGGTGCCGACCTGGTAGCCGATCTCGGTGGCTTCCAGCGAACTCTGGTTGGAGATGATCGCCTGGCGCCGCGCCTGGACCTGCTCGACGTCGGTATTCACCGCGCGGTGCAGGTTGCGGGTGTCCTGCACCACCTGGCGGCGCTGGCCTTCGCGGGACTGCTCGCTCTGGTTGAGGCGCTGGTAGGACTCGCGGACCTGGGAGGAGGTCAGGCCGCCGCTGTAGATCGGGATGTTCAGTTCCAGGCCAATGCTGCGCTCATCGACATACTTGCCATAGTGCACCAGCGGATTGGCGGCGCTGTTGGCGAAGCCGAGGGCGTCGTTGTCGCCCTTCTGGTACTGGGCCACGGCATCGAGGGTCGGCAGGTGCCCGGCCTTGCGCTGGCGGAGGGTTTCCTCGGCGGCGTTGACCGCGTAGTTGCTGGCCAGCAGGCGCAGGTTCTGCTGCACCGCGGTGTCGACCCAGGCCTTGGCGTCGTTCGGCGCCGGCGGCACCACTGGCAGGGTGTGGCGCATGCCCTCGATGGCGCTGTAATCGCGGTTGGTCAGGGTCACCAGGGCCTGGAAGGCATCGTCCACGCGCTGTTCGGCGATCAGCCGGTTGGCGCGGGCTGTGTCGTAGCTGGCCTGGGCCTCGAGCACGTCGGTCTTGTCGGAAAGGCCCACGTCGAAGCGCTCGTTTGCCTGGTCCAGCTGGCGCTTGAAGGCGGCTTCCTCGGCCTTGCTGGTGGCTAGGTTGTCCTGGGCGCGGAGCACCGTGAAGTAGGTCTCGGCGCTGCGCAGGATCAGGTCCTGCTGGGTCGCGGAGAATTCCAGCCGGGCCTGGTCGCTGGTTTCCTTGGCGGCCTGCCACTGGAACCAGCGGTCGGCGCGGAACAACGGCTGGCTGAGGGTGGCCTGGACGACCTGGCTGTTGCGCTTGACGGTCGCCGGACGCTCGTCGAATGCGATCCGGGTGTCTCCGACGCGGGCGCCGGCGCCGAGTTGCGGCAGCAGGCCGGCGCGGGCCTGGGGCACCACTTCCTTGCGCGCCAGGTAGTCGGCCTGGGCGGCGGCGAGGTCGGCGTTGTTGTCGACGGCTTCCTTGTAGACGCTGATCAGGTCGGTCTTGGTCGGCAGCGGGGTCGGCTGGGCGGCCCAGGCGACACCGGTAGCAGCGGCCACGGCGGCCGCCAGGGAGAGTCTGCGCAGCATTCGTTCGTCCTGGAAAAGATGCGAGGTGGGGCAAGGCTAAGGTCGCTACCGGTGGCGGTCAAGGCACCTGCGCGGCAACTGATCGAAGAGCCAGTCCGGATCGATGTGCCGGCGAACGTGCGGGGATCTGCGTCTTCCCTGGCGAGAGGGCGCCGGACTGGACCATGACTGCCGGTCGGGCGGGGCGTTTTCCCGTTGGCGTATCCCGCCGGTGTTGATTAGACTGCCGGGGTTCTTGTCGGGGTGCCCTATACGAGGGGCTGAGATCGGATAGTTCCGGATCCCGTTGAACCTGATCGGGCTAGCGTCCGGTTCCGCCTCGCGCGGACCGCAGCAACCCGCGTAGGGAACAAGATGTCCGCGCCATGCCTGCCTTGCCGGCGCGTCCTTCTCGCCACCAGTCCCGGTGGCCCCGCGTGCCAGGTTCTCCCGACAATCACCCAGGAGAGCCATCGATGAGCGCAACGCAGAAGAACAACATCACCCGCCTTGAGCAGCTCGACCGCCAGTCGACGCAGCCTTTCCCGAACTCGCGCAAGGTCTACCTGACCGGCTCGCGCCCGGACATCCGCGTCCCGGTGCGGGAAATCTCCCTCGCCGACACCCCCACCGCCTTCGGCGGCGAAAAGAACCCGCCGGTGTTCGTCTACGACACCTCCGGCCCGTATACCGACCCCGAGGTCCGCATCGATCTGCGCAAGGGACTGCCTGACGTGCGTTCGCGCTGGATCGACGAGCGCGGCGACACCGAGATCCTCCCAGGCCTGACCTCCGAGTTCGGCCAGGCCCGCCTGGCCGACGCCAGCCTCGACGCCCTGCGCTTCGCCCACGTGCGCACGCCGCGCCGGGCCAAGCCGGGCGCCAACGTCTCGCAGATGCACTACGCGAAGAAGGGCATCATCACCCCGGAGATGGAATACATCGCCATCCGCGAGAACATGAAGCTGCAGGAAGCCCGGGCCGCCGGCCTGCTCGACCAGCAGCACCCGGGGCACAGCTTCGGTGCCAACACCCCGAAGGAAATCACCCCCGAGTTCGTCCGCGAGGAAGTCGCCCGCGGCCGCGCGATCATTCCGGCGAACATCAACCACACCGAGCTTGAGCCGATGATCATCGGCCGCAATTTCCTGGTGAAGATCAACGGCAACATCGGCAACAGCGCGCTGGGCTCGTCGATCGAGGAAGAAGTGGAGAAGCTCACCTGGGGCATCCGCTGGGGCGCCGACACGGTGATGGACCTGTCCACCGGCAAGCACATCCATGAAACCCGCGAGTGGATCCTGCGCAACAGCCCGGTACCGATCGGCACCGTACCGATCTACCAGGCGCTGGAGAAGGTCAACGGCGTCGCCGAGGACCTGACCTGGGAAATCTTCCGCGATACCCTGATCGAACAGGCCGAGCAGGGCGTCGACTACTTCACCATCCACGCCGGCGTGCTGCTGCGCTATGTGCCGCTGACCGCCAAGCGGGTCACCGGCATCGTTTCCCGCGGCGGCTCGATCATGGCCAAGTGGTGCCTGGCGCACCACCAGGAGAACTTCCTCTACACGCATTTCGAAGAGATCTGCGAAATCATGAAGGCCTACGACGTCAGCTTCTCGCTGGGCGATGGCCTGCGTCCGGGCTCGGTGGCCGACGCCAACGACGCCGCCCAGTTCGGCGAGCTGGAAACCCTCGGCGAGCTGACCAAGATCGCCTGGAAGCACGACGTGCAGGTGATGATCGAAGGCCCCGGCCACGTGCCGATGCAATTGATCAAGGAAAACATGGACAAGCAGCTGGAGTGCTGCGACGAGGCGCCGTTCTACACCCTCGGCCCGCTGACCACCGACATCGCCCCCGGCTACGACCACATCACCTCCGGCATCGGCGCGGCGATGATCGGCTGGTTCGGCTGCGCCATGCTCTGCTACGTCACGCCCAAGGAGCACCTGGGTCTGCCGAACAAGGATGACGTGAAGACCGGGATCATCACCTACAAGATCGCCGCCCATGCCGCCGACCTCGCCAAGGGCCACCCGGGCGCGCAGATCCGCGACAACGCGCTGTCCAAGGCGCGCTTCGAGTTCCGTTGGGAGGACCAGTTCAACCTTGGCCTGGACCCGGACACCGCGCGGGCGTTCCATGACGAGACCCTGCCGAAGGACTCGGCCAAGGTCGCGCACTTCTGCTCCATGTGCGGACCGAAGTTCTGCTCGATGAAGATCACCCAGGAAGTCCGCGACTACGCCAAGGAGAACGGCCTGTCCGACGAGAGCAAGGCCATCGAGGCCGGCTTCCAGGAGCAGGCGGCGCGCTTCAAGGACGAAGGATCGGTGATCTACAGGCAGGTGTAGGCCGCGCCGCGCCACCGGGCCCCTCGCCGCGGCGAGGGGCTTCGGGGTGTCGGAAGCGTCAGCCGCGGCCGGGGAACAGGTTCGGCTTGACGATGCCGTTCAGGCGCGGATACGGGATCTTCAGTTCGGGGTGGGCATAGGAATACGGCGCGATGGAGTAGGCGTCGTACTTCAGCGTCACCGCGCCGAAGGTCAATGCCACGTGCGGGGTGCGCTGGAACGGCCAGGTCTTCTGGAAATCGGCGTCCTGGTCGAGCTTGTTGGCCAGCAGCCAGGCCTTGTGTGCCAGCTCGGCCTGTTTCCAGAAGGCTTCTTCCTGGCCGGGAACCAGCATGTCCTGCAGGCTCAGCACCTTGTGCTGCCTGCGGTCGTAGTTGATGAAGCCGCGACCGGGCATGCCGTGGGCGCCGCCGGTGAACAGGTAGCTGGAAAGCTCGATGATCACCAGACCGTCATGTTGTTCGCGCACCTTGGCTTGCAGGTAGCTGCTCCAGCCCGGCTCGGCGCTGTCCAGGAACTGCCGCTCGTAGGCCGCCAGCGATGCCGGCAGGGGCGTTTCGTTGTTTTCCCGGGTCATTTCCAGCAGGGCGCGCTCGACGATCGGGTCCAGCTGCGGTTCGTCGGGGAACTTCAGGGTGTCGATGTTTACCAAGGGGCACTGTTCGCCCTGGCAGCCGGGCTTCAGGTGCTCGCTGGCGAGGCGCTCGGTGGGCAGCGGGTCGTCGAGGCCGGGCTTGAAGAAGCTCTGGCAGGCGCTCAGCAGAACGACCAGGCTGCCGAGGGCGGCGAATTTCAGAAGGCGCATGGGATTCCTTTTGCGACGGTGGATGGGCGGGCTCGAAGCGTCGACCAGTCCGTTTCGACCCTGGCGCCGCGCTTGAGTTCGGCCCGCGCAAACCCCAAGTATGGCTTAGCCGTGGCCGGGAAACACGCCCGCGCGGCGAGCGCCACGAAGTTTTCCCGAGCCGTCCTGAAAGTGGCTGCGCCCTGCGCCGGGCCGCGATAGGATGGCGCGAAACCCACATACCCGAGTGAAGTGAGTCGAGGATGTCCGAAACCTTCAAACCCGCCCCCGGTGACGTCGAGCTCGTGCAGCGCGAGGAATGCTTCCGCGGCTTCTATCGTCTCGATCGCCTGCGCCTGCGGCATCGCCAGTTCGACGGCAGCATGGGCCGGGAAATCAGTCGGGAACTGTTCGTCCGCCATGACGCGGTCTGCGTGCTGCCCTACGACCCGCAGCGCGATTGCGTGGTGCTCATCGAGCAATTCCGTGTCGGGGCGATGCAGAAGCTCGCCAACCCCTGGCTGCTGGAGCTGGTCGCCGGCCTGATCGACAAGGACGAGCAACCGGAGGAAGTGGCCCATCGCGAGGCGATGGAGGAGGCCGGGCTGACCCTCGGTGCGCTCTGGCCGATAACCCAGTACCTGCCGTCGCCGGGCGGCACCGACGAAGTGGTGCACCTGTTCGTCGGCCGTTGCGACAGCGAAGGCGTCGGCGGCGTGCATGGCTTGCCGGAGGAGGGCGAGGACATCCGCGTCCACGTCTGGCCGTTGGAAGATGCGCTGCAGGCCGTGCGCGACGGGCGGATCAACAACGCGGCGAGCATCATCGCCCTGCAGTGGCTGGCCCTGAACCGGGCCGAGGTGCGTGGGCTATGGGCCTGAACCTGCTGCGCGAGCGCTACCGGGTCGACCTGGCCAGCCTGCAGGCGACCTGTGAAGCGAACTACGCGCGGCTCATGCGCCTGCTCCCGGACATGCGCGAGGCACAGGCCTCGCGCCGGGTCGCGCTGAGCGAAGGGGAGCGGCTGCTCGGCGTCCTGGCGCTGGAAGTGACCGAGGCCTGCCCGTACACCACCACCCTGCAGGTGCGCCAGGAACTGGGCCTGCCCTGGTTGCCGGCGCCGCGGCTGGAAGTGCGGGTCTACCACGATGCACGGATGGCCGAGGTGATCGGCGCCGAACAGGCGCGGCGGCTGATGGCGATCTATCCCTACCCGAACCAGGCGATGCACCAGCCCGACGAGAAGAACCAGCTCAACCTGTTCCTCGGCGAGTGGCTCGCCCACTGTCTGGCCTGCGGCCACGAGATGGTGCCGGTGGCCCAGCGCTGAGCGGTTGCAGGCAAAAGGCCAGTTGAATGGCATCAAGCCAAAAGTAGTCCTCGCAACTGTGATCTGTTCCGCTTTCCGGGTTTGCCGCCACTTTCGTCGGTCACCATAATCACCCCATTCACCGCGGACGCCTCGCCTTCAGGAGACGGCCCCTTGTCACGCCATTCGAACACTCCCGCCACCGACGCCTCCGTACTGCTGGTGCAGCTTTCGGACAGCCACCTGTTCGCCGAGGACGGCGCGCGCCTGCTCGGCATGGACACCGCCCATAGCCTGGAAAAGGTGGTCGAGCGGGTCGCCCGGGAGCAACCGCGGATCGACCTGATCCTCGCCACCGGCGACGTCTCCCAGGACGGCAGCCTGGATTCCTACACACGCTTCCGCAGGTTGAGCGCGCCGCTGGCCGCGCCGTTGCGCTGGTTCGCCGGTAACCACGACGAACGCGAGCCGATGCAGCGGGCGACCGAGGGCAGCGACCTGCTGGAGCAGGTCGTCGACGTCGGCAACTGGCGCGTGGTGTTGCTCGACTCGAGCATTCCCGGCGCGGTGCCGGGCTATCTCGAGGACGACCAGCTCGACCTGCTGCGGCGCGCCATCGACAGCGCTGGCGAACGCTTCCTGCTGGTTTCCTTCCATCACCACCCAGTGCCGATCGGCAGCGACTGGATGGACCCCATCGGCCTGCGCAACCCGCAGGCGCTGTTCGACCTGCTGGCGCCCTATCCGCAGGTGCGCTGCCTGCTGTGGGGGCACATTCACCAGGAGTTCGACCGCCAGCGCGGCCCGCTGCGCCTGCTGGCCTCGCCGTCCACCTGCGTACAGTTCGCCCCCGGCAGCAGCGACTTCACCCTCGACCGCCTGGCGCCGGGCTACCGCTGGTTGCGCCTGCACGACGACGGGCGCCTGGAGACGGGGATCTCGCGGGTCGACGACGTCGTCTTCGAAGTGGACTACGACACCGCCGGATACTGACATGTCCCCCGGTCGCGTGATGCCGCGGCCGCGTGCGTCGTTGCCGATCGGCGCGCAGGCTGGAAGATGAAGCCTGGAAGCTGGTACCGTTCGGCTTTCCCTACCGAGTTGAAGCCCATTAGCCCGTTCCCGATGACTGCGACCAGCCCATCCCTGCTGTATATCCACGGCTTCAACAGTTCGCCCGAATCGCACAAGGCGCGCCAGCTGCAGGCGGCCTTCGGCCACTTGGGCCTGGCCGAAGGCCTGCGCGTCCCGGCCCTGCACCATCACCCACGGCAGGCCATCGCCCAGTTGGAGCGGGCCATCGCCGAGCTCGGGCGACCGGTGCTGGTCGGCAGCTCCCTGGGTGGCTACTATGCGACCCATTTGGCGGAGCGCCATGGCCTGGCGGCGATCCTGGTCAATCCGGCGGTCGCCCCGCATCGCTCCTTCGACGGCTACCTGGGCGCGCAGACCAACCACTACAGCGGCGAGACCTGGGAACTCACCGAGGACCACGTGGCGGCGCTGGCCGAACTGGAAGTCACGCGCCTGCAACGTCCCGAACGCTACCAGGTATGGCTGCAGACCGCCGACGAAACCCTCGACTATCGCGCCGCGCAGGCCTTCTACCGAGCCTGCGCGCTACGCATCCAGGCCGGCGGCGACCACGGCTTCCAGGGCTTCGCCCGGCACCTGCCGGCGCTGCTGGCGTTCGCCGGCTACCCGTCGGCGCTGTGGCGCGACACCGATTTTTCGACTTTTGACTGAATAGAGACCCCATGGCTACTTACAACGCAGACGCCATCGAAGTCCTTTCCGGCCTCGACCCGGTGCGCAAGCGCCCGGGGATGTACACCGACACCACCCGCCCCAACCACCTGGCCCAGGAAGTCATCGACAACAGCGTCGACGAAGCCCTGGCCGGCCACGCGAAGAGCGTGCAGGTGATCCTGCACCAGGACAACTCGCTGGAAGTCATCGACGACGGCCGCGGCATGCCGGTGGACATCCACCCGGAAGAGGGCGTGCCGGGCGTCGAGCTGATCCTTACCAAGCTGCATGCCGGCGGCAAGTTCTCGAACAAGAACTACCAGTTCTCCGGCGGCTTGCACGGGGTCGGCATCTCGGTGGTGAACGCGCTCTCGACCCGGGTCGAGGTACGCGTCAAGCGCGACGCCAACGAGTACCGGATGACCTTCGCCGACGGCTTCAAGGACAGCGATCTGGAAGTCATCGGCACGGTCGGCAAGCGCAATACCGGTACCAGCGTGCATTTCTGGCCGGATCCGAAGTATTTCGATTCGGCGAAGTTCTCGGTCAGCCGCCTCAAGCATGTGCTCAAGGCCAAGGCGGTGCTGTGCCCGGGCCTGAGCGTGGTGTTCGAGGACAAGAACACCGGCGAGCGCGTCGAGTGGCACTTCGAGGACGGCCTGCGCTCCTACCTGACCGACGCGGTCGCCGAGCTGCCGCGCCTGCCCGATGAACCCTTCTGCGGCAACCTCGAAGGTTCCAAGGAAGCGGTGAGCTGGGCCCTGCTGTGGCTGCCCGAGGGCGGTGAGTCGGTGCAGGAAAGCTACGTCAACCTGATTCCCACGGCCCAGGGCGGCACCCATGTGAACGGCCTGCGCCAGGGCCTGCTCGACGCCATGCGCGAATTCTGCGAGTTCCGCAACCTGTTGCCGCGCGGAGTCAAGCTGGCGCCCGAGGACGTCTGGGAACGGATCGCCTTCGTCCTCTCGATGAAGATGCAGGAACCGCAGTTCTCCGGGCAGACCAAGGAGCGCCTGTCGTCCCGCGAGGCGGCGGCGTTCGTCTCGGGCGTGGTGAAGGACGCCTTCAGCCTGTGGCTCAACGAGCACGCCGAAATCGGCCTGCAACTGGCGGAACTGGCGATCAGCAACGCCGGGCGTCGCCTCAAGGCGGGCAAGAAGGTCGAGCGCAAGAAGATCACCCAGGGGCCGGCGCTGCCCGGCAAACTGGCCGACTGCGCCGGACAGGAACCGATGCGCGCGGAACTGTTCCTGGTCGAGGGCGACTCCGCCGGCGGCTCGGCGAAGCAGGCGCGGGACAAGGAATTCCAGGCGATCATGCCGCTGCGCGGAAAGATCCTGAACACCTGGGAAGTGGACGGCGGCGAGGTGCTTGCCAGCCAGGAGGTCCACGACATCGCGGTAGCCATCGGCGTCGATCCGGGCGCCAGCGACCTGGCTCAGCTGCGCTACGGCAAGATCTGTATCCTCGCGGATGCCGACTCCGACGGGCTGCACATCGCCACGCTGCTCTGCGCGCTGTTCGTCCGCCATTTCCGCCCGCTGGTGGAAGCCGGCCACGTCTACGTGGCGATGCCGCCGCTGTACCGCATCGACCTCGGCAAGGAAATCTACTACGCCCTCGACGAAGCCGAGCGCGACGGCATCCTCGAGCGCCTGGCCGCCGAGAAGAAGCGCGGCAAGCCGCAGGTCACCCGCTTCAAGGGCCTTGGCGAAATGAATCCGTTGCAACTGCGCGAGACCACCATGGATCCGAATACCCGGCGGCTGGTCCAGCTCACCCTGGAGGACGCCACCGGTACCCTGGAGATCATGGACATGCTGCTGGCCAAGAAGCGCGCCGGTGACCGCAAGTCCTGGCTGGAGAGCAAGGGCAACCTGGCCGAGGTGCTGGTCTGATGCGCCGCCTGCTGGCCATCCTCGGCCTGTTCGGGGGCCTGGTCCAGGCGGCCGAGGCGCCGCCAGAGCCACCGGTTCCGGCAGCCTTGAGCTTCATCTCCGAACATGCGGTGGAGGGCATGCGCGGCGGCAACCTCTCCGGGCTGGCCTGGTGTGGCGGCGCGCTGTGGACGGTTTCCGACCGCGACGACGACCGCCTGTATCGCCTGCAGCCCTCGGCCGAAGGCTCCGACCAGCCCTGGCAGGCCGAGGCCGAGAGTTTCATCGCTCCGACCCCGCCGGACAGCGGGTTGCCCTGGGGCATGAGCACGCGGGTCTGGCTCAGTGGCCTGGTGCGCGGCGGCAACCTCGACTTCGAAGGCATCGCCTGCGATGCCGCCGGCAATCGCTACCTGGTCAGCGAGGCGCACGCGGCGGTCCTGCAACTGCCGGTGAGCGGCGCGCCGAACTGGCTGCGCCTGCCGCCCGGCCTGCTGCCGCAAGCGCGGGCCAGCGGCATGCTGATGAATTTCAACGCGTTGTTCGAAGGGATCGCCGTCGACCCCGAGGGCAAGCGCCTCTGGCTGGCTGCCGAGCGCGAGCGCCGCGGCCTGCTGGTGGCCCACCGCGACAACAGTGCCTGGCGCTGCGAGGGCAGCTGCGTACTGCTCGCCGAGGGCGGCAAGATCGAGCCGCCGCCGGAACTGGGCAGCGCGCGCAAGCTGCCGAAGGATTTCTCCGACCTCGCCTTCTACCGCGGCAAGCTGTTCACCCTGGAGCGCCTGGCGCATCAGATCTGCCGCCGCGACCTGGCCCAGGCCAAGGTCGAGCGCTGCTGGTCGTTCGCCTCGGCGGTCCTGGCGCCGGAGCGTCGCTACGAGCTGCCTTATGGCGTCGCGGAAGCCCTGTCGCTGGACGACAAGGGCGCCTGGCTGGGCATCGACAATGGCGACCATGCGCGCGCCGATGGCGACGTGCGGCCCTTCGTCCTGCGCTTCGCCGCGCCCGCCGGCGGCTGGTTGGGGGACAAGTGACGCAACAGGCGCCCGGTCAGCGGCTGGGACGGATCATGCTGGTGCTGGCCTGGATCGCCGGGCTGGCGCTGGCGACGCGCTATTTCGGCGTCTGGGAAGATCGACAGCGCAACCCGAACCAGGCGCCGCAATCGATCCATGGCGACGGCTACGTCGAGTTGCGCCTGGCCAGCAGCCGCCAGGGCCATTACCTGCTGAACGGGCAGATCAACGGCCAGGGCGTGACCTTCCTGCTCGATACCGGGGCGACCCAGGTGGCGGTGCCGGAAGCCCTGGCGGCAAGACTCGCGCTGGAGCGCGGCGCGCCGATCACCCTGAGCACGGCCAACGGCCGCGCCACGGGCTGGCGCACGCGGCTGGACCAGCTGCAACTCGGCGATATCCGCCTGTCCGGGGTCGCGGCGCTGATTGCGCCGGGCATGGACGGCGATGAGGTGCTACTCGGCATGAGCGCCCTGAAACAACTCGAATTCACCCAGCGCGACGGCACCCTGGTGCTGCGCCAAAACACTTCTCCGTGAGGTACGCATGAGCGAATCCCTCGATCTGAGCCTGGAAGGGGTCGAACGCCGGTCGTTGGCCGAGTTCACCGAGCAGGCCTATCTGAATTATTCCATGTACGTGATCATGGACCGCGCCCTGCCGCATATCGGCGACGGCCTGAAACCGGTGCAGCGACGCATCGTCTACGCCATGAGCGAACTGGGGCTGGATGCCGATTCCAAGCACAAGAAGTCGGCGCGCACCGTCGGCGACGTGCTCGGCAAGTTCCACCCGCACGGCGACTCGGCCTGCTACGAGGCCATGGTGCTGATGGCGCAGCCGTTCTCCTATCGCTATCCGCTGGTGGACGGCCAGGGCAACTGGGGGGCGCCGGACGATCCCAAGTCCTTCGCCGCCATGCGTTATACCGAGGCGCGCCTGTCGCGCTATTCCGAGGTGCTGCTCAGCGAACTGGGCCAGGGTACCGTGGACTGGGTACCGAACTTCGACGGCACCCTCGACGAGCCGGCCGTGCTGCCGGCCCGCCTGCCCAACCTGCTGCTCAACGGCACCACCGGCATCGCGGTGGGCATGGCCACCGACGTGCCGCCGCACAACCTGCGGGAAGTCGCGTCGGCCTGCGTGCGCCTGCTCGACCAGCCGGGCGCGACGGTCGCCGAATTGTGCGAACACGTGCCGGGCCCGGACTTCCCCACCGAAGCCGAGATCATCACCCCGCGCGCCGACCTGCAGAAGGTCTACGAGACCGGCCGCGGTTCGGTGCGCATGCGCGCGGTGTACCGCGTCGAGGACGGCGACATCGTCATCCACGCCCTGCCGCACCAGGTGTCCGGTTCCAAGGTGCTGGAACAGATCGCCGGGCAGATGCAGGCCAAGAAGCTGCCGATGGTGGCCGACCTGCGCGACGAGTCGGACCACGAGAACCCGACCCGCATCGTCATCATCCCGCGTTCGAACCGGGTCGATGTCGAAGAGCTGATGACCCATCTGTTCGCCACCACCGACCTGGAAACCAGCTACCGGGTCAACCTGAACATCATCGGCCTCGACGGCAAGCCGCAGGTCAAGGACCTGCGCCAGTTGCTCTCGGAGTGGCTGCAGTTCCGCATCGGCACCGTGCGTCGACGCCTGCAGTTCCGCCTGGACAAGGTCGAGCGCCGCCTGCATCTGCTGGATGGCTTGCTGATCGCCTTCCTCAACCTCGACGAGGTGATCCACATCATCCGCACCGAGGATCAGCCCAAGGCGGTGCTGATGGAGCGCTTCGAACTCAGCGAGGTGCAGGCCGACTACATCCTCGACACCCGCCTGCGCCAGTTGGCACGCCTGGAAGAGATGAAGATCCGCGGCGAGCAGGAAGAGTTGCTGAAGGAGCAGAAGCGCCTGCAGACCCTGCTCGGCAGCGAGGCCAAGCTGAAGAAGCTGGTGCGCGAGGAGCTGATCAAGGACGCCGAGACCTACGGCGACGACCGCCGTTCGCCGATCGTCGCCCGCGCCGAGGCCCGCGCGCTGTCGGAAACCGAGCTGATGCCCACCGAACCGGTGACCGTGGTGCTCTCGGAAAAAGGCTGGGTGCGTTGCGCCAAGGGCCACGACATCGACGCCGCCGGCCTCTCCTACAAGGCCGGCGACGGCTTCAAGGCCGCCGCGCCGGGACGCTCGAACCAGTATGCGGTGTTCATCGACTCCACCGGGCGCAGCTACTCGCTGCCGGCCCACAGCCTGCCGTCCGCGCGAGGCCAGGGCGAGCCACTCAGCGGCCGGCTGACGCCTCCGCCGGGGGCCAGCTTCGAATGCGTGCTGCTGCCGGACGACGATGCGCTGTTCGTGATCGCTTCCGACGCCGGCTATGGTTTCGTGGTCAAGGGCGAGGACCTGCAAGCCAAGAACAAGGCCGGCAAGGCCCTGCTCAGCCTGCCCAACGGCTCCGCCGTGGTGGCGCCGCGCCCGGTGCGCGATGTGGAGCAGGATTGGCTGGCGGCCGTGACGACCGAGGGCCGTCTGCTATTGTTCAAGGTCTCCGACCTGCCGCAGCTCGGCAAGGGCAAGGGCAACAAGATCATCGGCATCCCCGGCGAACGCGTGGCCAGCCGCGAGGAGTACCTCACCGACCTGGCTGTTCTGCCAGCCGGGGCGACGTTGGTCCTGCAGGCTGGAAAGCGTACCCTGTCGCTCAAGGGCGACGACCTGGAACACTACAAGGGGGAGCGGGGCCGGCGAGGCAACAAGCTGCCGCGCGGTTTCCAGCGCGTCGACAGCCTGCTGGTGGATATTCCGCCACAGGATTGAAATGAGCCGTTACCGGTCTCCGATCTCTCGCATATCCGCAAGAGAATGGCGAAAGCGGCCTCTTCCGAGGCCGGCTTTCCGGGGGAATGTCGTCTCCCTGGCGGGTTCCGCCGGGTTTTCCCCTGACGCAGGTGGTCCGAAACCGGTTTCGGAATACGCTCTGCCTCTGGAGCTATGGCGCTGGTTAGGGGATGATACGCCCCTTCGGCCGCCGTTTCCGATGGCGGGTGGCCAGTAGAATTCAAGTCTTGCATCAGTAGTGCCGATCTTCGGCGAAATACGGTGGTTCTCGATGAGCGCGTGGCGCGTCTTCGCATGTCTTTCCCTCGTCAGCCTGCTCGGGCTGACGGGTTGTGCGGTCCATCCGCCGGCCCAGCTCTACCAGTTGGACGTCGGTGCCGCCGCAGTACCGAAAAAGGATGGCGGTGCGGCCGTCCTGCTCGGCCCGGTACAACTGGCCGACTATCTCAAGCGCGATGTGATGGTGCAGCGGCAGGCCGACGGTATTCTCAGCCTGTCCACCGACGCACGCTGGGCCGGCAACCTGGAGACCAATGTCAGCCAGCAACTGCTGCGGCAGATGTCCAGCGAGCTGGGCAGCAGCCGCCTGGCGCTGTTCCCGGAAAAACCTGGTTTCACCCCCCAGGTCCAGGTGATGCTGACCATCAGTCGCCTCGACTCCGGCCCCAAGCAGCCGGCGGTGATCGAGGCGCGCTGGCGCCTGCTGGACCAGAAGGGCGACCTGAAGGACAGCCGGGTGTTCCACGAGGAAGAACGGCACCAGGGCAGCATCGGCGACCAGATCCGTGCCCAGAGCGACCTGCTCAAGCGCCTGGCGGCGCAGTTGGCCAAGGACGTCAAGCCGATCGCCGTGGCGGCCGAGGCGCCGCCGCCGGCGACCGCGCGCAAGCCGGTGGCCAAGCCGAAGGCCAAGGAAGAGGAAGGTCCGAAAATGCCGCTGGTGGTGCCGATTCGCACCGATGCCGAGGTCTATCGGTTCTGATTGTCGAGAGCCGACCAGGAACAAGCCCCGCCGAAGCGGGGCTTTTTCGTTTCGGCGTCAGCGTGAGCGGCGCAACAGGAAGCGCAGGGCCATGCCGGCGAGCGCCAGCAGCAGGCAGGGCAGCCAGACCCAGCGCGCCTCCGATTGCAGCACCAGCAATCCGCGTTCGCTGAGGAAGCGCGACAGACCGATCGGCGACACGGCGATCGGATGGAAGGGCATGAAGTAGCGGGCGTCGCTCCAGGGCCAGAACCAGGCGACGCCCAGCCCGCCATTGGTCATCGCGTCCAGCAGGCTGTGCGAGGCGGTGGCCAGCGCCACCCACAGCCCGGCTTTCAGCGGTCCGCTATGCAGCGGCCGGCAGGCGAGGGCGGCGAGCGCGCCGAGGATCGCGGCGAACAATAGCGAATGGCTGAAGCCGCGATGGCCGAAGGCATCGTGATAGGCGATGCCGAGCTTGAAGGCGACTACGTCGAAGTCCGGCAGGCAGGCGGCGAGCATGCCTGCCAGCAGCAGGCGTGGCGGGATCACCCGGCTGCCAAGGGCCAGTCCCACCGCCAGGACCGGCAGCGGGTGGGTGATCAGGGTGGTCACGGGCGGGCGCGGTCGTGCATGCGCGCCAGTTGGCGCTCGAGCATCGACGGATACGGCTCCAGCAGACGCTCGACGCAGCAGGCTCCTTCCGGACTGGCGATGGCGCGGATACGGGCGCGCTCGCGGACCACCGCGTCGTCGGCGATGCTGCGTTCGACCAGCAGCAGGTTGCGGCTGTGCTGGTTGAGGGCGAGGGCGTTCTGCACGGTTTCGTTGAGCAGCAGGTCGGCCTGGGTCTGTTCGCTGAGGTCTTCGCCGAGGCTCAGGCCCAGTTGCAACTGCAAGGTGATGCCGCTGTCGGCGACCTCGATCTGCAGGGCATGGCCGAGCGCGCGCATCAGTTCACCGCAGCAGAGCGCGTTGGTCAGGTAGTCGGCGCGGTTGTCGCGGCTGTGGAAGAGAATCAGGCTGCCGCCGTCGCTGAGCGTGTGCAGGCTGCCCTTGTACTGGCGGGCGGCCTGTTCCAGGCAGTCGCGATAGCGTTGCAGGAGGTCCACCAGGCGGCTGCGCGGCAACCGGCGCAACTGTTCCTGGGCGCCGAGCTGGATCGCCAGCACCGCACTGTGTTGCGGTTCGCGCGCAGCGGCGGGCGCCGCGGGCTGGTCCCCGGCTTCGGCTCCGTTCTCGTCGAAGGCGTCCTGGTCCAGCGGGTCTTCGTCGATGGAGGTGAATTCCACCGGCTTGGTCTCGTCCAGCAGGGCGTCGCCCAGCGGAATGTCGTCTTCCTCGAAGGCCGAGGCCTCGACCTTGCGGCTGCGCAGGTCGGCTTCGTCGTCTTCCAGCAGGATGTCGTCGAAGTTCTGCGGCAGCGGTGCTTCTTCCGGCTCCGGCGCCGGCGGCTTCTCCGGCACCAGGCGCTCTTCCAGGTCGCGCGCCAGGTCGCCCAGCTCGTTCTGCAGTTCGGCGCCGGGGGCCGGATTGTCCGGATCGCGCAACCAGACACGCAATTGCAACAAGGGTGTGGAAATCTGCCGCCCCAGGCGCAGACTGAAATACAGGGCGAGGATCAGCAGGATCAGGCTGATCAGGCCCATGCTCTGCAGGCTGATCATCATCGGCTGCTGGAACTGCTGCATGTCCAGGCTGATGCGCAGGTGCCCGGCGATCACTTCCTGGAAGGTGATCGGCGTCGAGTACAGGCCTTCGGTGGCGCCGAGCAGGCTCTGCTTCGGACGGCTGCCGGCCTCGGCGAGGATGCGCTGGTCGATGCTGTAGATCGCCGCATGGGCCACCAGCGGGTTCTTCACCAGGTTGTTCAGCAGCACGTTGAGGCTAAGGATGTCGTTGGACACCAGCAACTCGGTGGCGGACGCGGCGGTCTGGGTGATCAGGCTCTGGCCCAGGGCATCGGCCTGCTGCTGCATGGCCTGGCGAAACTGCATGCCCATGACCCAGGCGTAGATCAGCAGGGCCAGGGCCACCAGGATCAGGCTATGGCTGGCGAGCCGCAGGGCGATCGGGACGCGGCGCTGGCGCAAGGCACGAAACAGCAGGAGGAAGAAATTGTCGGGCTTGACGGACGTGGGCCGGGTCACAGGGGGCTCGGTCTTCTGAAATAGAGGTATCGCGCAGTATAACCAGCGCCCCCCGAGGGGCAAAGGGCCGTTGACGCGCTTTCCAGGCCGCCGCGCGGCGGTTTCGCGGGTTTTCCCGGTCGGTTCCGACCGGTGGTGATGGCAAATGCCCGGCTCTGCGTCTCTCGGGTGTGCGGGAAAGCGGGTAGAATGGCGTCTTTTACCTGGCGGAGCTTACGCCTTGCGCGAAATTGTCCTGATCAACATCACCGGGGAAGACCGCCCCGGTCTCACCGCGGCCATCACCGGCGTACTGGCCCAGGGCGGGGTGAACATCCTCGACATCGGCCAGGCGGTGATCCACGACACCCTGTCGTTCGGCATCCTGGTGGAAATCCCGGATACCGAAGCCGGTTCCTCGGTCCTCAAGGACGTGCTGTTCACCGCCTACAAGCTGGACCAGCAGGTGCGCTTCACCCCGGTCTCGGAAGAGGACTACCGGCAATGGGTCGACGGCCAGGGCAAGGCGCGGCACATCGTGACCCTGCTCACCCGCCGGGTGACTGCCGAGCAACTGCAGAGGGTCAGCTCGATCACCGCCAAGTACGCGCTGAACATCGACCACATCGACCGTCTCTCCGGGCGCATGCCGCTGGACATGCCCGCCGACCAGGGCAAGGGCTGCATCGAGTTCTCGGTACGCGGCGAACCGGCCGATCCGGCGGCGCTGCGTGCGGAATTCCTCAGCGTCGCCCAGGAATTGAACGTCGACATCGCTTTCCAGCAGGACAGCGTGTTCCGCCGCAATCGCCGGCTGGCGGTGTTCGACATGGATTCGACGCTGATCGAGGCGGAAGTCATCGACGAACTGGCCAAGGCCGCCGGCGTCGGCGAGAAGGTCGCCGCGATCACCGAACGGGCGATGCGCGGTGAACTGGACTTCCGCGCCAGCTTCAAGGAGCGCCTGGCGCTGCTGCAGGGACTGTCGGAAGACGTACTGGAGGAGATCGGCGCCTCGCTGCGTCTGACCGAGGGTGCTGAAACCCTGTTCGCCGAACTCAAGCGCCTGGGTTACAAGACCGCCATCCTGTCCGGCGGCTTCACCTATTTCGCCCGTCAATTGCAGGCGAAGCTGGGGATCGACTACGTGTTCGCCAACGAGTTGCAGATCGTCGACGGCAAGGTCACCGGGGTGGCGGTCGAGCCGATCGTCGATGCCCAGCGCAAGGCCGACCTGCTGCGCGAACTGGCGGCGAAGGAAGGCCTGAGCCTGGAGCAGACCATTGCCGTCGGCGACGGCGCCAACGACCTGCCGATGCTCGGCCTGGCCGGCCTGGGCGTGGCGTTCCGCGCCAAGCCGCTGGTCAAGCAGTCGGCCAAGCAGGCGATCTCGACCCTGGGCCTGGACGGCATCCTCTACCTGCTCGGCTACCGCGACCGCGAAGGGCGAGCCTGAGGCCGGCGGGCGCCTCTTGCCGGCCCGGCAGCCACGAACCAGGTTGGTAGAGCGGAAAAGCAACGGGCGCCCAGGGCGCCCGTTCTTCATTCGTCTCCCGAGGAGAAGTCGTAGTCCATCGCCTGGCTCGGCCCCTGCAGGTAGTAGCCCTGGATGTAGGTGGCGCCGGCTTGCCACAGGGTGGCGAGGACGCTGGCGCTCTCGACGAAGGGGACGATGCTGAGCTTCTGCTGTTCGTGCAGTTCGGCGATCAGGCCCTTGAGGATCTCCTGGTTTTCCACCTGGTTGAGGTCCTGGACGAAGGAACCATCGATCTTGATGAATTGTACGGTCAGGTGCTTCAGCGCGTTGAACGGGTTCAGCGAGCAGCCGAACTGGCTGATCGCCGCCTGGCAATGCAGGGTGGCCAGGCCCTGGGTCAGTTGCTTGGCCTGCTTCAGATAGCTGGTGGCGTCGGCTTCGCTGATCTGGAACACCAGCGACTCCGGCGGCAGGCGCGCGGCCTTCAGCGCCACCCCGAGCCAGGGCAGCAGGCCGGGGTCTTGCAGACTGGCGCTGGACAGGTGGACGAACAGCTTGGTCTGGTGCCCCTTGGCGCGATGCTCGGCGAGCAGCTTGATCGAGTTGAGGATCACCCAGCGGTCGATCTTCTCCGCCAGCCCGGCTTCCTTGGCGGCATGCAGGAACTCCGCCGGCGGCACTTCCTGGCCCTGCGGATTGAGCAGGCGCAGGAGCACCTCGTAGTTCTCGTGGCTGTCGCCGCGCAGGCTGATGACTGGCTGGAACAGCAGGCGGAAGCTGTTGGTCTCCAGCGCCTGCTGGAGGATCGCGATGACGTCGCCGCGCTGGGCGGCGGCGGCAAGCTCTTCCGCCGGGTTGTACTGCTTGATCTGCGACCCGCCCTTGCGTGCCGCGTCATCGGCGCAGCGATGCGCACGGTTCATCACGTCCTGGGCCTTGGCGGTCTTCTCGTCGAGACCGGCGACGCCGATGCTGAGGGTGGCCTGAGCGCTGCGGCCGTTCAGCTCGAAAAGGTGGTTCTCGACCTTCTTCAGCAGTCGTTGCAGTGCCGCTTGCGCCTGCTCGGGAGTCTTGCCCTTGAACAGGGCGGCGAAGATCGAATCGCCGAAACGCGCCAGGTCGGCTTCCTCGCCGAACTGTTCGCGCATCAGTCCGGCCAACTGGCCGAGCAGCAGGTCGATCCCGGAAAGCCCGTGGTCGGCCTGGAGCGAGGGGTAGCCGTTGAGATGGATATAGGCCAGGGTCGACGGCTTGCGGGCGGTCACCGCCTGCTGCACGGCGGCATCCATCAGGTCGAGGAAGTGGCTGCGGTTGTAGAGTCCGGTGACCGGGTCCTGGCTGCTGACTTCGCGGAGCTTTTCTTCCAGTTCGGCGTTGTCGACCTCGCCGCGGATCACCACCTGGATGCAGGGTTCGCCGTCGTAGGTGGCGGCGGAGAGGCTGATGCGCGCCTTGAATTCCTGGCCGTCGAGCTTGACCCCGGTGCAAACCAGTTCGGTCTGGCGCTGGTCGTTCTGGTAGCCCTTGAGGAAATCCTTGAAGGCGCCCTGGTCGCAGGAGGCGATCAGGTCGATGACCGGCAGGCCTTCCAGTTCCTCGGCGTCCTCGTAGCCGAACAGCGCCATGTAGGAGCGGTTGGCGTAGATGTGCATGCCGTCGTGGACGTAGGTGATGGCGTCGACCGAGCTGTCGAGCAGCAACTGGCAGCGTTTTTCCGCCTCGCGCAGGGCCAGTTCGGCGGCGCGGCGCGCGCGGCGTTCGGCGAGGCCGGCCAGCTCGCGGTTGGCGACCAGCACCAGGCGCTCGTCCTCGCCTTGCGGCAGGGCGTCCTGGGCGCCGAGCATCAAGGCGTCGGTGATGGCGTCGGAGCTGTTGTCGGCCACCAACTGGATGAACGGGATGTCGCGCGACTGGCGGCGCAAGGTGGCGAGCGCCTCGCCGGGCTCGAGACACTCGCTGGTCGGCGCGGCGATCAGCAGGTCCCAGCTTTGCTGGAGGGTCTCGGCGAGGTCCTCGGGAGAGGTCAGTCGATGTACGCGGGTCGCGTGGCCGGCATTGCGGAACAGACTGACCAGGCGTTCGGCTTCGTTCTGCGAGTCTTCCAGAATCAGCAGGCGGATGGTTTTCTTTTCGATGGCCATGGAAAGGGCTCAGTCCGCGTCCGGGCGGGCGCGAAAAGACGGCGAATGGAGGTGTCGGGGCAATCTACAGAGACTTCCAGAGCGAGTCAAAATCTTCCTCCCCCGCAGGCGGCCGGGCCACTGGCGCTGTGACCGGCTTATCGCTCGGGGTGTTCACCGGTTCCGCCGAGCGGTATTCGAACTGGCTGAAGCTGCCGGTCGAGGCCTGCCGGCGATTCAGCACCGCGCGCCGCTCCTCGCCGTGCAGGTTGATCTGCACCCGGCTGCCCTCCTGGAACGGCAGGCGCGGGGTGATCACCGTCGCCGGCCGCGAGATCGCGGCGATTTCCGGCAGCAGCAGGGCGCGCAGGTAGTGGCTGCTCTGCTCGGTCTTGCGCAGCAGTTGCAGGCCGCAGGGCTGCGCCGCCGGGGCGATCATCTCGATGCCCATCTGCGTGCCGCCATTGCGCACCTGGCGGATCCAGCGCACCACCGCGATGCTCCACGCCTGGCCGGGAAGGTCCTGCAGACCGACCAGTTCGCCCGCCTGCAGTTGGGCGGGCACCTCCTTCGGCCAGCTCAGGCAATAACCGCCGGGGCTGTGGTTGACGATGGGCAGGGCGTAGGTCGGATAGTCCTCGGTGGCGTCAGTCTGTGCGTGGGCCTGCGGGTGATCGGGCTGCCCACCGCGGGACGACTGGTGCGGGCGGTACTCGATTTCCTCCAGCGGCATGCCGGGCTGCCAGTCGGTGACCTTCTGCGCATCGAAGGCGCCGGCCCAGGCGTCCTGGACGTCGGCCTTGAAGCGAGGCGCCTCGGGCGCTTCCTGGATCTGCAGGACCTCGTTGAACGGGCGGCGCCCGGCGAGGAAGTAGTGCAGGGCGCTCATGCCGATGCACAGGGTCAACTGGCCCTGGCCCTGGGTGCGCTGGAAGGTACGTTCGGCGATGTCTCCCCAGGCCGAGGAGAGATGTTGCAGCAGGTCCAGGGTCACCCCTTCGATCAGCGGCAGGCGCGCCTTCGCGCGCTCGGCCTCGGGCTGCAGCAGGTATTCGCGGATCAGTTCGACCAGCGGCTGGGTGTCGATGCCCAGGGCATTGGCCAGTTGGGTCTCCGGGTACAGCGAGCGGTAGCGCGGCGGGCCGTCGATCTGCGGCACGGCGATGAACAGCGAGCCGGGCAGCGCCGCGCTCTGTATCGACAGCAATTGGCTCCAGGGTTCGAGCACCTCGGCGAGCCGTGCAATGTTGTTCTGGCGCATCTGGTTGCAGCGCGCGCAGCCGAGCAGCAGCGGTATCAGGTAGGCCTGCTCGACGCTCAGGCCGGGGGTGTGCTTGGCCAGTTCGTCGCGCACCGCGAGACGATGCACGCCGCGCTGGCTGGCCAACTGGTAGAGCTGGTGGAGTTCCAGCCAAAGCCCCTCGGGGACCGGGCAGTACAACTGGCTGGCACGGATCAGCGGGCCGCACAGGCTGCGGATCGCCCGCTGGATGCCGACCGCGAGCAACTGCGCGCGGTCGCGGCTGTTGCGCGGCGCTTCCTGGACCACGATCAGCTTGTAGCCGATGGCCAGGTGGTTCTGCAGGGCCTGGCAGAGGTTGGCGATCTTGCGCGGCCGTTCGTCGAGGACGATGGCCTGGTTGAGGAAGTGCCGTTCCAGGTGGGTGCAGACGAAATGCACCTCTGGACGGAACAGTTCGAGCAGTTGCAGGCGGGCCTCGACGGGCAGCACCAACTGGTTGAGTTCGATCAGGCCCTGGTAGAGCTGGCGCGCGGTTTCCCCGAGGTTGGCCTTGGGCAGGTGCGCCAGCCAGTACTTGATGTCCTTCGGGGTGGCGTCGCAGAAGCTCAGGTTCTGCTGCGTCGGAGTGGGGACGCGCAACGAGAGGTGGGGGCTCTGGTTTTCCATGGGGGGTTAGACGGCTCCGCTACTGAAAAGGCTCTACGGGGGGTTGAAGCCCCGGAGAGGTGCCGGACTTCCGATCGCCGCGGCTGCGCCTCCTCTTTCTTAACACGGGAGGCGGGTTCATCGTCGTGGCCAGGACAGGAACTGTGCGGCAGTCCGCTTTCCTGACCGAGGGGTCGGCACAGGCTCGATAGGACCTTTCCGAACTCTAGCAGCATCGAAATGGACCCGCAGCCTTCGGACGCCACGATCCCGCCGGGAGGTTCCGGCGGCGGGGAGAGATGGGACGGAGACGCTCGGGGCGCTCCGTCCCGGCGAGGTCAGGCCTGTTTCGGCAGGGCCAGGCACTCGCCCATGCGCACCGGGCTCGCTGCCCCGAGGCCGTCGTTGAACGCGACCTGCTGCGGGCCGAACAGGACGATGGCGGTGGAGCCCAGCTTGAAGCGACCCAGCTCGGCGCCTTTTTCCAGGCGGATCGGCGCGCGGGCGGCTTCGTCGTAGCGGAAGGTCTTCAGTTCGCGCTTCGGCGGCGTAACCAGGCCGGCCC
The DNA here is from genome assembly GCF_001836405.1 of Pseudomonas sp. HMSC057H01. Taxonomy (NCBI): domain Bacteria; kingdom Pseudomonadati; phylum Pseudomonadota; class Gammaproteobacteria; order Pseudomonadales; family Pseudomonadaceae; genus Pseudomonas; species Pseudomonas sp. HMSC057H01. The sequence goes on along the minus strand of NZ_KV828464.1, from coordinate 108,533 downwards.
AGACGGTTTCGATGGAGGCCACGATCATCGCGCCCACCAGCACCACGGCCATCGGACCGCGCTCGGTGTCGAACAGGCAGACCACCCGCTCGTTGCGGGCGAACAGCTCGGGAACGTTTTCCGCGGTGGTCTGGTTCACCGAGAACAGCCGGCCGGGAACGTAGACCATCTCGCGCAGGGTGCCGGCCAGCGGCATGTGCACGCGGTGGTAGTCCCGGGGGGACAGGTAGACGGTGGCGAAGTCGCCGCCCATGAAGGGCGCGGCCAGTTCGGCGTCGCCGCCGAGCAGTTCGGCCAGGCTGTAGCTGTGGCCTTTGGCCTGGAAGATCCGCCCGTGCTCGATCGGGCCGAGCTGGCTGATCGCGCCATCGGCCGGGCAGAGCACCGCGCCGGGCTCCTGGGCCAGCGGGCGGGCGCCATCCTTCAGGGCGCGGGTGAAGAAGGCATTGAAATGTTCATAGGCCTGCAGGTCCTCGACCTGTGCTTCGCGCATGTCGACCTGGTAGCGCCGGGCGAACCAGGCGATCAGGCGGTCCTTGAACCAGGTCGCCCGGCAGTCGGCGGCGAAGCCGATCAGCCGGGACAGCAGGTGGTGCGGCAGCAGGTACTGGCTGCAGATGAACAGACGATCTTTGAACGACATTCCTCAAACCTCTACAGGGGTATCGGGGTGGTTGCCCCATTCCGACCAGGAGCCGGCGTAGCCTTTGACCCGCGGGTAGCCCAGCGCCTTGGCCACCAGGTAGGTGAAGCCGGAGCGATGGTGGGTCTGGCAGTGGGTGATCACTTCCTTGTCCGGCGTGATGCCGAGGTCCTCCAGGACTTCGGCGATATCCGCGCGGATGCGCAGGGCGCGAGCCGGGTCCATGCCGGCGGTCCATTCGAAATTGATCGCGCCGGGCACATGCCCGGCCTTCGCGGCGAGCACCTTGGTACCGGCGTATTCGCTGGGGTTGCGCGCATCCCATACCGCCAGGTCGGCGGCGCCGAGGCGGCTTTGCAGGTATTCGCGGGTCGCGCTGGGCTCGTCGTGCAACGTCAGCGGCAGCGGGCCGCCGACAGGCGCCGGGACCTCGCGGTCGAGCACCTGGGCGTCGGCGATCCAGGCCGGCAGGCCGCCGTTGAGATAGTGGTAGCGGTGGTGGCCGATCACGTCCAGCAGCCAGATGAAGCGGCCCGCCCAGCCGCCGCCTTCGTCGTCGTAGACCACGTAGGTCGCCTCCGGGCGGTGGCCCAGCTCGCCGAACAGGGCTTCCAGGTCGGCCTTGGCCGGTAGCAGGCCGGGTGCCGGGGGTTGTCCCCACTGGGTGCGTTTGGGGTCGACGAAACGCGCGCCGGGGATATGCCCTTCGGCGTAGCGGGCGGCACTGGTCAGGTCGACCAGGATCAGCTCGGGCGCGCCCAGGCGCGGCGCGAGATCGCTGGGCTCGATCACCAATGGCAGGTCGGAGAAGACGGACATGCGAGTACCCCCGGGTTGAAGAAGGGCAGCAGTTTAACGGAAAGCGCGCCCGACCAGTGTGCCGGGCATGTCCCTCATTCCGTGCGGCGCTGGCGGCCGAACTGCTGGATCGCGCGCTCGGTGCACTGGGCGGTCTTGGCGAAGGCCTGGGCATGCAGGTCGCTGAACGGCTGGCCGCCGAGGTCGGCCAGGACCAGCATCACCACCCGCGAGCCGTTGCCCAGCGAGCGCAGCAGCAGGTGAGGTCCGGGGAACAGTTGGCGCAAGGGTTCGCCGAGGGCCGGCAGCAACTGGTCCTGGTTGTTCGGGCCGATGCGCAGCAGGGCAGGCTGCTGGAACAGTTTCTTCAGCAGCGGGCTGCTGGCAATCTCCAGTTGCAATTTCTCCTGGCCCGGTTCGAGTCCGGCGCTCTGCTGCGCCAGCACGTGTACCTGTGTGCGATCGGCCACCAGCAGCAGCATCCTTTGCAGGCCGCAGGCGCGCAGCGCATCGCGGGCACAGGCGGTGAGCTGCACGACGTTGCTGAACGGGCTGGGCTCGCGGAGCAACTCGGCGCAATGCTGCCGCCACTCGGCCAGGGCTTCCGCCGAGGGCGGCGGCGGGGGCGCCGCTTCGGCACGCCAGCGGCTGGCCTGCCAGGGCCAGATCAAGGCCACCGCCGGATGCCACAGCGGCGGCCGGGCGTGCAGGCGCGCGCTTTGCGCGGCGAGCATGTGCACCTGCTGCTGGACTTCGGTCAGCGGCTGGCCCAGGTACAGACCGGTCAGGCGCTGCCAGCGCAGCATGTGCGGCCCGTCCCAGCTCTGGTGCGCGGCGATGGCCAAGCCATTGGCGAGGAGAGTGCAGTTGGCCGGCTGGGTCAGCCAGCGGGCGAGATCGGGCTGGGCATCGAGTTGCTGTTGCTGGAGCAGGGGCGACTGATGGTCGCGGGCGATACGCAAGGCTCGAACCAGCAGGCGACGGTCGCAGGCGAGCAGGCGATAGCCCTGGATGACCCACTGCGGTAGCCGCCAGCGTTCGGCCAGCGCCAGGCAGATCGGCAGCAGGCGCATGCCGAGCAGTTCGCGCTCCACTCGCAGGGTCGGTTCGCCCTGTACCAGCACGCGTTGCTGCCATTGCTCCAGCAGCTGCGGGCGGGCGTTGGCCAGCGCCCAGACCGGAGCCATGGTCAGCAGGCTGCCCCAGTGGATTTCCTGCCAGAGCCTGGCCAGGCGCGCGCCGAACAGGCCGCTGGCCTGCTGCATGGCGTGCTGGCTGATCAGCAGCATCTGCCCGAGGACCCTGGGCATCTCCGCATCCTGGATGCTCGGCAGGGTCTTCAGAAGTTGGCTCGCGCGCGCCAGGCCGAGGCGGCTGAGGGCCACCTCCAGGCTTTCCGCGGGGTTGTCGCGGGCGCTCTCGGCGCGATTGGCCTCGCGCAGGATGGACAACGCCAGCGTCGGGCTGCCCTGCAACTGGTCGGCGATCTCGCGCAGCGAGCGGCGGCTGTCGCTCAGCGCGGCGTGCAGGCCGGCATAGTGGCTGGCGGGGATCGGCAGGGGTTGCCGGTCGAGCTCTTCGAGCCAGGCGGCGAGGCGGTCTGTCATGGGTGTCGGGCTCGGTGTCGGCGAGGCGGCGAACTGGCTTTTCGAGTATTCGGACTATAGTCTTGCGGCTAGCAACCGATAACAAGAGGGAGCCTAGCAGTCCCCCTCCTTATCCTGTTCATTTCGCACGTCCGGTCCTCATGTCAAAAATCATCGGCATCATCGTCGTTTTCGCCAGTGTCCTCGGGGGCTTCCTGCTCTCCGGCGGCAAGATCGGCGCCATCATCCAGCCCTTCGAGGTCCTGATCATCGGCGGTGCGGCACTGGGGGCGTTCCTCCAGGCCAACCCGGGCAGCACGTTCATGGTGGTGCTGAAGAAAGCGCCGAAGATGTTCAGCAACCGCTTTACCCAGACCTACTACCTCGAGGTGCTGGGCATGCTCTACGAGATCCTCAACAAGAGCCGGCGCGAAGGGATGATGGCGATCGAGGCGGACATCGAGGACCCCGCGGCCAGTCCCATCTTCAGCAAGTACCCCGGCGTGCTGAAGGACGAACGGATGACCGCCTATGTCTGCGACTACCTGCGCATCATGTCCTCCGGCAACATGGCGCCGCACGAGCTGGAAGGCCTGTTCGACATGGAGCTGTCCAGTCTCAAGGAGGACCTGGAGCATCCGTCCCACGCGGTGACCAAGGTCGCCGACGCCCTGCCGGGCTTCGGTATCGTCGCCGCGGTACTCGGCATCGTCATCACCATGGCGTTGCTTGGCGAAGGCAGCCAGGCGGAGATCGGCCACCACGTCGCCGCCGCCCTGGTGGGTACCTTCCTCGGGATTCTCGCCGCCTACGGCTTCGTCGGCCCGCTGGCCGTCGCGCTGGAGCACGATGCCAAGGAAGAGTTGAACATGTTCGAAGCGATCAAGGCCTGCCTGGTCGCTTCTGCTTCCGGCATGCCGCCTTCGCTGGCCGTCGAGTTCGGCCGCAAGGTGCTGCTGCCCGCCCATCGGCCGACCTTCGCCGAGCTCGAGCAGGCCGTGCGTGGCCGCTGAGTGGAGGCACTGTCGATAGATGGACAATAACCAGCCGATCATCGTCAAGCGCGTCAAGCGCTATGCCGCCGGCCACCACGGCGGCTCGTGGAAGATCGCCTTCGCCGACTTCGCGACGGCGATGATGGCGTTCTTCCTGGTGCTCTGGCTGCTGTCTTCGGCCACCCCGGAGCAGAAGAAGGCGATTTCCGGATACTTCCAGGACCCCATCGGTTTCAGCGAAAGTGCCAGCCCCTACGTCATCGACCTCGGCGGCACGCCGACGCCGGCGCCGGACAAGACCCTCAATCCGCAGGTCCAGGCCCAGCCGGACTCCAACGAAAGCCGGATCAGCCCCGAGCAGGACCATCAGGTCAACGCCGACCAGGCCGAGAACCTCGCCGAGCAGGTTGAGCGAGAGCGCCTGGCGCTGCTGCTGCAGGAGTTGCAGAACAAGGTCGACGAAAATCCGATGCTCAAGGACTTCAAGGACCAGATCCACTTCGAGATCACCCGCGACGGCCTGCGCATCCAGATCGTCGACGCCGCCAACCGGCCGATGTTCGACCTCGGCAGCGCGCGCCTGCAGCCGTATTTCGAGGACATCCTGCTGGCCATGGCCGAGACCATCCGCCAGGTGCCGAACAAGATCAGCATCAGCGGCCACACCGACGCCAAGCCCTATGCCGGCAACGGCGACTTCGGCAACTGGGAGCTATCGGCCAATCGCGCCAACGCCGCGCGCCGTGCGCTGGTCGCCGGCGGCTATCCGGAAGGGCAGATCGCCCAGGTTGTCGGATATGCCTCGGCACGCCTGTTCGACGACAAGGACCCGCTGAACCCGGTGAACCGGCGGATCGACATCGTGGTCCTGACCCGCAAGGCGCAGAAGGCCATCGAAGGCGAGACCGGCGCTCCCGAAGCCAGCGCCCCCGCGGCTGCCCCGGGCGAGCAGCCGAAGCCGGCTGCCGAGGCACCGGCGGCGGGCGCGCAACCTTCGCTACCGGCGGACGAGGTGCAGAAGAAGCTCAACCTGTTCGACGACGGCGGCAGCCTGAAGCTGGAGCAGATCAAGGGCGACTGAGGTTCAGTAGTCCGTTTCCGGCATGCTTGCCAGAATGTGCCGGTAGCTGGCCATGCGTTGCGGCATGATGCGCCCGTCCTCCAGGGCCTGGAGCAGGGCGCAACCTGGTTCGCGGTCGTGCTTGCAGTCGCGGAAGCGGCAATGCCCGAGCAGGTCGCGGAACTCGATGAAACCGGCCTCGACGTCGTCTCGCGACACGTGCCCCAGGCCGAACTCACGGATGCCGGGCGAGTCGATCAGGTCGCCGCCGCCGGGAAAATGGAACAGTCGCGCGGTGGTGGTGGTATGGGTGCCCTTGCCGGTCACCGTGGAGAGGTCGCCGACACGGGTGTCGACACCCGGCAACAAGGCATTCACCAGCGACGACTTGCCCACCCCGGACTGCCCGACGAAGACGCTCACATGACCGTCCAGCGCGCCGCGCAGTTCGTCCATCGCCAGGCCATTGAAGGCCGACACCTCGATCAGCGGATAACCCAGGGTGCGGTAGACATTCAGCAGCGCATCGATGCCTTCGGCATTGCTCTCGTCGACCAGGTCGGCCTTGTTCAGCAGCAGCAACGGCTGGATGCCGGCATGTTCGGCGGCGATCAGGTAGCGGTCGATCAGGTTGGCGTGCGGTTCGGGACGCGGGGCGAAGACGATGACGATGCGGTCGACGTTGGCCGCCACCGGCTTGAGCAGCCCGCGCATGTCCGGGCGGCACAGCTCGGAGCGGCGCGGCAATTGCGCGACGATCACGCCGATGCCCTGGTTGCCGGCACGCCAGACCACCTGGTCGCCGGTCACCAGTGCCGGCAGGTTGGCGCGCAGGTGACAGCGGGAAACCTGGCCGTCGGCGGACTCGACCTCTACCTGAACCCCGAAATGAGCGATCACCTGGCCGGTCTGCTCCGGTCCCAGGTCGCCGCCTTCCAGCTCGTCCACGGCACGCAACTCGCGACGGGCCGCCCGGGCCGCGCGTTCTTCCTGGATCTTTTCGATGCGCCAGCTCTGCCGGCGGGTCAAGTGGCGTTTGGCCATGATGCGTCCGCATGAAAAATCGGCGGCGAGTTTAACATGGGCGCGCCGCCATCATTCGCGCGGCGGCGTTCCACGCTAGAATGCACGGCATAGCGACTGGAGCGACTCCCCATGCAGAACCCGCAGAACCTTATCTGGATCGACCTGGAGATGACCGGCCTCGATCCGGACCGGGACGTCATCATCGAGATGGCCACCATCGTCACCGACAGTGACCTCAACACCCTGGCCGAAGGACCGGTGATCGCCATCCACCAGCCAGAGGAAATCCTCGCCGGCATGGACGAGTGGAATACCCGCCAGCACGGCCAGTCCGGCCTGACCCAGAGGGTTCGGGAAAGTACCGTGAGCATGGCCGAGGCCGAGGCGCAGACCCTGGCCTTCCTCGAGCAGTGGGTGCCCAAGCGCAGCTCGCCGATCTGCGGCAACAGCATCTGCCAGGACCGCCGCTTCCTCTATAGGCACATGCCCAGGCTGGAAGGCTACTTCCACTACCGCAACCTCGACGTCTCCACCCTCAAGGAGCTGGCTGCGCGCTGGGCGCCGCAGGTCCGCGAGAGCTTCAAGAAGGGTAACACCCACCTGGCGCTGGACGATATCCGCGAGTCGATCGCCGAGCTGCGCCACTATCGCGACCACTTCATCAAGCTCTGATCCGTCCGGGCCGGGCGGCAGGCGCCGGCCGGGCTAGGTTTCCCCGTGGCGCCGCAGGGCCCATTCCACGTGCTCGCGGACCAGCTCCGAAGGGAACCCGCGGCGCGCCTTCAGCGCCTCCAGCACCGGGATGGTCGAGGGCGCGTTGCCCAGCCCCACCGCCAGGTTGCGCAACCAACGTTCGTAGCCGGCGCGGCGCAGCGGCGAACCCTCGGTGCGGCCGAGGAACTCCTCCTCGCTCCAGAGGAACAGTTCGGCGAGTTCGGCGTTGTCCAGGCTGTGGCGCGGCTGAAAGTCGCCCTGCCCGGTGGGGCGGGCGAAGCGATTCCATGGGCAGACGATCTGGCAGTCGTCGCAGCCGAATACCCGGTTGCCGATCAGTGGCCGCAGCTCCAGCGGAATCGCGCCCTTGTACTCGATGGTCAGGTAGGAGATGCAGCGTCGCGCGTCCAGCCGGTAGGGGCCGACGAAGGCCGCGGTCGGGCAGATGTCCAGGCAGGCCGAGCAGCGTCCGCAATGCTCGCTGTCCATCGCCGGGTCGACGGGTAGCGGCATGTCGACGAACAGCTCGCCGAGGAAGAAGTAGCTGCCGGCCTTGCGGTTGAGCACCAGCGTGTTCTTGCCGATCCAGCCGAGGCCGGCCTGTTCGGCGATGGCCTTTTCCAGCACCGGCGCGCTGTCGACGAAGGCGCGGAAACCGAACGGGCCGACTTCGGCCTGGATGCGCTCGGCCAGTTGTTGCAGACGTTTGCGGATCAGCTTGTGGTAGTCGCGGCCGAGGGCGTAGCGCGAGACGTAGGCTTTTTCCGGTGTCGCGAGGACCTGCGCCATGCGCGTGTCGCCGGGCAGGTAATCCATGCGCAGGGAGATCACCCGCAGCGTGCCGGGAACCAGCTCGGCAGGTCGCGAGCGCTTGCTGCCGTGCGCCGCCATGTAGTCCATCTCGCCGTGGTAGCCGGCCTCCAGCCAGCGCTGCAGGTGCGCTTCGTGCTCGCCCAGCTCGACGTCGCTGATACCGACCTGCTGGAACCCCAGCTCGCGGCCCCAGTCCTTGATGGACTGGGCGAGGCGGGCGGGATCCGGCGGGGAAAGGTTGTCGGCCAGAGGTTGGGGAGTCATGGGAGGCAACGAAGACGAGGGAAAGCGAAATGGGATAGGTATAATTCTGCCAGACTGCGCGCCTGACGCCGAATCGATCCGATGACCATGACCTTCCAGCACGACGACCTGCCACTCGCCCTCTATTCCGCCGCCCAGGTGCGCGACCTGGATGCGCGCCTGATCGCTGCCGGCACGCCGGGCTTCGAACTCATGCAGCGCGCCGCCCACGCCGCCTGGCGTGCCTTGCGCCGCCGTTGGCCGGAGGCCGCGGCGCTGACGGTGCTCGCCGGGCACGGCAACAATGCCGGCGACGGCTACCTGATCGCGGCGCTGGCGCAACGTGCAGGTTGGCGAGTGCGGGTGCTGGCGGTCGCGGCGCCGCAGCGGCTTGCCGGCGACGCGGCGCAGGCGCATGCCGCCGCGCTGGCGACCGGGGTCGTGGTGGAGCCCTGGAGCGAGTGCGCCGTGCTCGAGGGCGTAGTAGTGGATGCATTGCTCGGCACCGGCCTGGCAGGTGCCGTGCGCGAGCCCTTTGCGCAGGCCATCCGCCTGGCCAACGCCGCCGACCTGCCGGTGCTGGCGGTGGATATTCCTTCCGGCTTGAGCGCCGACACCGGCGCGGTATTGGGGGAAGCGATCAGGGCGGATCTGACAGTGACTTTCATCGGCCTGAAGATCGGGCTGTTCACTGGCGAGGCGCCGGCACGGGTCGGCGAGCTGGTGTTCGACGAACTCGGTAGCGACGCCGTCGTGCTGCAAGCGCTCCAGCCCCGGGCTCGCCGCCTGGCGCGAAATGCCCTGCCGAGGCTGGCAGCGCGGCCGCGGACCGCACACAAGGGGCTGTTCGGCCACCTGCTGGTGGTCGGCGGCGACACCGGCATGGGCGGGGCCGTGCTACTGGCCGCGGAAAGCGCCCTGCGCTGCGGCGCCGGGCTGGTCTCGGCGGCGACCCGCGTCGAACATGTGCCGGCGTTGCTGGGCCGTTGTCCCGAGGTCATGGCCCATGGCGTGGCGTCGGCGAACCAACTGCTGGCCCTTGCCGAACGCGCCAGCGTGCTGGTGCTCGGTCCCGGGCTTGGCCAGCGCGCCTGGGGTCGCAGCCTGCTGAGCGCTGTCCGGTCGCGACCGTTGCCGCAGGTCTGGGATGCCGACGCGTTGAACCTGCTGGCCCTGGAACCGGTCGGAGCAGGGCCGCAGACATGGATTCTGACGCCGCATCCCGGCGAGGCCGCGCGCCTGTTGGGTCGCTCGACCGCCGAGGTGCAGGCGGATCGTCCGGCGGCGGCGCTGGAACTGGCGCGTCGCTACCAGGCGGTGGTGGTGCTGAAGGGCGCCGGCAGCCTGATCGCCGCGCCCGACGGACGACTCGCCGTCTGTTCCCAGGGGCATCCGGCGATGGCCGGCGCCGGCCTGGGTGACGTGCTGTCGGGCATCACCGGTGCCTTGCTGGCCCAGCGCGTGGAGGCGTTCGAGGCGGCCTGCCTGGCTGTCTGGCTGCATGCCGCCGCCGGTGAGCGGCTCGGCGCCCAGGGTCGCGGGCTGGCGGCGACCGATCTCATACCTACCGTTCGTCAGTTGCTCGAGGAGTGCAGTCCGTGTCTGAAGTGATCCTGTCCGCCGAAGGGGAAGACGCGATGCTCGAACTGGGCGGGCGCATCGCCCGGGTCAGCGGGGGGCAGGGGGTGATCTACCTGCATGGCGACCTCGGCGCCGGCAAGACCACCCTCTCGCGCGGCATCCTGCGCGGCCTCGGCCATGCCGGCTCGGTGAAAAGCCCGACCTTTACCCTGGTCGAGCCTTACGAAATCGGCGAGCTGCGCGCCTACCATTTCGACCTGTACCGGCTCGCCGATGCGGAGGAATTGGAGTTCTTCGGCATCCGCGACTATTTCGATGGCAGCGCACTCTGTCTGATCGAGTGGCCCGAGCGCGGTGCGGGCGTTTTGCCAACCGCCGATCTGGACATTACCATTACTGCCCAAGCGGGTGGACGGACACTGCGCCTGGTACCGCACGGTGCGCGGGGCGAAGCCTGGTGTGCCACCCTGACCATGGGAGCATGAGAAAAACGATGGGTTGGGGCTTGCGTCTGCGGACGTTGTTGACTGGGGTGATGATTCTGCTGGCCTGCCAGGTCGGCGAGGTTCTGGCCGCCGCGCAAATCAAGAGCGTGCGGATCTGGCGCGCTCCGGACAACACCCGTCTGGTCTTCGATCTCTCCGGTCCGGTGCAGCACAGCCTGTTCACCCTGGCCGCACCCAACCGTATCGTCATCGACGTCAGCGGCGCCCAGCTGGCGACCCAGCTCAACGGTCTCAAGCTCGGCAACACCCCGATCACCGCGGTGCGCTCCGCCCAGCGCACGCCCAACGACCTGCGCATGGTCCTCGACCTGTCGGCGCAGGTCACCCCGAAAAGCTTCGTCCTGCCGCCCAACCAGCAATACGGCAACCGCCTGGTGGTCGATCTCTACGACCAGGGCGCCGACCTGACCCCGGACGTACCCGCGACGCCGACCCCGAGCGTGCCGGTCACTCCGGTGACGCCGACCCAGCCGGTGGCCAAGCTGCCGCTGCCGACCAAGGGCGGTACCCGCGATATCGTCATCGCCATCGACGCCGGCCACGGCGGTGAAGACCCTGGCGCCCTTGGCCCGGGCGGGCTGCACGAGAAGAACATCACCCTGTCGATCGCTCGCGAGCTGCAACGCCAGATCAACCAGGTGCGCGGTTACCGGGCCGAGCTGACCCGTACCGGCGACTACTTCATCCCACTGCGCAAGCGCACCGAGATCGCCCGCAAGAAGGGCGCCGACCTGTTCGTCTCGATCCATGCCGACGCCGCGCCGAGCCGCAGCGCCTTCGGTGCCTCGGTGTTCGCCCTGTCCGACCGCGGCGCCACTTCGGAAACCGCGCGCTGGCTGGCCGACAGCGAGAACCGTTCCGACCTGATCGGCGGCGATGGCAGCGTCAGCCTCGGCGACAAGGACCAGATGCTCGCCGGCGTGCTGCTCGACCTGTCGATGACCGCCACCCTCTCGTCGAGCCTGGACGTCGGCCACAAGGTGCTGACCAATGTCGGCCGCATCACTTCGCTGCACAAGCGTCGTGTCGAGCAGGCCGGGTTCATGGTGTTGAAGTCGCCGGACATCCCGTCGATCCTGGTGGAAACCGGCTTCATCTCGAACGTCAACGAGTCGCGCAAGCTGGCCAGCGCCAGCCATCAGCAGGCCTTGGCGCGTTCGATCACCAGCGGCATCCGCCAGTATTTCCAGCAGAGCCCGCCGCCCGGCACCTACATCGCCTCTTTGCGCGCCCAGGGCAAGCTCTCCATGGGGCCGCGCGAGCACGTGGTGCGGCCCGGAGAGACCCTGGCGATGATCGCCCAGCGCTATGAAGTGAGCATGGCCGCGCTGCGCAGCAGCAACAGCCTGCCCAGCGACAACCTGAAAGTCGGCCAGGCCCTGTCCATCCCGAGCACCGCCCTGGCGGCCCAGTGATGAGTGAAACACCGCGTATCCAGCTGCTGAGTCCGCGGCTGGCGAACCAGATCGCCGCCGGTGAGGTGGTCGAACGTCCCGCCTCGGTGGCCAAGGAACTCCTGGAAAACAGCCTTGACGCCGGTTCCCGGCGCATCGACGTGGAGGTCGAGCAGGGCGGCATCAAGTTGCTGCGAGTGCGCGACGACGGTCGCGGCATCCCCGCCGACGACCTGCCGCTGGCCCTGGCTCGCCACGCCACCAGCAAGATCCGCGAGCTGGAAGACCTGGAGCGGGTGATGAGCCTCGGCTTCCGTGGCGAGGCGCTGGCCTCGATCAGCTCGGTAGCGCGCCTGACCATGACCTCGCGTACCGCCGACGCCGGCGAAGCCTGGCAGGTGGAAACCGAGGGCCGCGACATGCAGCCGCGGGTACAGCCGGCGGCGCACCCGGTGGGGACCAGCGTCGAGGTTCGCGACCTGTTCTTCAACACCCCGGCGCGGCGCAAGTTCCTGCGCGCTGAGAAGACCGAGTTCGACCATCTGCAGGAAGTCATCAAGCGCCTGGCGCTGGCCCGTTTCGACGTGGCTTTCCACCTGCGCCACAACGGCAAGACCATCTTCGCCCTGCACGAGGCGCGAGACGAGCTGGCCCGCGCGCGCCGGGTCGGCGCGGTGTGCGGCCAGGCATTCCTCGAGCAGGCGCTGCCGATCGAGGTCGAGCGCAACGGCCTGCACCTGTGGGGCTGGGTCGGCTTGCCGACCTTCTCCCGCAGCCAGCCGGACCTGCAGTACTTCTATGTGAACGGGCGCATGGTGCGCGACAAGCTGGTCGCCCACGCGGTGCGCCAGGCTTATCGCGACGTGCTGTACAACGGCCGGCACCCGACCTTCGTGCTGTTCTTCGAAGTCGATCCGGCGGTGGTGGACGTCAACGTGCACCCGACCAAGCACGAAGTTCGCTTCCGTGACAGCCGGATGGTCCATGACTTCCTCTATGGCACCTTGCATCGTGCGCTGGGCGAGGTCCGTCCCGACGACCAGCTCGCGCCGCCCGGGGCGACCAGCCTGACCGAGCCGCGACCGACCGGCGCTGCCGCCGGCGAGTTCGGCCCGCAGGGCGAGATGCGCCTGGCCGAGAGCGTGCTGGAGAGTCCGGCGGCACGGGTGGGCTGGAGTGGCGGCTCGTCGGCCTCCGGCGGCTCCTCCGGCTATTCCGCCTACACCCGGCCGGAGGCGCCGCCTTCTCTGGCCGAGGCCGGTGGCGCCTACAAGGCCTACTTCGCGCCGTTGCCCGCGGGCGAGGCGCCAGCCGCGTTGCCCGAGAGCGCCCAGGACATCCCGCCGCTGGGTTACGCCCTGGCGCAGCTCAAGGGCATCTACATCCTCGCCGAGAACGCCCACGGCCTGGTGCTGGTGGACATGCACGCGGCCCACGAACGGATCACCTACGAGCGCCTCAAGGTGGCGATGGCCAGCGAAGGCTTGCGTGGGCAGCCGTTGCTGGTGCCGGAGTCGATCGCGGTCAGCGAGCGCGAGGCGGATTGCGCGGAAGAGCATTCCAGCTGGTTCCAGCGCCTGGGCTTCGAGCTGCAGCGCCTGGGGCCGGAAAGTCTGGCGATCCGGCAGATCCCTGCGCTGCTCAAGCAGGCGGAGGCGACCCAGTTGGTGCGCGATGTCATCGCCGACCTGCTGGAGTACGGCACCAGCGACCGTATCCAGGCACACCTGAACGAGTTGCTCGGCACCATGGCCTGCCATGGCGCGGTGCGCGCCAACCGGCGCCTGACCCTGCCGGAAATGAACGCCCTGTTGCGCGACATGGAAATCACCGAACGCAGCGGCCAGTGCAACCATGGGCGTCCGACCTGGACCCAGTTGGGCCTGGACGAGCTGGACAAGCTCTTCCTGCGCGGACGCTGAGCCTTGCAGCTTCGGGCGCAAAGCCCGAAGCTATGCGCTTTGTCCAAGAGCTTTCCGATGTCTTCCCTGCCTCCCGCCATCTTTCTCATGGGGCCGACCGCCGCCGGCAAGACCGACCTGGCGATGGCGCTGGCCGATGCGCTGCCCTGCGAGCTGATCAGCGTCGACTCGGCGCTGATCTACCGCGGCATGGATATCGGTACGGCCAAGCCTTCCCGGGAGCTGCTGGCGCGCTATCCGCACCGCCTGATCGATATCCGCGATCCGGCGGAGAGCTATTCGGCCGCGGAATTCCGCGCCGACGCCCTGGCGGCGATGGCCGAGGCCACCGCGCGCGGCAGGATTCCCCTGCTGGTGGGGGGCACCATGCTCTATTACAAGGCGTTGCTCGAGGGCCTGGCCGACATGCCCGGCGCCGATCCCGAGGTGCGCGCGGCGATCGAGGCCGAGGCCCTGGCCGAAGGTTGGGAGGCGCTGCACCGGCAACTCGCCGAGGTCGACCCGGAGTCGGCTGCGCGCATCCACCCCAACGACCCGCAGCGACTGATGCGGGCGCTCGAGGTGTATCGCCTCGGCGGGGTGTCGATGAGCGACCTGCGTCGCCGGCAAAGCGCTGAAAAGGCGGATTTTGACGCGTCAGGCAGGAATCAATTGCCGTATACTGTCGCTCAGCTGGCGATTGCTCCCGAGCAGCGCCAGGTGTTGCACGCGCGGATTGCGCAGCGTTTTCGCCAGATGCTGGAACAGGGTTTCATCGCCGAGGTCGAAGCACTGCATGCCAGAAGTGACTTGCATGCAGGATTACCGTCTATTAGAGCCGTGGGTTACCGTCAGGTGTGGGATTACCTGGATGGCAAGCTGTCCTACGCTGAAATGACCGAACGCGGCATCATCGCTACCCGCCAGTTGGCCAAGCGCCAGTTCACCTGGCTGCGAAGCTGGAGCCATCTACACTGGATGGACAGCCTAGCAGGTGACAATCTGCCGCGTGCCTTGAAATACCTGAAAACGGTCTCCATATTGGCCTGAGACCTTAATTTGTCCGTCTGTTTCCGGAGCGAGACCGGAGTTTGGACGGCGCCAAGTCACCCTATTCGACTACTTCAAACTACGATCCTTAAAGGAGTGCGGCACATGTCAAAAGGGCATTCGCTACAAGACCCTTACCTCAATACCCTGCGGAAAGAACGCGTCCCGGTTTCCATCTATCTGGTCAACGGCATCAAGCTGCAAGGCCAGATCGAGTCCTTCGACCAGTTTGTCATCCTGCTGAAGAACACCGTCAGCCAGATGGTTTACAAGCACGCGATCTCCACCGTGGTACCGAGCCGTCCGGTGCGTCTGCCGAGCGGTGACCAGCCGGCCGAGCCGGGCAACGCTTGACGGGAGTCCGCTTTGTTCTTTGAGCGCCCAGGTGGTGGGGAACAGGCTGTTCTGGTGCATCTGGAAGGGCAGAACCCCGAGGCGCGTGAAGACCCGCAGGAGTTCCAGGAGCTGGTGCGTTCGGCCGGCGCGGAAACGGTGGCATTCGTCAGCGTCTCCCGCCACCAGCCGAGCGCCAAATATCTTATCGGCAGTGGCAAGGTCGAGGAGTTGCACGACCTGGTCAAGGCCGAAAACGTCGAGCTGGTGATTTTCAACCACACCTTGACGCCCAGCCAGGAGCGCAACCTCGAGCGAGCGTTCGAGTGCCGCGTACTCGACCGGACCGGGCTGATCCTCGACATCTTCGCCCAGCGCGCACGTACCCACGAAGGCAAGTTGCAGGTGGAACTGGCGCAACTGGAGCACATGAGCACGCGGCTGGTACGCGGCTGGACCCACCTCGAACGGCAGAAAGGCGGTATCGGCCTGCGCGGTCCGGGTGAGACCCAGCTGGAAACCGACCGACGCCTGCTGCGCGTGCGCATCCGCCAGATCAAGCAGCGCCTGGAGAAGGTCCGCAGCCAGCGCGAGCAGGCTCGACGCGGGCGCAAGCGCGCGGATATCCCGGCGGTCTCCCTGGTCGGCTATACCAACGCCGGCAAATCGACCCTGTTCAATGCGCTCACCGCCTCCGAGGTGTATGCCGCCAACCAGTTGTTCGCCACCCTCGACCCCACCCTGCGTCGCCTGCAACTGGACGATCTCGGGCCGGTGGTGCTGGCCGACACGGTGGGCTTCATCCGTCACCTGCCGCACAAGCTGGTGGAGGCCTTCCGCGCTACGCTGGAAGAGTCGAGCAACGCCGACCTCCTGCTGCACGTGATCGACGCCTACGAGCCCGAACGGGATGCGCAGGTCGAGCAGGTGCTGGCGGTGCTCGGCGAGATCGGCGCCAACGAATTGCCGATGCTCGAGGTCTATAACAAGGTCGACCTGCTACCCTCGGTCGAGCCGCACATCCAGCGCGACGACTCCGGCAAGCCGGTGCGCGTCTGGCTGTCGGCGCAGACCGGCGAAGGCCTCGACCTGTTGCGCCAGGCCATCGCCGAGCTGCTCGGCGAGGACCTCTTCGTCGGGACCTTGCGCCTGCCCCAGCGGCTCGGGCGCCTGCGCGCCCAGTTGTTCGAACTGGGCGCGGTGCAGTCCGAGGCGCACGATGAGGAAGGTTGTACCCTGCTGCAGGTGCGCCTGCCGCGGGCCGAGTTGAACCGCCTGGCGAGCCGCGCTGGCTGGCAGCCGGCGGAGTTCGTTGCGCAACACACTTTGCAATAAAGCCCGTATCGCTGCTTTTGGCAGCGGGCAGGGCATTCGGTAGCATGGGTGGCCGCGCCGCAGGCGCGTTTCGCGTTACTAGATGGAGAGCGCTATGGCTTGGAACGAGCCGGGTGACAACTCGAACAACAACGATCGAGACCCGTGGGGAGGCCGCCGCGGTGGTGGTGGCGGCGGTGGTGACCGCAAGGGGCCGCCCGACCTGGATGAGGCTTTCCGCAAGCTTCAGGACAGCCTGAACGGGCTGTTCGGTGGAAAAAAACGCAGTGGCAACGGTTCCGGCTCCGGTTCCGGCGGCAAGGGCGGTGGCCTGGGCCTGTTCGGCATCGGCCTGGCGATCCTCGCCGTGCTCTGGCTGTACAACGCCATCTATGTGGTGGACGAGCAGGAGCAGGCGGTCATCCTGCGCTTCGGCAAGTATTACGAGACGGTCGGTCCCGGCCTGAACTTCTACTTCCCGCCGATCGACAAGCGCTTCCAGGAGAACGTCACCCGCGAGCGTGCGTACAGCAAGCAGGGGCAGATGCTCACCGAGGACGAGAACATCGTCGAAGTGCCGCTGACCGTGCAGTACAAGATCAGCAACCTGCAGGACTTCGTGCTCAACGTCGACCAGCCCGAGGTCAGCCTGCAGCAGGCGACCGAGAGCGCGCTGCGGCATGTCGCCGGCTCCACCACCATGGACCGGATCCTCACCGAAGGCCGCGAGCAGATGGCGACCGAGGTGCGCGAGCGCCTGCAACGCTTCCTGGATACCTACAGGACCGGTATCACCGTGACCCAGGTGAACATCCAGAGCGCCCAGGCCCCGCGTGAGGTGCAGGAAGCGTTCGACGACGTGATCCGGGCCCGCGAGGACGAGCAGCGCGAGAAGAACCAGGCCGAAGCCTATGCCAACGGCGTGGTGCCGGAGGCGCGTGGCCAGGCCCAGCGCATCATCGAAGAAGCCAACGGTTACCGCGACGAGGTGATTTCGCGCGCCCAGGGTGAGGCGGATCGCTTCTCCAAGCTGCTGGTGGAATATCGCAAGGCTCCGGAAGTGACGCGCGAGCGTCTGTACCTGGACACCATGCAGGAAGTCTTCAGCCAGACCAGCAAGGTGCTGGTGACCGGTCAGCAGGGGCAGAACAACCTGCTCTACCTGCCGCTGGACAAGATGATCGATGGTCGTAACGCCGCACCCGCTACGGGTGCCGGTGCTTCCGCCGGTGGTGGCAGCGCCAGCGCTTCCGACCTGGGGTCGCGGATCGTCAACGATCTGCGCCAGCAAGACGCGCGTACGAGGGAGAGCCGCTGATGGGCAACAAGTCTTTGATCGCTCTGATCGTCGGTGTCGTCGCCGCCATCGTCCTGTGGAACAGCGTCTACGTAGTCCAGCAGACCGAGCGCGCGGTCATGTTGCGCTTCGGCCGGGTGGTCGAGTCCGACGTCAAGCCGGGCCTGCACTTCAAGATCCCGTACGTCAACCAGGTGCGCAAGTTCGACGCTCGCCTGCTGACCCTGGATGCCCCGACCCAGCGCTTCCTGACCCTGGAAAAGAAAGCGGTGATGGTGGATGCCTATGCCAAGTGGCGGGTGGCGGATGCCGAGCGCTTCTACACCGCTACCTCGGGCCTCAAGCAGATCGCCGACGAACGCCTGTCGCGGCGTCTCGAAGCGGGTCTGCGCGACCAGTTCGGCAAGCGTACCCTGCATGAAGTGGTATCGGGCGAGCGCGACGCGCTGATGGGCGACATCACCGCTTCGCTGAACCGCATGGCGCAGAAGGAGCTGGGTATCGAGGTGATCGACGTGCGGGTCAAGGCCATCGATCTGCCGAAGGAAGTCAACCGCAGCGTCTTCGAGCGGATGAGCACCGAGCGTGAACGCGAGGCCCGCGAGCACCGCGCCAAGGGTCGCGAACTGGCCGAAGGCATTCGTGCCGACGCCGATCGCCAGCGCCGGGTAATCGTTGCCGAAGCCTACCGCGAGTCGGAAGAGACCCGCGGTGACGGCGACTCCAAGGCTGCCGCGATCTATGCCAAGGCCTACAACCAGGATCCGGAGTTCTATTCCTTCTACCGTAGCCTGAAGGCGTATCGCGAAAGCTTCGCCGAGAAGCGCGACGTACTGGTGCTCGATCCGAGCAGCGAGTTCTTCCGCTATCTGAACAAGGCCAACAAGTAATACTCGGTTCTCCGGCGGGCGGCAGCGCCCGCCGGAGAAATCGTGTTATGATGAGCCAGCCGGGAAATCCCGGCTTTTTTGCGTCCGCGAGAATCATGTGGCAGGAATTCGGCATCGCTTTTTGTCTCGTGCTGGTGCTGGAAGGCATCCTGCCGTTCCTGTGTCCGCGACAATGGCGCGAGGCGGTCACCGGCATCGGCCGGCTGAGCGACCGTCACCTGCGTCTCGTGGGGCTGGGCAGCATGCTGCTCGGCACCCTGCTTCTTTACTGGATTCACTGATGATGTGCCGCCCGGCTGAAAGGGGAGAGGCGAAATGGCAACGGTAGACCGCTGGCTGCTGCCAGATGGGATCGAAGAGGTGCTGCCCCCGGAGGCGGCGCGCATCGAAGCAGCCCGCCGTCAGGTGCTGGATCTGTTCCACCGCTGGGGTTACGAGTTCGTCGTGACCCCGCATATCGAATACCTGGAGTCGCTGCTCACCGGCGCGGGACAGGATCTTGACCTGCGCACCTTCAAGGTGACCGACCCGGCGTCCGGCCGGCTCATGGGTTTCCGTGCCGACATTACGCCGCAAGTGGCGCGGATGGATGCGCACAGCCTGCGCCGCGAGGGACCGAGCCGCCTGTGCTATGCCGGCAGTGTGCTGCATGCGCAGCCGCGCGCGCTGTCCACTTCGCGTAGTCCGATCCAGCTGGGCGCCGAGCTGTACGGCGATCCGAGCCCTGCCAGCGATGTCGAGGTGATCAGCCTGATGCTGGAAATGCTCGAGATGGCGGAAGTGCCGGACGTGCACATGGACCTCGGCCATGTCGGTATCTACCGCGGCCTGGCGCGCGCGGCAGGGCTGTCCGGCGAAGTCGAGCAGCAGTTGTTCGATGCCTTGCAGCGCAAGGCGGTGGACGAGGTCGAGGCGCTGACTGCAGACCTGCCTGCCGAGCTGCGCGGCATGTTGCGTGCGCTGGCCGAGCTATGCGGCGGCCGCGATGCGCTGGAGCAGGGCCGTGCCCGTCTGGCGGCGGCGCCGGCCGATGTCCAGGTGGCGCTGAACGAGCTGATCGAGATCGCCGATTCGCTGGCTGGACGTTTCCCCGGCTTGCCGCTGTATTTCGACCTCGGCGAGCTGCGTGGCTATCACTATCACACCGGCGTGGTGTTTGCGGCCTTCGTGCCCGGCGTTGGCCAGTCCATCGCCCAGGGCGGTCGCTATGATGATATCGGTGCCGATTTCGGGCGCGCCCGCCCGGCCACCGGTTTCTCCACCGATCTGAAAAGCCTGGTCACTCTCGGCCAGGCCCGGTTGGACCAGGCTGTATCGGGTATCTGGGCGCCGGCCGAAGGGGCCGGGCTCTGGCAGGCGGTGCAACGACTGCGCCGCGACGGGCAGCGTGTCGTCCAGGCTCTGCCCGGGCAGGATGCGGCTTCTGCGCGCGAGGCGGGCTGCGACCGGCAGCTGGCGCTGCGCGATGGCAATTGGCAGGTGGCGCCGCTGGCGTCCTGAGATTCCGCCGGCCGCGGCCGGCATCGAACTTCCACGATGGGGACAAGTGTTATGGGTAAGAATGTCGTAGTCCTGGGCACCCAATGGGGTGATGAGGGCAAGGGCAAGATCGTCGACCTGCTCACCGAGCAGGCGGCTGCCGTAGTTCGCTACCAGGGTGGTCACAACGCTGGCCACACCCTGGTGATCGATGGCGAGAAAACCGTCCTGCACCTGATTCCATCGGGCATCCTGCGCGAAGGCGTGCAGTGCCTGATCGGCAATGGCGTGGTGCTGGCGCCGGATGCGCTGCTGCGCGAAATCACCAAGCTGGAAGAGAAGGGCGTGCCGGTGCGCGAGCGCCTGCGCATCAGTCCTTCCTGTCCGCTGATCCTGTCCTATCACGTCGCCCTCGACCAGGCGCGCGAGAAGGCCCGCGGCGAAGCCAAGATCGGCACCACCGGTCGCGGTATCGGCCCGGCATACGAGGACAAGGTGGCACGTCGCGGCCTGCGCGTTGGCGACCTGTTCCACCGCGAGCGCTTCGCCGCCAAGCTGGGCGAGCTGCTGGACTACCATAACTTCGTCCTGCAGCACTACTACAAGGAGCCGGCCATCGACTTCCAGAAGACTCTGGACGAGGCGATGGAGTATGCCGAGCTGCTCAAGCCGATGATGGCCGATGTCGCTGCGACCCTGCACGACCTGCGCAAGCACGGCAAGGACATCATGTTCGAAGGCGCCCAGGGATCGCTGCTGGACATCGACCATGGCACCTATCCCTACGTGACCAGTTCCAACACCACCGCTGGCGGTACCGCCACCGGTTCCGGCTTCGGCCCGCTGTACCTGGACTACGTACTGGGTATCACCAAGGCCTATACCACTCGCGTCGGCTCCGGTCCGTTCCCGACCGAGCTGTTCGACGACGTCGGCGCCTACCTGGCCAAGCGCGGCCACGAGTTCGGCGCCACCACCGGTCGCGCTCGTCGCTGCGGCTGGTTCGATGCCGTGATCCTGCGCCGCGCCATCGAGATCAACAGCATCTCCGGCCTGTGCCTGACCAAGCTCGACGTGCTCGATGGTCTGGACGTGGTGCGCCTGTGCGTCGGCTACAAGAATGCCGATGGCGATGTGCTGGAAGCGCCGACCGATGCCGACAGCTACATCGGCCTGCAGCCGGTCTACGAGGAAATGCCCGGCTGGAGCGAGTCGACCGTGGGTGCGAAGACCCTGGAAGAGTTGCCGGCCAACGCCCGCGCCTACATCAAGCGCGTGGAAGAACTGGTGGGTGCGCCGATCGATATCATCTCCACCGGTCCGGATCGCAACGAAACCATCATCCTGCGCCATCCATTCGCCTGAGGCGGATAGCGGGGCGATGACGGAACGGGCTGCGCATGCGGCCCGTTTTCATTTCCGGGGTCGGCGCCGCGGCGAGCGGGGGGAGGTGGCGTGGCTCGAAGGGAAAAATCGCGGACAACAAAAAGCCGAGCGATGCTCGGCTGTTTGTCTTGAAGATGGTGCCCAGGAGAAGACTCGAACTTCCACGGTGTTGCCACCGCTAGGACCTGAACCTAGTGCGTCTACCAATTCCGCCACCTGGGCATGCTTTTCAGCATTGTGCGATGATCGCTCATCGACTTGGGTGTTGCAAACCTTGTCGCAGTTTCAATGCCTGGTAGTGGCTGAACTGCTGAAACAAAAACGGTCTAATGTCCGGCTTTGTCTGAAATATGGTGCCCAGGAGAAGACTCGAACTTCCACGGTGTTGCCACCGCTAGGACCTGAACCTAGTGCGTCTACCAATTCCGCCACCTGGGCACTGGAGTCGATGATCGCTCATCGTTTCCGTGTTACAACGTCTCAGCAACGTTGTGGGCGCGAACTATACGAGTACGTATTCTGCTTGTAAACCCCTGATGCGATAAAAATTATTCTGCTGCCGAAGCTGACCGACGAAGCGTTTTCGCGCTTCAATAGAGCGATGGCAGCAAACGCTAAAGAAGAAAAGGTGACCTACCTCTAATGGCCGATTGGCAAAACCTCGATCCCGAGGCCGCTCGCGAAGCGGAAAAGTACGAAAACCCCATCCCCAGCCGGGAACTGATCCTGGCTCACCTATCCGAGCGAGGCGCTCCTGCGACTCGCTCCCAGTTGCTCGACGAGTTCGGGCTCGCCGGCGAGGAGCCGGAAGAGGCCTTGCGTCGTCGCCTGCGCGCCATGGAGCGCGACGGACAGCTTATCTATACGCGTCGTGGCGCCTACGCGCCGGTGGACAAGCTGGACCTGATCCGCGGCCGCATCAGCGGGCACCGCGATGGCTTCGGCTTCCTGATCCCCGACGATGGCAGCGACGACCTGTTCCTCAGCCCCACCCAGATGCGCCTGGTGTTCGACGGCGACCGCGCCCTGGCCCGGGTGTCCGGCCATGACCGGCGCGGACGCCGCGAAGGCCAACTGGTCGAGGTGATCGAGCGGGCCCACGAGATCGTGGTCGGCCGCTACTTCGAGGAAAGCGGCATCGGCGTGGTGGTCGCGGACAACCCGAAGATCCAGCAGGAAGTCCTGATCCCGCCGGGCAAGGCCGGCAAGGCCAGGCACAACCAGTTCGTCCAGGTGCGCATCGAGCAATGGCCGAGCATCCACCGCCAGGCCCAGGGCGAGATCGTCGAGGTGCTCGGCGACTACATGGCGCCAGGGATGGAGATCGAAGTCGCCCTGCGCAGCTACGATATCCCCCACGTCTGGCCGGCCGCGGTGGAGAAGGAAGCGGCCAAGCTCAAGCCGGAAGTGGCGGAGAAGGACAAGGAAAAGCGTGTCGACCTGCGCCAGGTGCCCTTCGTCACCATCGACGGCGAGGATGCCCGCGACTTCGACGACGCGGTGTACGCCGAGGCCAAGCGCGGCGGCGGCTGGCGCCTGTTCGTGGCGATCGCCGATGTCTCGCACTACGTGAAGGTCGGTTCGGCGCTGGACGAAGAGGCGGCCAGGCGCGGCAACTCGGTGTATTTCCCCGAGCGGGTGATCCCGATGCTGCCGGAGGTGCTGTCCAATGGTCTCTGCTCGCTGAATCCGCTGGTCGACCGGCTGGCCATGGTCTGCGAGATGACCCTGTCCAAGGCCGGCAAGCTGACCGGCTATCAGTTCTACGAAGCGGTGATCCACTCCCATGCGCGCCTGACCTACACCAAGGTCAGCCAGTTGCTCGAGCATCCCGACAGCGTCGAGGCCGAGAACCTGCGCCAGCAGTTGCCCGGCGTGGTGCCGCACCTGCAGCAGCTGTATGCGCTGTATAAAGCGCTGCTGGCCGGCCGCCATGTCCGCGGCGCGATCGATTTCGAGACCCAGGAAACCCGCATCGTCTTCGGCGCCGACCGGAAGATCTCGGAAATCCGCCCGACCCAGCGCAACGATGCGCACCGCCTGATCGAAGAGTGCATGCTCTGCGCCAACGTGGCGACCGCACGCTTCCTGCAGAAGCACGCCATCCCGGCGTTGTACCGGGTGCATGACGGCCCGCCGCAGGAAAAGCTCAACAACCTGCGCCAGTTCCTCGGCGAGCTGGGGTTGAGCCTCGGCCGCGGCAAGGCCGCGCCGACCCCGGGCGACTACCAGGAGTTGCTGGAGAAGATCCACGACCGCGCCGACTTCCGCCTGATCCAGACGGTCATGCTGCGTTCGCTCAGCCAGGCGGTGTACAGCCCGGACAACAATGGCCACTTCGGCCTCAACTACGACGCCTACACCCACTTCACCTCGCCGATCCGGCGCTACCCGGACCTGCTGGTGCATCGTGCGATCCGCAGTGTGATCCGCTCCAAGGCGGAGACTCCGCACGTGCAGCGGGCCGGCGCGGCGAGCATGCCCAAGGCGCGCATCTATCCGTACGACGAATTGCGCCTGGACCAGTTGGGCGAGCAGTGCTCGATGACCGAGCGGCGTGCCGACGAGGCCACCCGCGACGTGACCAACTGGCTGAAGTGCGAATACATGCGCGAGCGGGTCGGCGAGACCTTCCCTGGCGTAATCACCGCGGTCACCGGTTTCGGTCTGTTCGTCGAGCTGACCGACATCTTCGTCGAAGGCCTGGTGCATGTGACCGCGCTGCCCGGCGATTACTATCATTTCGACGCCGTGCACCATCGCCTCAGCGGCGAGCGCACCGGGCGCAGCTTCCGTCTCGGCGACACCACGGAAGTGGTAGTGGCGCGGGTCGACCTGGACGAGCGGAAGATCGATTTCGAGCTGGCCGGAAACGTGCTGAGCGCGCCGATCGGACGCAAGAAGCGCAACGGCGACAAGTCGGCGAACGCCGGCAAGGCGCCGAAGGGGCGCAAGGGCGCATCCGTGCCCGAGGTCGACCTGGAGCCGGCGCTGGCCAGTCCCGACGCCGCGGTGGTGCCGCGGCGCAAGGCCGGCAAGGTGCAGGCGCTGCCGCCGGTCGCGCCGGAGCTGCTGGCGCAGGCCGCGGAGATGCTCGGCAACACCGACGTGCGCAAGAGTCGCGAGGTGAAGCAGGCGCTGCTCGCCGAGGCGCGTGTCGGCGGCAAGGACAAGGGCGGGAAGAAGGGCAAGGTCGTTCCTGCGGGCAAGAGCGCGAAGGGCAAGGCCAAGGACGGCAAGCCCGCCGCTGCCGCCAAGCCGGGCAAGCCGGGCAAGCCGACCAAGCATCGCAAGGGGCCTTCCAAGCCGAAGGCCGACAACGCTCCGGCCGTCACCGGGGCGCGCAAACGTAAGGCCAAGTCATGAGTCAGTGGGAAAAGGTCTACGGCGTGCATGCCGTGGAAGCGTTGTTGCGTCATCACCCGAAGCGGGTCAAGCAGTTGTGGCTGGCCGAGGGGCGGCATGATCCGCGGGTCCAGGTGCTCACCGAGCTGGCCGCCGGGTTCCGTATTCCGGTAGGGCAGCGCGACCGGCGCGAACTCGACGAGTGGGCGGAAGGCGTCCACCAGGGCGTGGTCGCGGAAGTCAGCCCCAGCCAGGTCTGGGGCGAAAACATGCTCGAGGAACTGCTCGAGCGGAGCGAGGGCGTGCCGCTGCTGCTGGCCCTGGATGGCGTCACCGATCCGCACAACCTCGGCGCCTGCCTGCGTACCGCCGATGCGGCGGGGGTGCAGGCGGTGATCGTGCCCAAGGACAAGTCCGCGACCCTCAACGCCACCGTGCGCAAGGTCGCTTGCGGCGCCGCCGAGGTGATCCCGCTGGTGGCGGTGACCAACCTCGCGCGCACCCTGGAAAAGCTCCAGCAGCGCGGCCTGTGGGTGGTCGGCACCGCTGGCGAGGCGGACAAGACCCTCTACCAGCTCGACCTCACGGGGCCGACCGTGCTGGTGATGGGCGCGGAAGGCAAGGGCATGCGCCGGCTGACCCGCGAGCACTGCGACTTCCTCGCCAGGTTGCCGATGGCCGGCAGCGTCAGCAGCCTGAACGTCTCGGTCGCCACCGGCGTCTGCCTGTTCGAGATCCTCCGCCAGCGCACCCCGCTGGAGTGAGCGCGTGCGGGGCCGCCGCGGCGCGGCCCCGCGCCATTCCATCCGCTGTACAAATATTCGCCAATCTTCCTTGCTTCGCCGGTTGCCCTTCTCTAGAATGTCGCCCCTTGCCGCGCGGGCAGGCGTTCGTTCGCCTCTCCACCAGGCAAGCCAAGAAAACATTCACTCCTTGCCTGACCGTTCTGCGGCAGGCTGCAACCCGTAAGGAGCATTTATGCGTCATTACGAAATCGTGTTCCTGGTTCACCCGGACCAGAGCGAACAAGTCGGTGGCATGGTCGAGCGTTACACCAAGGCCATCGAAGAAGACGGCGGCAAGATCCACCGTCTGGAAGACTGGGGCCGTCGTCAGCTGGCCTACGCCATCAACAACGTGCACAAGGCCCACTACGTTCTGATGAACGTCGAGTGCAGCGCCAAGGCCCTGGCTGAGCTGGAAGACAACTTCCGTTACAACGATGCCGTGATCCGTAACCTGGTCATGCGTCGCGACGAAGCTGTCACCGAGCAGTCCGAGATGCTCAAGGCTGAAGAAAGCCGCAACGAGCGTCGCGAGCGTCGTGAGCGTCCGAACGATAACGCTGAAGGCGCCGATGGCGACGACAACAGCGATAGCGATAACGCTGACGAGTAATTCCGGACCAGTATTGAGGAGCCAATCACATGGCACGTTTCTTCCGTCGTCGTAAGTTCTGCCGCTTCACCGCCGAAGGCGTGAAAGAGATCGATTACAAGGATCTCAACACCCTGAAGGCCTACGTTTCCGAAACCGGCAAGATCGTTCCGAGCCGTATCACCGGCACCAAGGCCAAGTACCAGCGTCAGCTGGCGACCGCTATCAAGCGCGCCCGCTACCTGGCCCTGCTTCCTTACACCGACAGCCACGGCCGTTGAGATCGGGCAGTCGAACGCTGGTAAGGGATAGATCGCATGCGCGCACTGGCTGAGTTCACCATGCGCGGCCGCATGCAGGCCACGCTCGCCGTGGCAGGCTCCGCGGTTGTTCCACTGTTGTTCTGGCTGAGTGCCGCCGCCGGTAGCCTGGTGCTGCTGCGGCGCGGATTCGGCGACGCCTTCGGCGTCCTGGCCTGGGCGGTGCTACCGGCGATGTTCTGGTGGTACCTGGGCGATCCGAGCATCCTTCTGGTCCTGCTCGGTACCCTGACGCTGGCGCAGATCCTGCGCGCCAGCACGTCCTGGAGCCATGTGCTGCTGGGCAGTGTTGCAGTTGGCGTGGTATTCGCGCTGGTGCTGGGGCATACCTCCAGCGAGCTGATCGGCGCCCTGGCGACGGAAGTCACCAAGGTCCTGACCCAGCTTCGCGGGGAGTCCCAGCTGTCGGGCGAAGAGCTGGACAAGTTGCAGGTGGCGCTGGTGCCGACCCTGACCGGGGTCATGGCTTCCTCGCTGCAGGTGACCTGCCTGCTCTGCCTGATGCTCGCGCGGTACTGGCAGGCTTCGCTGTACAACCCGGGCGGCTTCGGCCGCGAATTCCGGAGTTTGCGGCTGGCGCCGGCGGTTGCCGTGATCCTGCTGCTGGGGGCCGTCGTGGTCCCGGCGCTGGAAGTGCAGGCCGCGGTGCTCGGTCCGTTGTGCAGCGTGCCGCTGATCATCGCCGGCGTGGCGCTCGGGCATGGCCTGATCGCCCTGAAGCGCCTCGCGGGTGGTTGGCTGGTGGGCCTGTACCTGGCTGTATTGCTGCTGGGGAACCTGATCTGTCTTTTAGCGGTTGTCGACAGTCTGTTTGATTTTCGTGGACGCCTGGCCCGGCGCCAGGGTTCCACGAACGGTGAAGGTTAAAAGTTAAGAGGTAAGACTCAAATGGAAGTCATCCTGCTGGAAAAAGTCGCCAACCTGGGCAACCTGGGCGACAAGGTGAACATCAAGGGCGGTTACGCCCGTAACTTCCTGCTGCCGCAGGGCAAGGCCACCGTCGCCACCGCCGAGAACGTCGCTGCGTTCGAAGCCCGCCGCGCCGAGCTGGAAAAGGCTGCCGCCGAGAAGAAGGCCGCTGCCGAAGCCCGTGCTGCCCAGCTCTCCGAGCTGGTGGTAACCCTCGGCGCCCACGCTGGCGACGAAGGCAAGCTGTTCGGTTCGATCGGCACCCGCGACATCGCCGAAGCCGTTTCCGCTGCCGGTTACCCGCTGGAAAAAGCCGAAGTTCGCCTGCCCAACGGCGCGCTGCGCAACACCGGTGAGTTCGACGTCGCCGTGCACCTGCACACCGACGTGGAAACCACTCTGAAGCTGATCATCGTCGCTGAGTAAGCGATCCGATCGGTAGGGCTGGGCGGGCATATGCGTGTCCGCGGCAGTCCGCTAACATCGGGCACGGTACCGGCAACGGCACCGTGCCCGTTGTTTTTTCCGCTGTTCCTTTTTCTTGCGTCGAGTCTATGAACGAGATCACCAGCCCCGAGCAATACGACCTGGAAACCACAGCCCTGAAGGTGCCGCCGCACTCGATCGAGGCCGAGCAGGCCGTGCTGGGAGGCCTGATGCTGGACAACAACGCCTGGGAGCGGGTGTCGGACTCGGTGTCCGACGGCGATTTCTACCGCCATGACCATCGCCTGATCTTCCGCGCCATCTACAAGCTGGCCGAGGCCAACCAGCCGATCGACGTGGTGACCCTCTCCGAGCAGTTGGAGAAGGAAGGACAACTGGCCCAGGTCGGCGGCCTGGCCTATCTCGGCGAACTGGCGAAGAACATTCCGTCGGTCGCCAACATCAAGGCCTACGCGCAGATCATCCGCGAGCGCGCCACCCTGCGCCAACTGATCGGCATCAGCAACGAGATCGCCGACAGCGCCTTCCACCCGGAAGGGCGCGGCGCCAACGAGATCCTCGACGAGGCCGAGCGGAAGATCTTCGAGATCGCCGAAGCGCGACCGAAGACCGGCGGGCCGGTGGGGATCAGCGATATCCTGGTCAAGACCATCGACCGCATCGACTACCTGTTCAACACCAGCGAGGCGCTGACCGGGGTGTCCACCGGTTTCACCGACCTCGACGAGAAGACCAGCGGCCTGCAGCCGGCCGACCTGATCATCGTCGCCGGGCGTCCGTCGATGGGTAAGACCACCTTCGCCATGAACCTGGTCGAGAATGCGGTGATGCGCACCGACAAGGCCGTGTTGGTGTACTCCCTGGAGATGCCCTCCGACTCGATCGTGATGCGTATGCTCTCGTCGCTCGGTCGCATCGATCAGACCAAGGTCCGTTCCGGCAAGCTCGACGACGAGGATTGGCCGCGCCTGACCTCGGCGATCAACCTGCTCAACGACAAGAAGCTGTTCATCGACGACACCGCCGGCATCAGCCCCTCGGAAATGCGTGCGCGGACCCGTCGCCTGGTGCGCGAGCACGGCGACCTGGCGCTGATCATGATCGACTACCTGCAGCTGATGCAGATACCCGGCTCCAGCGGCGACAACCGGACCAACGAGATTTCCGAGATCTCCCGCTCGCTGAAGGCCCTGGCGAAGGAATTCAACTGCCCGGTGATCGCCCTGTCGCAGCTCAACCGCTCCCTGGAGCAGCGACCCAACAAGCGCCCGGTGAACTCCGACTTGCGCGAATCCGGGGCGATCGAGCAGGACGCCGACGTGATCATGTTCGTCTACCGCGACGAGGTGTACCACCCGGAGACCGAGTTCAAGGGCGTCGCCGAAATCATCATCGGCAAGCAGCGTAACGGTCCGATCGGCACGGTGCGCCTGGCCTTCATCGGCAAATACACGCGCTTCGAGAACCTTGCCGCCGGCATGTACAACTTCGAGGACGAATGACCCGGCTTGGGTCTTGCCCGGCGGGCGCCTTACCATAGGCACCCGTTTCAGTTGCAGGACCCGATGCCATGCGTCCCCTCGTTGCCACCGTCGACCTTTCCGCCATTCGCCACAACTATGCCCTGGCCAAGCGCTGCGCGCCGCAGCGCCAGGCGTTCGCGGTGGTCAAGGCGAACGCCTATGGCCACGGTGCGCGCGAAGTGGTTACCGCGTTGCACGACGATGCCGATGGCTTCGCCGTAGCCTGCCTGGAGGAGGCCGCGGAAGTCCGCGCCTTGCACGCCAGCGCGCGCATCCTGTTGCTGGAAGGCTGCTTCGAGGCGAGCGAATACGCCCTCGCCGGGCAATTGCGCCTGGACCTGGTGATCCAGGGCGCGGAACAGGGCGAGGCGTTCCTCGCCGCCGGCCTGGATATTCCACTCAACGTCTGGCTCAAGCTCGACTCCGGCATGCACCGCCTGGGCTTCGATCCCGTCGCGCTGCGCGCCTGGCATGCGCGCCTGCGCAACCATCCCGGTGTGCGCGAACTGAACCTGATCAGCCATTTCGCCTGCGCCGACGAACGCAACCATCCGCTCACCGAGCAGCAGTTGGAGAGTTTCCTCGGCCTGCTCGACCTGGATTTCGACCAGCGCAGCCTGGCCAACTCGGCGGCGGTGCTGACCATCCCGGCCGCCCACATGGATTGGCTACGGCCGGGGATCATGCTCTACGGGTCGACCCCGCTGGCCGACCTGAGTGCCGCCGAACTGGGCCTGAGGCCGGCCATGAGCCTGGGCGCGCAGTTGATTTCGCTGCGCGAGGTGGCCGTGGGCGAGAGCGTCGGCTACGGCGCCACCTGGATCGCCGAGCGGCCGGCGCGGATCGGCACGGTCAGTTGCGGCTACGCCGACGGCTACCCGCGCACCGCGCCAGCCGGGACTCCGGTACTGGTCGGGGGACGCCGCGCGACCCTGGCCGGGCGGGTCTCGATGGACATGCTGGCGGTCGACCTCTCCGACCTGCCGGAGGCTCGCGTTGGCGACCCGGTGGAGTTGTGGGGCGCCGGGTTGTCGGTGGACGAGGTCGCCCGTGCCTGCGGCACCCTCGGCTACGAGCTTCTGAGCAAGGTCACGGCCCGGGTTCCGCGACGCTACAGCCACTGATTCAGGAGATACGCTCCGGTGCCAGGGCGGTCGGCCAGGGGAGCGCCGGCGCGGTCTCGCGTTCATCGTCGGCAGCCATCGCATAGCCGGCGCGCCCGGCGCCCTTGACCCGGTACAGCGCCTGGTCGGCGGCCTTGTAGAGTTTGCCGAACTGCAGGGCGTCGCCGGGAAACAGGGCGACGCCGATGCTCGGTGTGATCACCAGCCACTGCTTGGCGAACTCCACCGGTTTCGCCAGTTCTCGCAGCAGGCGTTCGGCGATGTCGCGGGCATGCTGCTCGGCATTCGACCCGCCGACCAGCACGGCGAATTCGTCGCCGCCGAGGCGCGCCACGCAATCCTCGGTGCGCACGCAATGGCGCAGCCGCTGGGCCACGTTCTGCAGGACGAAGTCGCCGGCATCGTGGCCATGGGTATCGTTGATCGGCTTGAAGTGATCCAGATCGATCAGCAGCAGCGCCATGCTGTTGCCGTGGCGGCGCGCGTCGTCCAGGGCGCTTTCGGCGAACTCCATCAGGTGCCTGCGGTTGCCAAGCCCGGTCAGCGGGTCGTGATGGGCGGCGTACTGCAGTTGCGCTTCGCGCATCTGCAACTGGCGATTGGCCTCGCTCAACTCGTTGGTACGGACTTCCACGGCGCGTGCCAGGTCGCGCTGGGCGCTGTGCAGCAGGGCCAGGCGCGCGTTCTTTTCCTGGTCGGCCTGGTCCAGGGCCAGGGCCCTTTCCTGCTTCAGATCCTGGATGCGCGAGGCGAGCGCCAGGGAGAACAGCAGGGCCTCCAGGGTCAGCGCCAGCGGGAAGACCATGGCGTTGGCCGAGGTCGGCTGGACCAGCGCGGTGGCGCGCATCACGCCAAGGCTGACGCTGCCGAGCACCAGGCCGAAGCCGACCAGGTACAGGCGCGCCGTGGCCGAACCCTGGCGCCAGCGCTGCACTGCCAGGCCGATGGCGATCGGTAGGTTGGCCAGCAGGGTCAGCGCCAGCACGCCGGCCGCCTGCCAGCGCCAGCCGGCGGCGTTGAACGCCAGGCAGGCAAGGAACAGCAGGCAACAGGCGTTCAGCAGGTGATGGGCCCAGCGTGCGTGCTGCCGGCTTTGCAGCAGGTTCTGGCTGAAGCGGATCACGCAGATGCCCCAGATCGCCAGCAGCGCCAGGCGGTCAAGCCACCAGGGCACCGCCCGCTCGGGCCAGAAATACTCGAAACCATGGCCGCTGATGCTCAGGGTCAGCACCAGCGCGCTGGCAGCGGTCAGCACGTACCAGAAATAGGCGCGATCGCGCAGGCTGGTGAAGAGGAACAGGTTGTACAGCAGCAGGGCGAGGATCAGCCCGTAGGCCATGCCGAACAGCAGGTTGCCCTGGCTGCGGTATTCCAGCAGTTCGTCGTGGCTCCAGAGCCTCAGCGGAAAGGCGTTGCCGCCGGGATCGTAGCTGCGCAGGTAGACGCGCAACGGCCCATCGCCGGGAGGGAGCTGGAACAGCGGATGACGATAGGCGTGGTCGCGGCCCTCGGCGAAGGGCACCGCTTCGCCGCTGCGATGTTCGCGGAACCCGCCGCGCTCGTCGGGGAGGTACAGGCGCAGGTCGTGCAGGCTGGCGCTGGCGACTTCCAGCCACCAGCCGCCGGATACCGCCTCGCGTCTCGGCAGGTCGAGGCGCAGCCACCAGACGCTGCGACTGAGGCCGACGCTGGTGCGGCCGGCGGCGGCGACGAAGCGGCCGGCCTGCTCCGTTTGTTCGAGGTCCTCCACCGCCAGGTTGCCATCGGGGTCTTCGAGCAGGTCCAGCGAGCCGTTCAACCAGGCGCCGCTGGCCGGGGGCGCTGGAAACTCCGGCGCGGCGCGCGAAACGGCGCTGGCCAGTAGCAGGAAGATGACCGCGAGCAGGGCAAGAGGATGGCGCACGATGACTCTCCCGGGGGCCTGCCTTAGAGGCCGGGTGAGATGACGATGAATGGAGTATAGAAAGAAGGTGGCGAAATGATGGCATTTTTTCGAAGCCGGCCGACGGCAGGCAATACCCAGTGAAAACGTCGGAATTGCTCATTTTTTGTGCTATATTCCGCGCCCGCGTTTTCGCGACCCCCTATTCCTAGAGATACCCCCTGGTGCCCGTGATGCAAGCCGCCAAGCCGCTGTTCGACTATCCCAAGTACTGGGCCGAGTGTTTCGGTCCGGCGCCCTTCCTGCCTATGAGTAGGGAAGAGATGGATCAGCTCGGCTGGGACTCCTGCGACATCATCATCGTCACCGGCGATGCCTACGTCGACCACCCGTCCTTCGGCATGGCCATCATCGGCCGCCTGCTGGAGGCCCAGGGGTTCCGCGTCGGCATCATCGCCCAGCCGGACTGGCAGTCGAAGGACGACTTCATGAAGCTCGGCGAGCCGAACCTGTTCTTCGGCGTGGCGGCCGGCAACATGGACTCGATGATCAACCGCTACACCGCGGACAAGAAGGTCCGTTCCGACGACGCCTACACCCCCGGCGGCCTGGCCGGCAAGCGCCCGGACCGCGCCAGCCTGGTCTACAGCCAGCGCTGCAAGGAGGCCTACAGCCATGTGCCGGTGATCCTCGGCGGGATCGAGGCCTCGTTGCGCCGTATCGCCCATTACGACTACTGGCAGGACAAGGTCCGCCGCTCGATCCTGATGGACGCCACGGCCGACATCCTGCTCTACGGCAACGCCGAGCGTGCGGTGGTGGAAATCGCCCAGCGCCTGGCCCAGGGCGAACCGCTGAGCGCGATCACCGACGTGCGCGGCACCGCCTTCGTCCGTCGCGACACCCCGGAGGGCTGGTTCGAGATCGATTCCACGCGGATCGACCGGCCGGGCAAGATCGACAAGATCATCAATCCCTACGTGAATACCCAGGACACTGCCGCCTGCGCCATCGAGCAGGAAAAGGGCGTGCAGGAGGACCCGCAGGAAGCCAAGGTCGTGCAGTTGCTGGCGAACCCCAGGCTGACCCGGGAGAAGACCGTGATCCGCCTGCCGTCTTTCGAGAAGGTGCGCAACGACCCGGTGCTCTATGCCCACGCCAACCGCGTGCTGCACCTGGAGACCAACCCGGGCAACGCCCGTGCCCTGGTGCAGAAGCACGGCGAAGTGGATGTCTGGTTCAACCCGCCGCCCATTCCGATGAGCACCGAGGAAATGGACTACGTGTTCGGCATGCCCTATGCCCGCGTACCGCACCCGGCCTACGGCAAGGCGAAGATTCCCGCCTACGAGATGATCCGCTTCTCGGTGAACATCATGCGTGGCTGCTTCGGCGGCTGCACCTTCTGCTCGATCACCGAGCATGAGGGACGGATCATCCAGAACCGCTCGCACGACTCGATCATCCGCGAGATCGAGGAGATGCGCGACAAGGTGCCCGGCTTCACCGGCGTGGTCTCCGACCTTGGCGGACCGACGGCGAACATGTACCGCATCGCCTGCAAGAGCCCGGACATCGAGCGGCACTGCCGCAAGCCGTCCTGCGTGTTCCCCGGCATCTGCGAGAACCTCGATACCGACCACAGCTCGCTGATCGAGCTGTACCGCAAGGCCCGGGCGCTGCCGGGGGTGAAGAAGATCCTGATCGCCTCCGGCCTGCGCTACGACCTCGCCGTCGAGTCGCCCGAGTACGTCAAGGAACTGGTGACCCACCACGTCGGCGGCTACCTGAAGATCGCCCCGGAGCACACCGAGCGCGGTCCGCTGGACAAGATGATGAAACCGGGGATCGGCACCTACGACCGCTTCAAGCAGATGTTCGAGAAGTTCTCGAAGGAAGCCGGCAAGGAGCAGTACCTGATCCCGTACTTCATCGCCGCCCACCCCGGGACCACCGACGAAGACATGATGAACCTGGCCCTGTGGCTCAAGCGCAACGGCTTCCGCGCCGACCAGGTCCAGGCGTTCTATCCCTCGCCGATGGCCACCGCCACCGCGATGTATCACTCGGGCAAGAACCCGCTGCGCAAGGTCACCTACAAGAGCGATGGCGTGACCATCGTCAAGAGCGACCAGCAGCGGCGCCTGCACAAGGCCTTCCTGCGCTACCACGACCCGAAAGGCTGGCCGCTGCTGCGCGAGGCGCTGGAGCGGATGGGGCGCGCTGACCTGATCGGCAATGGCAAGCACCACCTGATCCCGACCTACCAGCCGGATACCGGCGAATACCAGAGCGCCCGGCGGAAGAACTCGACGCCGGCCGGCAGCAAGAAGGCCGGCAAGCTGCTGACCCAGCATACCGGCCTGCCACCCCGCGCCAGCGACGGTGGCCAGCCGTGGAGCAAGGGCCAGCAGAACAAGGCGGCGGCCTTCGCCAAGGGCAAGAAGAAGCCGCGCCAGCCGAACATCCCGCGCTGATCGCCGGGGCGGCCCTGCCGCCCGCAAAGGGTGCGTGGCTGCAACCCTGCCAGCGGTCGCGCACCGTCGCGGTGCATCGCCGTGGCGCGACCTCCTGGTCGCCCGGGCCTGGCGGCGCTGGCACAAGTCTTGCGCTTCCGGGGCAACCCGGTCTTCGCGGAGAACCGCGCTGGCGGACCCGGCAACGCCTCGTCGCTTCGCTCCGGCGGCGCGTCGCCGACTCCGCTACAGTGACCGCAACCCCAGCCCCGCGAGCCTTCGATGCCCGAGCTGCTTGCCCACTATCCGTTCACCGATACGGCCTACCATGAGCTGCTCGATCGCCAGGGTGGCGTGCGTCCCCATTGGCAGCGGCTGTTCCGCCAACTGGAGCGCAGCAGCCCTGAGCAACTGCGCCAGCGCCAGGCCCTGGTGGAACGGCAGATCCAGGAGAACGGCGTCACCTACAACGTCTACGCCGATCCCAAGGGCACCGACCGCCCCTGGGCGCTGGACCTTCTGCCGAACCTGCTGTCCGCCGCCGAGTGGCAGCCGATTGCCGCCGGCGTGGCACAGCGTGCTCGGCTGCTCAACGCGCTGCTGGCCGACCTGTACGGCGAGCAGCGTCTGCTCGCCGAAGGGCTGCTGCCCAGCGAACTGGTCTTCGGCCATCCGAACTTCCTCTGGCCGGCGCTCGGCATCCGGCCGCCCGGCGGGATTTTCCTGCACAGCTATGCCGTCGACCTGGCGCGCGATGCCGACGGACGCTGGCAGGTCCTTGCCGACCGCACCCAGGCGCCGTCCGGCGCGGGCTATGCGCTGGAGAACCGGCAGATCGTCTCGCGGGCCTTGCCGGAACTCTATCGCGACCTGCGTGTGCAGCATCTCGCCGGGTATTTCCGCACCCTGCAGGAGACCCTCGCCAGCCAGGCCGCCGGCGACGGCGAGACGCCGCTGGTGGTGCTGCTGACTCCCGGACGTTTCAACGAAACCTACTTCGAGCATCTCTACCTGGCGCGCCAGCTCGGTTTCCCGCTGGTCGAGGGGCACGACCTGACGGTGCGCGACGCCACCCTCTATCTCAAGACCCTCGGCGGCCTGAAACGGGTGCATGCGGTATTGCGGCGCCTCGATGACGACTTCTGCGATCCGCTGGAATTGCGTACCGACTCGGCGCTGGGCATTCCCGGCCTGCTCGAGGCGGTACGCCAGGGGCGCGTACTGGTGGCCAACGCGTTGGGCAGCGGGGTGCTGGAATCGCCCGGCCTGCTCGGCTTACTGCCGCAGGCCTGTCGCCGCCTGCTTGGCGAGGAACTGGCGCTGCCCTCGCTCGACACCCGCTGGTGCGGCGAGCCGCAAGCCCTCGAGGCGATACTCGCGGCACTGCCCGACCTGGTGATCAAGCCGGCCTTTCCCGGCCAGCGCTGCGAACCGCTGTTCGGCCACGCCCTCGACAGTGCCGGCCTGGCATCCCTCGGCGAGCGCTTGCGCGAGCGCCCGCAGGCCTACGTGGCGCAACGCCTGGCGCAGTTGTCCCAGGCACCGGTCTGGCGCGACGGCGAGGCCGGCGTCGGCCTGCAGTCGCGGGCCATCGGCATGCGCGTGTTCGCCGTCGCCGCCGCCGACGGACGCTACTGGGTGATGCCCGGCGGCCTGACCCGCGTAGCCTCGGCGGCGGATGCCGAGGTGGTGTCGATGCAACGCGGCGGGGCGAGCAAGGACACCTGGGTGCTGGCCGAGCGAGCAGTCGGCGGCGAGCCGTTGCGACCGCGCCGGCTCGGCGTGCGCGACCTGGTCCGCGAGGATCCCTACCTGCCGTCGCGGGTGGTGGAGAACCTGTTCTGGTACGGCCGCTATGCCGAGCGTTGCGACGACCATGCGCGCCTGTTGCGGGTGGTGCTGTCGCGCTACGTGGATGCCGATGGCGACGAAGAGGCGTTGCGCAGCGCCCTGGCCCTGGCCGGCGGCATCGGCCTGCTGCCCGGGGATGGCGAGCCGTTGGAAAGGTGCCTGTTGCGGGCGTTGCTCGACGAGCACTGGCCGGCGAGCCTGTGCGCCAACCTGCGGCGCCTGCACTGGGCGGCGGCGCAGGTGCGCGGGCGCTTGTCCGGGGAGAACTGGCTGGCCTTGCTGGAGCTGCAACGCGACATGCAGGCGCTCGATCCGGCACGCACCGACCTCGGCGAAGCGCTGGACTTCCTCAACCGGCTAGTGATGTCCCTGGCAGCCTTGTCCGGTTTCGCCCTCGACGACATGACCCGCGACGACGGCTGGCGTTTCCTGATGATCGGCCGGCGCATCGAGCGCGTGCGCTTCTTCGCCGAGAGCATCGCCGCCTTCCTCGACGGCGGTAGCGCCTGGGACGCCGGCGCGCTGGAATGGCTGCTGGAACTGGGTAACAGCGGCATCACCTACCGCTCGCGCTACCTGGCGTCGCCGCAACTGGTCCCGGTGCTCGACCTGCTCCTGTTGCACGAGCAGAACCCGCACTCGCTGCGCTTCCAGTTGCAGGCCCTGGAGCGTTCGCTGGAGCGCCTGCACGAGGAGTTCGGCGCGCCACGCGAGCGGGAACTCAGGACCCTGGGCGAACGCCTGCGCAGCTTCGATCTGGCGGCCCTGGAAAGCCCGCTGTTCGGCGCGGCAGGACTCGACGAGGTGCTCGTCGGGCTGGCGCGACTGCTGCGCGACATCGCCGCCTGCGCCGGACAGGTCTCCGATCGGCTAGGCTTGCGCTATTTCGCCCATGTCGACGATGTCAGCCAGAGAACGGTATCCACCTGATGTCCGCACCCGCGCTTCGCTCCGTTCCGCTCCAGGGCGCCCGCTACCAGGTGCTGCACGACACCCATTACCGCTATGCGACGCCGGTCTCGCTGTCGCGGCAACTGGCGCATCTCTGGCCACGCGAATGCGCCTGGCAGGCCTGTCATGAGCGGGAACTGCTGATCGAGCCGGGGCCGAGCCGGCGCGAGGATGGCCACGACGCATTCGGCAATCCGCTGAGCCGGCTGGCCTTCGAGCGTCCCCACGAGGCGCTGCGGGTCAGCGCGCGGCTGCAGGTCGAGGTGTTCGCCCATGCGCCGGCGCAACTGGCCGCGTCGCCGGCATGGGAGCGCGTCGCCGCCGGGCTGGCATTTTCCGGGCGGGCGCTGTCCGCCGCCGAACTGGAAGCCTGCCGCTACCGCGTCGAGTCGCCCTATGTGCGCATCCAGCGGCGGTTCGTCGAGTTCGCCGCCGACTGCTTCCTGCCCGGACGGCCGTTGCTGGTGGTGGCGGCGGCACTGATGGGGAAGATCTTCCGCGAGTTCGCCTTCGATGCGCAGGCCACCCAGGTGGCGACGCCGCTGGACGAAGTGCTGGAGCGCCGTCGCGGGGTCTGCCAGGACTTCGCCCACCTGATGCTCGCCTGCCTGCGCGCGCGCGGACTGGCGGCGCGCTACGTCAGCGGCTACCTGCTGACCCGCCCGCCGCCCGGGCAGGCGCGACTGATCGGCGCCGACGCCTCGCATGCCTGGGTCTCGCTGTATTGCCCGGAGAACGGCTGGGTGGATTTCGACCCGACCAACGACCTGTTGCCCGACCTGGAGCACATCACCCTGGCCTGGGGGCGGGATTTTTCCGATGTGTCGCCGCTGCGCGGGGTGATCCTCGGCGGTGGTAGCCATGACCCGGAGGTGCGGGTGACGGTGCTGCCGCTACAGGAAACAGCCGGCTGATCAAAAAGTGATCGGTCTCGCGGAGGCCCTGCCGCCCGGGACTCCCGGACCTTTTCACCCAGGTTGTCCACAGCCTCGCCCACGCCGTTTGGGGACAACGAAGCGGTGCTCCGGCAAATTCGCGGCGCCGTGCTAGTTTTTCCAGAATCCGCTACGGACGTTGTCGGGCCAAGGGCCGGAGCCTGCCTTTCCGGTGCCAGGGGCGGTTCTCGTACGGAGCCAGACTCCTTCCTTGCGCACGGTGAGCGATATGGATGACACGACGATCGTCAACGTAGGTACCGAGAAGATCAACGCGCTCTGGGCGACGGTGTCCCAGTACGCCTTCGCCTTCGGCATCAAGATTCTCGCGGCCATCGCCTTCTGGATGATCGGCCGCTGGCTGATCGGCTTCGCCGTCGGCATGGTGCAGAAATCCCTCGAGCGGCAAAAGGTCGATCCCACCGTGCTGCGCTACGTGGGTTCGTTCATCACGGTGACCCTGAACGTGCTGCTGGTGGTGGGCATCCTCGGTTTCTTCGGCATCCAGACCACCAGCCTGGCGGCGCTGATCGCGGCGGTCGGCCTGGCCATCGGCATGGCCTGGTCGGGATTGCTGGCGAACCTGGCGGCCGGCGGTTTCATCATCGTCCTGCGGCCGTTCAAGGTCGGCGACTTCATCTGCGCCGGCGGAGTGGCCGGCACGGTGAAGGAGATCGGCCTGTTCACCACGGCGATCAACACTCCGGACAACGTGCTGACCATGGTCGGCAACAACAAGATATTCGGCGACAACATCCAGAACTTCACCCACAACCCGTTCCGCCGGGTCGAGTTGAAGGCGCAGCTTTCCGGTGCCGCCGACTACCAGGCGGCCATCGCCCTGCTCAAGCAGCGTGTCGCGGCGATTCCCAACGTGCTCGGCGAGCCGCCGGTGGACGTGGAGATCCTCGAGTTCAACCTGGTCGGGCCGGTGCTGGCGGTGCGCCCGTATTGCCACAACGACCATTACTGGCAGGTCTATTTCGATACCAACAAGGTGATCAAGGACGCCCTCGGCGCCGACTTCCCGGCACCGATGCCGGCGCAGACGGTGATCGTGCAGCAGTCCGCCGGTGCCTGACGTTTCCCGCTCGGCACCAACGCCCCGTCCTGCGGGGCGTTGGCGTTTGTGCGCGGACCGGGTGGCGGGCCGCGCGGAGAAAACGGGCCATCGGCGAGTCCAACGGGCACCCCGGCGAACAAGGTATAGTGCGGGCCTGCAACCGTCGCCGCAGCCGGCCGGGTTTCATCGGGAAAAGGATTCCGTGTGTTCTTCAGATTGCTCTTGATCGCCGTCCTGCTGGCGGTATCCGCGTGCAGCTCCAAGGCTCCCGGCCCGGGGGCGTCGGTGCCGAAGGTCGTGCGCGGCGAGTATCGCGTCAAGCGCGGCGACACCCTCTATTCGATCGCCACCCGGCACGGCTGGAACTACAAGGACCTGGCGCGCGCCAACGGCATCCGCCCGCCCTACGCGGTCAAGGTCGGCCAGGTAGTGCGCTTCGACGGGCGCAAGTCGACCTACGTCGCCAGCAGCCGCTCCTCGTCGAGCAGCCGTGCGCGCAAGTCGCCGCCTCCGCCGCCGTCGGTGACCCTGCGCGGCTGGCAGTGGCCGATGAAGGGGCCGGTGATCCGCCGCTTCTCCAGTTCCGACAAGCTCAACAAGGGCATCCGCATCGCCGGCACCCTGGGCCAGCCGGTACAGGCCTCGCTGGCCGGCAAGGTGGTGTTCGCGGTGAACAACATGCGTGGCTACGGCAACCTGGTGATCATCCAGCACGGTACCTCGTACACCAGCACCTACGCGCACAACAGCCGCTTGCTGGTGAAGGAGGGGCAGATGGTCAGCAAGGGCCAGAAGATCGCCGAGGCCGGTTCCTCGGATGCCGACCGGGTGCAACTGTACTTCGAGATCCGCCAGAACGGCCGGCCGCTCGACCCGCTGAGCCTGCTGCCGCCGTCCTGAGAGAGGAGCGGATCACTGCGGGGTGCGGTCGACCCACTTCGGCGCCACGCTTGGCGTCCAGGCGGCGAGGGCATCGAGCAGCGCCTCCGGGCTGGCACCGCGCTGCAGCATGCCGCGGTGTTCGGCGCGGACGAAGCGTTCGTCGACCAGGTGGTCGAGGAAGGTCAGCAGCGGATCGTAGAAACCGTTCACTTCGAGCAGGCCCAGCGGCTTGGCGTGGTAGCCCAGTTGGCCCCAGGTCCAGACCTCGAACAGCTCTTCCAGGGTGCCGAGCCCGCCGGGCAGGGCGACGAAGGCGTCGGCCAGCTCGGCCATGCGCGCCTTGCGCGCGTGCATGCCGTCTACCACTTCCAGGCGGGTCAGGCCCTTGTGGCCGATCTCGGCCTCCTGCAGGCTCTGCGGGATGATCCCGATCACTTCGCCGCCGGCGGCCAATGCGGCGTCCGCCACGGTGCCCATCAGACCGACCGCGCCGCCACCGTAGACCAGGGTCAGGCCGCGATCGGCCAGGTGCCGGCCGAGGGCCACGGCGGCTTCCTGGTAGACCGGGGAAGCGCCGGGGCTGGCGCCACAGAATACGCAGACGGAACGCAAGGTCATGATCGACTCCTGTCGGGGGTGGAAAAAGGCGCACAGGGTAGCGGCTGGGAGCGCTTCGACCAAGCCGTGCGAAGCGTTGCCGGACGTTGCGTCGCAGGCGCGAAGCGGCACATCTGTGCTAAAACAGGAGTTCCCCGTAGTAAACGCCGGGCAGATCCCGCTCGATGCCCCGCCACGTCCGGTTCGGGTTTGACCTGAATCAGTGGAACTCGGTGCCCGATCGGGCAGTCTGCTCTTTCAGGATTCATCGCCCAACCTGCCTAGGAGGCTGCTCCATGCTACGTAAACTCGCTGCGGTATCCCTGCTGTCCCTGCTCAGTGCGCCGCTGCTGGCTGCCGAGTGCTCGGTGGACATCCAGGGTAACGACCAGATGCAGTTCAACACCAATGCCATCACCGTCGACAAGAGCTGCAAGCAGTTCACCGTCAACCTGTCCCACCCCGGCAACCTGCCGAAGAACGTCATGGGCCACAACTGGGTACTGAGCACCGCCGCCGACATGCAGGGCGTGGTCACCGACGGCATGGCTTCCGGCCTGGACAAGGATTACCTGAAGCCCGACGACAGCCGTGTCATCTCCCACACCAAGCTGATCGGCTCGGGCGAGAAGGACTCGGTGACCTTCGACGTCTCCAAGCTGAAGGAAGGCGAGCAGTACATGTTCTTCTGCACCTTCCCGGGCCACTCCGCGCTGATGAAGGGCACGCTGACCCTGAAGTGATGCGCGAGCGATCCGCTGCATGAAAAAGCCCGGCCGCTGCCGGGCTTTTTCATGGGCGCGCGCCGGGCTCAGCGCGCGTAGCGCGCCGCCATCGCTTCGCCGGCCAGTTGGTGCACGCGCCGGGTCGGATGCCACTCGTCCCAGAAGTAGTACTGGTCCGGGTTGGCGCAGGCCGGGCGGACGCTGGGCTGGGTCGGCTGGCAGGGCGCGTCCAGCTCCACCAGGCCGTAGCGCGCCGAGTTGCGCCGCAAGTGGCGGCTGAAGGTGAGATGGTCGAACCAGCTCAGCTCCAGGCCGCGGGTCTTGCGCAGGGCGGCGAGCTGGATCGGCAGGCTGGCGTTGACCGCTTGCAGGTAGCGCTGCGCACGCTCGACCCGGTTGCCGACGACCACCGCCGGGACCACGCTCAGGTCGGTCGAACTGACCACCAGGAAGCGTCGTGCGCCGGCCTCTCCGAGACGCTGCACCGCGGCGCGGATGTTCGCCACGCTGCTGCCGGCCAGTTGTTCCAGGGTCTGCTCGCCGGCGAAATCCTCATGCTCGAAGAAATCGTTGGCGGAGACGAAGATGAAGTGCAGCGCCTGGCCGTCGGCCGGCTTGCCGTCCAGCGTGGCGAGGTAGGCGTCGACCTGGCCGGCGAGGCCGGTATGGCGGTAGGCGCTCATCCAGCCGTAGTAGTTGTCCGCTCCGCTCTTGGCGCCGCCCACCGCATGGTCGGCCAGTTGTGCGCCGAGCTGGCGGGCGAGCACCTCGACGGCGGTCGGGCCGTTGCTCCAGCGGCCCTGCCAGTAGACTTCGCCGGGCAATGCCTGGGCGCCGGCGATGCCCTTGACGAGCATCTCGCGGGTCAGTCGCTGGCTTTCGCCGTTGTCCGAATAGCTGTCGCCGAAGGCGTGGATCTGCCGTACCGGCGCGAGCAGCGGGGACGTGTGTCCGCAGGCCTGGCCGGCCAGCAGGACACCGAGGAGCAGGGCGGGGAGACGGGTGCGCATGGCTGGCCTTCGCAGGGATTCAGCTTCCTTCTAGCGCGCCGCCGCGCGGACTTGAAGACCTGGTTGCGACAGGCACATTCCCGCCCGCGACAAAGGCCCGTCGACGACGGGCCTGCCGCACGGGCCGGGAGGCTCAGGGCGCCTTCGGCAGTTCGCGCTTGTGCTGGGTCTTGTGGTAGGTGTCGACGATCACCCGCGCGGCTTCCTCGCGCAGCGGCTGGCCGTGCAGGAAGGCGTCGATCTCGGCATAGGTGACGCCGTGGGAAGCCTCGTCCGGATGGCCGGGGCGCAGGTCCTCGAGGTCGGCGGTGGGGATCTTCTCCACCAGGTTCTCCGGAGCGCCGAGGGCGCGGGCGAGGGCGCGCACCTGATGCTTGGCCAGGCCGCTGAGCGGAGCCAGGTCGCAGGCGCCGTCGCCGAACTTGGTGAAGAACCCCATGACCGCCTCGGCGGCATGGTCGGTGCCGATCACCAGGCCGCCGCGGGCGCCGGCGATGGCGTACTGGGCGACCATGCGGATGCGCGCCTTGATATTGCCGATGACGAAGTCGCTCTTCGCCGGCTCGAGTCCTTCCAGGGCTTCCAGCTGTTCCGCCAGGGCTTTCACCGACGGACCGATGTTGACGGTCTGCTCTTCGTCGGCGCGGATGGTCGCCAGCGAGGCCTGGGCATCGGCCTCGTCCTGCTGCACCTGGTAGGGCAGGCGCACGGCGATGAAGCGGTAGGCCTGGTCGCCGGTCTGCTCGCGCAGTTGCTCGACGGCGCGCTGGGCCAGCAGGCCGGCGGTGAGCGAGTCGACGCCGCCGCTGATCCCCAGCACCAGGGTCTTCAGCCCGGCATCCTTCAGGCACTGCTGGATGAAGGCGATGCGCCGGGCGATCTGCGCCTGCACGTCGGCCTCCGACTGGAACGGCGGCTGGACCTGCAGGGCTTGGGCGATGTCGCGTTGGATCTGTTGCATGTTCGGGCTCCCGTTAGGTACGAAAGGATTAGGCCGGCACGTTGAAGACGTGGCGGAGGTAGGCGACGAAGTTCTCGTCGCGGCATTGGGTCTTGCCCGGGGCGTCGGATATCTTCGCCACCGGATGGCCGTTGCAGGCCGTCATCTTCAGGACGATGTTCATCGGCTCGACCCCCGGGATGTCGCAGGTCAGGTT
Source organism: Pseudomonas sp. HMSC057H01 (assembly GCF_001836405.1). Taxonomy (NCBI): domain Bacteria; kingdom Pseudomonadati; phylum Pseudomonadota; class Gammaproteobacteria; order Pseudomonadales; family Pseudomonadaceae; genus Pseudomonas; species Pseudomonas sp. HMSC057H01. Next base: position 64,970 of record NZ_KV828464.1, on the reverse strand, counting down.
GGTGCCGATGCCGAAGCTGACGTTGATCTTGCCACGTAGCGCGCGGAACAGCTGCAACGCCTTGGGCATGTCCAGCCCGTCGGAGAACACCAGGGTCTTGCTCAGCGGGTCGATACCCAGGCGGCGGTAGTGGGCGATGGCTTTCTCCGCCCAGGCCAGCGGGTCGCCCGAATCGTGGCGCAGGCCGTCGAAGAGCTTGGCGAAGTACAGGTCGAAGTCGTCGAGGAAGGCGTCCATGGTAATGCAGTCGGTCAGGGCTATGCCGAGCTGCCCGCGGTACTCGCGGACCCAGCAGTCCAGCGCCGCCTGCTGGCTGTCGACCAGCCGCGGGCCGAGTTGCTGGTGGGCCATCAGCCATTCGTGGGCCATGGTGCCGATCGGCTTGAGATCGTACTCGCGGGCCAGGTGCACGTTGCTGGTGCCAACGAAGCGCCCGGGGAAGTCGCGCTTGAGGATATGCACCACTTCCTCCTGGGTGCGGTAGGAGAAGCGCCGGCGGGTGCCGAAGTCGGCGACCTGGAATTCCGCGAGTTCCTCGCTGCTGGCCTGGGCGGAGAGCCAGTCGAGCTTGCGATAGAGCTGCTCGCCGACCTGTTCCAGGACCACCTCGCGGTAGCGATAACGGTTGCGCACCTCGCTGACGATGGCCAGCAGCGGCACCTCGAAGAGGATCACGTGCAGCCATGGGCCGCGCAGGCGGATTGCCAGTTGGCCATCCTCGATGCCGGTGTGCACGTAGCGCAGGTTGAAGCGGAACAGGCTGAGGAAGCGGATGAAGTCCGGCTTCATGAACGGGATGCGTTCAAGGAAGGCGAGCTGGTCGGCGGTTACCTCGACTTCGGCGAGGCGCTCGATCTGGTAGCGGATCTCCGCCAGGTACGGACGCAGGTCCTCGGCGTTGCGGCAGCGGAATTCCCACTCCACTTCGGCGTTGGGGTAGTTGTGCAGCACCGCCTGCATCATGGTCAGCTTGTAGAAATCGGTATCGAGCAGGTTCTGCACGATGCGCTCGGCAAAGACGCTTTCGGCCATGTTCACTTCTCCTTGTCGGCGCCGGTGAGGGCGCTATCCAGTCGTTCCAGGTCGGCGCAGAGGATCACCCCGGCGTCGCGCATCTCGTCGCAGGCCCGCTGCGCGGTGTCCTCGGCGATGGCCCGGCAGGCGGGCAGGTAGAGCAGCACCTCGAAACCGGCGCGGCGCAGTTGCAGGGCGGTGTTCTTCACGCAGTAGTCCAGCGCCAGGCCACCCACCAGCACATGGCTCACGCCATTCTGCCTCAGGTATTCGATGACCCCGGTGCTGCGGCGTTCCGCCAGATCGTGGTAGCAGGCGCCGTAGGGGTGCAGGTCCGGCTCCACGCCCTTCCAGACGAAGAAGTCGTAGTCGATCGGCCGCGGCAGTTCGTCGAGCAGCTCGAAGCCCGGCGTACCCGGTACGCAGTGGCTCACCCAGGTCAGGTCGGCATCCGGATAGGCCAGCGGCCGCAGCATCTGCTCGGCGCTTTCCACTACCCAGGCAGCCTTCGGGCTGTGCGCGTCCTTGCTGCCCAGGCGCAGCGCGGCGCGGCTGGCCAGTTGGTTGAGGGCGGCGCCGATGGCGTCGCCGCCGGGCACCGGCAGTTCGTCCGGGCACAGCGGGGTGAAGCCTTTCTGGGCGTCGACATCGAAGCTGGCGATCTTGCTGGGGCGATTCATGGAAGCCTCCGCTTGACGGGTTGGGGCTGAATGTGGGTACATAATTCATCACGTGAAATAAGTCGTCAAGCACTTGTACTACAAAATTTCGCAGTGGAAGGTATTTTCTATGCGTGATGAAATAAGTTCCCGGATTCGCCGACTGCCTGCCGGGATGAGCGGCGGACGCGCCCCCGACTTCGCTCTCGCGGTCTATGGTGGGGCGTTCGACCCGCCGCACCCCGGCCATGAGTCGGTGATCCGCCGGGCGCTGCTTTGCGCCGAACGGGTCGCCCTGGTGCCGAGCCACCGCCACGCCTTCGGCAAGCGCATGGGCGATTTCGAGCTGCGCTGCCGCTGGCTGGCGCGGCTGGCCCGGCGGATCGATCCGCGGCGGGTGTATTGCGAGCCGATCGAAGCAGGATTGATGCCCGATCGTCCGGCGGTCTACAGCATCGACCTGCTGGAAGCGCTGGCCGCGCGTAGCGGCCTGGCGTCAGCGCGGATCGCCCTGCTGATCGGCGCCGACAACGAGGCGGAGCTGCCGCGCTTCGAACGCGCCGCCGAATTGTGCTGGCGCTTCGGCCGGCTGGTGGCGGAGGAGCGGCTGCCGCTGCACAGCTCGATGATCCGCCAGCGCCTGCGCGAAGGACTGGCGATACCGGAGGCCTGGTGCCTGCCGGAAGTGAAGGACGAACTGCACTGCTATGGCGGCGAACGCCAGGCGGGCTGAAGAGAGGAGTGACGATGAGTTCAGCGGAAGTATTGGCCAGCGTGGATATCGTGGCGTTGCGCCTGAACCCCGGGCACGGACTGGAGCTGTTGCTGATCCGCCGCGCCCAGGCGCCTTTCGCCGGCCAGTGGGCCTTGCCCGGCGTGCTGGTCAACGGCCGCAGCGCCGACCACAGCCTCGACGACGCGGCGGTGCGCGCCCTGCGCGACAAGGCGCGGCTGGAGCCGGCCTACATCGAGCAGGTGGCCACGGTCGGCAACGCGGTACGTGACCCGCGCGGCTGGTCGCTGAGCGTGTTCTACCTGGTGCTGGTCGGCCCGGACACCCAGGTGGAGGACGACGACCTCGACTTCGTGCCGCTGCGCGACGTTCGCAGCGAGCGCTTCGCCCTGCCGTTCGACCACGCCCAACTGGTACAGCAGGCCTGCGAGCGCCTGGCGAGCAAGTCGGTGTACAGCGCCCTGCCGTTGTTCCTGCTGGCGCCGCGCTTCACCGTGGCCGAGGCGCTGAAGGCTTTCGAGTGCGCCATCGGCCAGGAAGTCCAGCATTCCAGCCTGCGCGGCCGCCTGGAGCGGATGAAGGAGGCTGGCTGGGTCGAGGACACCGGCGAACGCCAGCGTCCGCCCATGGGGCGCCCGCAACACGTCCTGCATTTCACCCCGAAGCCGGGCGGCGCCTTCGTTTTCGACCGCAGCCTGCTGGCGTCCTGACAAGCGGGTGCGGCAGGGCCGGTGAGGCCGCTCCCTGCCGCGCTTGCTAGACGGTGAAGCGCTGGATCTGCTGCTCCAGCCCGTTTGCCAGCTTCGCCAGCTCGACACTGGAGGTGGAGGTCTTCACCGCGCCCTCGGCGACTTCGCCGATGCTGGCATTGAGCGAGTCGATGTTCTGGCTGACCTCGCTCGCGGTGGCGGTCTGTTCTTCCGTCGCCGTGGATATCTGCGCGTTGCTCTGGGCGATGCCTTCGATCGCCTGGGCGATGAGACCGAGCGCCTTTCCCGCCTCGTGGGCGCGCTGGACGCTGACCTGGGCCTGCTCGCGTGACTGCTGCATCACGCTGACCGCGCTGCTGGCGCCTGCCTGCAGGGCTTCGATCATCTCGCGGATGGTTTCGGTGGCCTTGTGCGTATTGGTGGCCAGGCTGCGCACTTCATCGGCGACCACCGCGAACCCGCGTCCGGCCTCGCCCGCCCGTGCGGCTTCTATCGCGGCATTGAGGGCGAGCAGGTTGGTCTGCTGGGCGATGTTCTGGATGACTTCCAGGACGGTGCTGATTTCATCGGTCTTGTTGCGTAGCGTGTCGATGACGGCTCCCGCCTCTCCGACCATGACCGACAGGCCCTGGATGGCGTCGAGGTTCGCATGCACGAGGCCGGTTCCGGTGTGCGCCTCGCTGTTCGCCGATTCCGCGCTGGCCGCGGCGGCCTGGGCGTTCCGCGCCACGTCCTGGACCGCCATGCTCATCTGGTGTACCGCCGTGGCGACCATGTCGGTCTGGTCGCCTTGGGACGTGGCGACATGGCTGACCTGGTTGCTGATGGCGCTCATCTCGTCCGAGGTGACGGTCAGCTTCCTGGCCGTTTCGGCGAGATGGCGGAGCAGCGCCTGCTGGCTTTCCAGCATCATATTGAAGGCGCGCGCCGTATCGGACACTTCGTCGCGCCCGCGCGCATCGGCGCGGAGCGTGAGATTCGAGGAGTCCTGCACGCGGCGGATCACCCCGCGCAGATCGGAAAGCGGGCGCATGATCGACAGGCTGATGAACCAGGCCGCGGCGACGATGAGGACCAGGGCTGCGGCGCCGATGAGCAGGAAGGTGGTGCGCATGGAGTCGTAGCGTTTCTCCATCTGCTCGTTGAGCTTGGCGCCTTCGCTGAGTTGCAGGTCGATCAGCGTCGACAGCGCGGTTCCCAGCGGATCGAACGCACCATACATCTCGCGATTGAACGTGCCGGCCTCGACGTTTCGCAGGCTTCCGGCCCTGGCCTGCTCGCCGTATGCCAGGGTCATCCGCTTGACCTGTTCCAGGGTGGGGACCAGCGACTCGATGATTTCCTTCTCGGCGGCAGTCCGGTGGTCTGCGGAATAGTCGGCCCACGACTTCTCGATGCGCGACAGCGCCCCACTCAACTCCTGCTGCAGGCGCTCTTCATCGAAGACGCCCGCACGGTACTTGTGCAGGGCGTCGACCACGCTGACCGCAACGGCGTCGGCGACGATCTTGAGCTGGCTGATGGGCTTCATCCGGTTGTTGAAAAGGTCCTGGAAGCTGGCATCGAGTCGACTGGCGTTGGCCAGCGCCATCGCGATGACCGTGACGAGCATCGTCAGGGGCAGCAACGCCAGGACCAGCAGGCGGATTCGAACCGTGACGCCAGTAAGCATGGGACGTTCCGAGGTGAACCGAGTGAGAGTAAAGATGGTTCCGCGCAGCGGAAACGTCAAACCGGGCCGTGGCGCGTCTGGCGGGGGCCCGCTGAGGGTTGCTCCTGCTCCAGGCGCTCTACCATCCACTCGATGAAATGGCGCACCTTGGGGACTTCCGCGGCATGCTCGGGATAGGCCAGGTAGTAAGCCTCCTGGCTGGGCAGGGCGTGCGGCCAGGCGATCGCCAGCTTGCCTTCGGCGAGTTCCTCCTCGACCAGGAAGCGCGGTAGCAAGGCTACCCCGCAACCGGCCTGGGCGGCGCGGATGCACATGTAGAAGGTGTCGAAGCGTGGACCGTGGTAGCAACCCTGGCAATTTCGCTCCAGGCTGGCGAACCAGTCGTGCCAGGCCTCCGCGCGGCTGGCGTTCTGCAGCAGCACCAGCCCCGCCAGTTGGGTCGGCTCGTCCAGTCCGCCGGCCGGCAGCAGGGATGGCGCGCAGACCGCCACCAGTTGTTCGCCGAACAGGCGTATGCACTCGGCGCCCGGCAGGGTGCCGGGGCCGAAGAAGAACGCCAGGTCGCAATGGCCCTGGCGCAGGTCGTCCGGTTCCAGTTCCTGGCGCAGGTCGAGGTGGATGTTCGGGTGGCGGTGGCGCCAGCCGTTCAGTTGCGGGATCAGCCAGCGCGCGCCGAAGGTCGGCGGGGTCGCCACTCGCAGCACTTCGGTCTCGCCGCCGTAGGAAAGCAGGAAGCGGGTGGACAGCTCTACCTGCTGCAGGATGCGTCGTACCTCGGCCAGGTACAGCTCGCCGGCCGGGGTCAGTTGCAGGCGCTTGCGCACCCGGCGGAACAGGGCGTGCTGCAACTGCTCCTCGAGTTGCGCGACCTGCTTGCTCATGGCGCTCTGGGTCAGGCTCAACTCTTCGGCGGCGCGGGTGAAGCTCAGGTGCCGGGCTACCGCTTCGAAGCATTGCAGGGCGGTCATCGACGGCAGGCGGCGTTTGTTCAGCATGGCGGGTTTCCTGGCGCGGGTGGAGCGGGCGGAACGCGTTATATGAATAAACGGAATGACGTGGGGAGGAAAGCTCGCTTGCCGGAGTGGCGGGCGACGCTTATTACTGCCGGCAAGTCTCGCGATAGAGCATTCGCTGGCTTATGACGAATCCGTCACAGGGCTTTGCGCCGAACGTGGCGTCGCTCACGGATATGTCCATGTCGTATTCGAATCGATTTTTTCCGCCAAGTACCGAATCCCGGGAAGTTCATGTTCATATTAATTTTAAAAACCGCTCTGTCCTGCACTTTCATTGAAAAAGAGGACCTCAATTAGTGCGTGCAGCGCACCAGTGACGTGCAGTTTCTAACCGCTTCAATATCGTTGTAGAGTTATTCCTAAGAACGGTTCAGGCCTTGTGAGGCCTGGGCTGTAGCTCTCCGAAGGGGATTCGGAGAAATGCCTAAATGACTGATTTCCAATAACAAAGATAAAAACGGAAAGGAGGGCTAAAGTTCTTGTGGCCGGCCACTCAGGAAAAAAACGAATGGCACGCCGCTTGCTCTGCCTGTTGAGCGAAACACAACAACAACATCGTAGTTACGAGCGCCAACATCATCCTCAGGAGCAACACCCCATGTCCAAGAAGCTGTTCAGAAAAGGCATCCTGGCTCTCGCGGTTTCGTCCGTGATGGGTCTTTCCACGCATGCGCTGGCCGACGTCGTGATCGGCGTGGCCGGACCGCATACCGGCGCCAACGCCTCCTTCGGCGAGCAATACTGGCGCGGCGCGTCCCAGGCGGCGGAAGACATCAACGCGGCGGGTGGGATCAACGGCGAGAAGATCAAGCTGGTCAAGGCCGACGACGCCTGCGAACCGAAGCAGGCCGTGGCCGTGGCCAACCGCCTGGTGGACCAGGACAAGGCCATCGCCGTGGTCGGCCATTTCTGCTCTTCTTCGACCATCCCCGCATCCGAGGTCTACGACGAGGCCGGGATCATCGCCATCACCCCCGGTTCCACCAACCCGCAGGTCACCGAGCGCGGACTCTCCGGGATGTTTCGCATGTGCGGCCGCGACGACCAGCAGGGCGTGGTCGCCGGCGACTATATCGTCAAGGTGCTGAAGGCCAAGAAGGTCGCGGTGATCCACGACAAGGACACCTATGGCCAGGGCCTGGCGGACGCCACCAGGGCGCAACTGAACAAGCTCGGCGTGAAAGAGGTTCTCTACGAGGGCCTGACCCGCGGCGAGAAGGACTTCAACGCGCTGGTTACCAAGATCCGCGCCTCCGGTGCCGAGGTCGTCTACTTCGGCGGCCTGCATCCGGAAGCCGGTCCGCTGGTACGGCAGATGCGTGAACAGGGACTGACCGCCAAGTTCATGTCCGACGACGGCGTGGTCACCGACGAACTGGCGACCACCGCCGGCGGTCCGCAGTACGTCAAGGGCGTGCTGATGACCTTCGGCGCCGACCCGCGGCTGATCCCCGACGGCAAGGCGGTGGTGGAGAAGTTCCGTGCCGGCGGTTTCGAGCCGGAAGGCTACACCCTCTACTCCTACGCCTCGATCCAGTCCCTGGCGGCGGCCTTCAACGGCGCCGGCGCCAACGATCCGGCCAAGGCCGCCGAGTGGCTGAAGTCGAATCCGGTGCAGACCGTGATGGGCAAGAAGGAATGGGACAAGAAGGGCGACCTGAAAGTCTCCGACTACGTGGTCTACGAGTGGGACGACAAGGGCAAGTACCACCAGTTGCCCTGATCGCGCTCGACCGCCATGCGCCGGGCACAGGCTCGGCGCATGGGTAAGTCCGGGAGCTGCTGAAGTGCTCGCCCGTGCTTGCCGCCGTAGTGCGGATTCACCGAAGACGTCTGCGTGTGGTCGGTCTGGAGTCCCGCGATCCGGGGCCGTTTCAGTAGCACCCGTCCGCTTTCACCGGCGAGCGCCGGCGCGCCTTACAAAGGCCGTCGCGATTCGCCCTGAAGAGACTGAAAAATGGACGGCATCTTCCTCCAGCAAATGATCAACGGGCTGACCCTCGGCTCGGTCTACGGCCTCATCGCCATCGGCTACACCATGGTCTACGGCATCATCGGCATGATCAACTTCGCCCACGGCGAGGTGTACATGATCTCCGCCTACCTGTCGGCCATCGCCCTTGCCCTGCTGGCCTTCTTCGGCCTGCAGAACTTCCCGCTGCTGATCCTCGGCACCTTGCTGTTCACCGTGCTGGTGACCTGCACCTACGGCTGGGTGATCGAGCGCATCGCCTACAAGCCGCTGCGCAACTCCACGCGCCTGGCGCCGCTGATCTCGGCGATCGGCATGTCGCTGATCCTGCAGAACTACGTGCAGGTGGCACAGGGACCGCGCCAGCAGGGGATCCCGACCCTGCTCGACGGCGCCCTGAAATTCCACGTCGGCGACGGTTTCGTCCAGCTCACCTACACCAAGCTGTTCATCCTGATCGCTTCGCTGATCGGCATGGCAGTGCTGACCTACGTGATCCGCTACACCAAGCTCGGGCGCATGTGCCGGGCGACCCAGCAGGACCGCAAGATGGCTTCGATCCTGGGGATCAACACCGACCGGGTGATCTCCTACGTGTTCGTCATCGGCGCCGCGATGGCCGCCCTGGCCGGGGTGCTGATCACCATGAACTACGGCACCTTCGACTTCTACGCCGGCTTCATCATCGGCATCAAGGCGTTCACCGCGGCGGTGCTCGGCGGCATCGGCTCGCTGCCCGGGGCGATGCTCGGCGGCCTGGTGCTGGGAGTGGCCGAGGCGCAGTTCTCGGGGATGGTCAACACCGACTACAAGGACGTGTTCGCCTTCTCGTTGCTGGTACTGATCCTGATCTTCCGTCCCCAGGGCCTGCTCGGCCGCCCGCAGATCGCCAAGGTGTAAGGGGACGACGATGAGCAACGAGACTTCCATCGATCTCAAGCAGTGCGTCCTCGATGCCGTGCTCTCCGGGTTGATCGCCCTGGTGGTGTTCGGCCCCATCGTCGGCGTGGTCCTCGACGGCTACGGCTTCAACCTGCATTACGAGCGGGTCGGCTGGATCATCGCGATCGTGATGGCCGGGCGCTTCCTGCTCAGCCTCTACCTGCAGACCCGCGGCGGGCGGGCCGTGCTGGAGCGCTTCGAGGGGGCTGGCAGCGGCGTCCACGTCCTGCCGCCGGGTTACAAGACCCGCTTGCGCTGGATCGTGCCGCTGATCCTGGTGGCCGCGGTGATCTTCCCCTTCTTCGCCAGCAAGTACCTGCTGGCGGTGGTCATCCTCGGCCTGATCTACGTGCTGCTGGGCCTGGGCCTGAACATCGTGGTCGGCCTCGCCGGGCTGCTTGACCTCGGCTACGTGGCCTTCTACGCCATTGGTGCCTATGGCCTGGCGCTGGGCTACCAGTACCTCGGCCTGGGCTTCTGGACCGTCCTGCCGCTGGCCGCGCTGACCGCCGCGGTGGCCGGGGCGATCCTCGGCTTCCCGGTGTTGCGCATGCATGGCGACTACCTGGCGATCGTCACCCTGGGCTTCGGCGAGATCATCCGCCTGGTACTGAACAACTGGCTGTCCTTCACCGGCGGGCCGAACGGCATGCCGGCGCCGGCGCCGACCTTCCTTGGCCTGGAGTTCGGCCGCCGGGCCAAGGATGGCGGGGTGCCGATCCACGAGTTCCTCGGCATCGCCTACAACCCCAACATGAAGTTCCTGTTCATCTACGTGGTGCTGTTCCTGGTCGTGCTGCTGGTGCTCTACATCAAGCACCGGCTGACCCGGATGCCGGTCGGGCGCGCCTGGGAGGCGCTGCGCGAGGACGAGATCGCCTGTCGCGCGATGGGCCTAAACCATGTGCTGGTGAAACTCTCGGCGTTCATGCTCGGCGCCTCCACCGCGGGACTGGCCGGGGTGTTCTTCGCCAGCTACCAGGGCTTCGTCAACCCGTCCTCGTTCAACTTCTTCGAGTCGGCGCTGATCCTCGCCATCGTCGTGCTCGGCGGCATGGGCTCGACGGTCGGGGTGGTGATCGCCGCCTTCGTCCTCACCGTGGCGCCGGAGCTGCTGCGCAGCTTCGCCGACATCCGCGTGCTGCTGCTCGGGATACTCATGGTGGTGATGATGATCTGGCGGCCGCGCGGGCTGATCCGCATCAGCCGGGTGGGCTTCGCCCCGCGCAAGGGGGTGGCGCCATGAGCGACAAGATCCTCAGCGTCGAGCACCTGATGATGCACTTCGGCGGCATCAAGGCGCTCAACGACGTCAACCTCGACGTCGAGCGCGGTTCGATCACCGCGCTGATCGGCCCCAACGGCGCCGGCAAGACCACCGTGTTCAACTGCCTCACCGGCTTCTACAAGGCCACCGGCGGCAACATCCTGCTCAACACCCAGGGGCGCACCACGGACGTCATCCAGGTGCTCGGCGAGCCGTTCCAGCTGGACGACTTCGTCAAGCCGCCGCAACTGGGCAGTCGCCTCTACTACAAGATGTTCGGCGGCACCCACCTGGTGAACCGCGCCGGGCTGGCGCGGACGTTCCAGAACATCCGCCTGTTCAAGGACATGTCGGTGGTGGAGAACCTGCTGGTGGCGCAGCACATGTTCGTCAACCGCAACCTGCTCGCCGGCATCCTCAACACTCCCGGCTATCGCCGCGCCGAGAGCGAGGCGCTGGACCACGCGTTCTACTGGCTGGAGGTGGTCGACCTGGTGGACTGCGCCAACCGCCTGGCCGGCGAGATGTCCTACGGCCAGCAACGGCGCCTGGAGATCGCCCGGGCCATGTGCACGCGGCCGGAACTCATCTGCCTGGACGAACCGGCCGCCGGCCTCAACCCGGCCGAGACCCACGCCCTGAGCAACATCGTCCGCTACCTGCGCGACCACCACGGGATCACCGTACTGCTGATCGAGCATGACATGGGCATGGTGATGAACATCTCCGACCACATCATCGTGCTCGACCACGGCGACGTGATCGCCCGTGGCAACCCCGAACAGATCCGCCATGACGAGAAGGTGATCGCCGCCTATCTCGGTGCCGACGAAGAGGAGCTGTCATGAGCGCGGCGTTGCTGGAATTCCGTGAGGTGGACGTGTTCTACGGGCCGATCCAGGCGCTGAAGAAGGTCTCGCTGCAGGTCAACGAGGGCGAGACGGTGAGCCTGATCGGTGCCAACGGCGCGGGCAAGTCGACGCTGTTGATGTCGATCTTCGGCCAGCCGCGCGCGGCGGCCGGGCAGATCCTCTATCGCGGCCAGGACATCCGCCAGAAGTCGGCGCACTACGTGGCGTCCAACGGCATCGCGCAGTCGCCGGAAGGACGCCGGGTGTTCCCCGACATGAGCGTCGAGGAAAACCTGCTGATGGGTACCATTCCCATCGGCATGGACCACGCCGAGGAGGACATGCAGCGCATGTTCGAGCTGTTCCCGCGCCTGAAGGAGCGGCGCAACCAGCGCGCCATGACCATGTCCGGCGGCGAGCAGCAGATGCTCGCCATCGCCCGCGCGCTGATGAGCCGGCCGAAGCTGCTGTTGCTCGACGAGCCCTCCCTGGGCCTGGCGCCGATCGTGGTCAAGCAGATCTTCCAGACCCTGCGCGAGCTGGCCAGGAGCGGCATGACCATCTTCCTCGTCGAGCAGAACGCCAACCATGCGCTGAAGCTCTCCGATCGCGCCTACGTGATGGTCACCGGGGAAATCCGCATGAGCGGCAGCGGCGAAGAACTGCTCGGCAACCAGGAGGTGCGCAACGCCTATCTCGGCGGACATTGAGCGCGCCCCGCCCCGGCTGCCTGGCCGCCGGGGCGGGCGCTGCCTTGGAGCCACGGAGGAAACTCGACTTATGCACAGCCTGCGCTTTTTCAGCAACGCCGAGGTCGCCGAGCGCCTGTCTTATCCACAACTGATCGAGGCGTTGCGCATCGGCCTGGCCAAGCCTTGCAGTGCGCCGCTGCGCAGCTGCCATGCCTTGCCGGGGCAGGCCTCGTTGCTACAGATGCCGGTGTGGCAGGCCGGCGAGGGGATCGGCGTGAAACTGGTGACGGTGTTCCCCGGCAACGGCGCGCGTGGCCTACCGGCGGTGGCCGCGGTGTTCGCCCTGTTCGACGGCGAAGACGGTCGCCCGCTGGCGTTGCTGGAGGCTTCGGAACTGACCGCCCGGCGTACCGCCTGCAGCTCGGCGCTGGCCGCCGACTACCTGGCGCGGGACGATGCGCGGCGCCTGCTGGTGGTCGGCTGCGGAACCCTGGCTGCGCACATGGTGCGGGCCCACGCCTGCGTGCGCGACTATCGCCACATCGACATCTGGGGCCGCGATCCGGCCAAGGCCGCCGCGCTGGCCGCCCGGCTGCGCGCGGCGGTGGAGGCGGCCGACTGCGTCAGTTGCGTTACCACCTCCCGCGAAGCGCTGGTGCGCGGCGCATGGCTGAAGCCGGGCGTCCATCTCGACCTGGTTGGCGCCTTCCTGCCGTCCATGCGCGAGACCGACGCCCTGGCGGTGGCGCGCGCGCGGATCGTGGTGGACACCCGCGCAGGCGCGCTGGAAGAAGCCGGCGACCTGTTGCAGGCGATCGCCGAAGGCGCCATCGGGCACGAGGCGATATCCACCGAACTGCGCGACTTGCTGGGCGGGGCTGGGCGGCGCGGCGATCCCGGGGAAATCACCCTGTTCAAGTCGGTGGGTTATGCGCTGGAGGACCTGGTCGCCGCGCGCCGGGTTGTGGATAACGCCGCCTGAGGTTGTTCAGGATTTCTGTGCGGGGGCTTGTGGATAAGGTGGGTAAGAACCGCCAAGCCCCTGAATTGGCGAGGGTTAGGCGTGGCTGGTCAGAAAATGATCAGTGCTCGCGCCGGGGCACTTATCCCCAGCGCGTGGTCATGCCGCTGCCACAGTTGTTCAGGAAAACTGTGCGACGCCCTGTGGACAAGTTGGTGGCTGTTCGCTGCGGCCCAAGCACGGTGCGGGCTCCGCGAGGTTGGTCGTTTCTTGAGCAGGCGCCTCGGCAAACTCGTGCGCAACTGTATGGCCAACCGGGCACGGCGAGGCTCTAGAATCCCCGGACATCGTTTTTCCGCCCCGTACGAGGAGATGCCCATGTCGTCCACCCTGTTCATCACCGGCGCCACCTCAGGCTTCGGCGAAGCCTGCGCCCGTCGTTTCGCCGAGGCCGGCTGGTCGCTGGTGCTCACCGGCCGTCGCGAGGAGCGTCTGCAGGCCCTGGCCGGCGAGCTTTCGGCGAAGACCCGGGTGCTGCCGCTGACCCTGGACGTGCGCGACCGCGCGGCGATGAGCGCGGCCGTGGACAACCTGCCGGAAGAGTTCGCCACCCTGCGCGGCCTGATCAACAACGCCGGCCTGGCGCTGGGCACCGACCCGGCGCAGTCCTGCGACCTGGACGACTGGGACACCATGGTCGACACCAACATCAAGGGCCTGCTCTACAGCACGCGCCTGCTGCTGCCGCGGCTGATCGCCCACGGCGCCGGGGCGAGCATCGTCAACCTGGGTTCGGTGGCCGGCAAGTGGCCCTATCCGGGTAGCCATGTCTACGGCGGCACCAAGGCCTTCGTCGAGCAATTCTCCCTGAACCTGCGTTGCGACCTGCAGGGCACCGGGGTGCGCGTGACCAACCTCGAGCCGGGGCTGTGCGAGAGCGAGTTCTCCCTGGTCCGCTTCGGCGGCGACCAGGCGCGCTACGACAAGACCTACGCCGGGGCCCATCCGATCCAGCCGGAAGACATCGCCGAGACCATCTTCTGGATCATGAACCAGCCCGCCCACCTGAACATCAACAGCCTCGAGATCATGCCGGTGAGCCAGTCCTGGGCCGGCTTCGCCATCCACCGCGAAAGCTGACCGGCGGAGGCGGCCGGGGCGCGCTATGATGCCCCGGTCGTCCCGATCGAATAAGCGAATTCCATGAGCAAACCGGGCCAACGCGTGCTGGCCGAGCTGCGCAAGCTGATCGCTTCCGGCGAACTCGCCGCCGGCGAGCGCATCGTCGAGATTCCCACCGCCGAACGCCTGCAGGTCTCGCGCATGCCGGTGCGCATCGCCCTGCGTACCCTCGAGCAGGAAGGCCTGCTGTGCAAGACCGGGCGCGGCTACAGGGTGCGCGCGGTGACCCGCGAGGATATCGCCGGCGCGGTCGAGGTGCGCGGCGTTCTGGAAGGCCTGGCGGCACGCCAGGCGGCCGAGCGCGGGCTGTCCGCCGAGGCACGGGCGACCCTGGAGGAATGCCTGGCCGAGGGCGACCGATTGTTCGCCAACGGCCAGGTCCTGCTGGAGGAGCTGGAGCGCTACCAGCGCATGAACATGCGCTTCCACCGCACCATCATCGAGGCCAGCGGCAACCCGGCGATCGCCGTGGCGCTGGCGCGCAACGACCACCTGCCGTTCGCCTCGGTGAGCGCCCTGGCGGTGGATCGCGACAATCTCGAGCAGGAATTCCGCCGTTTCAACTTCGCCCACATGCAGCACCACGCGGTGGTCGACGCGCTGGTCAACGGCCAGGGGGCGCGCGCCGAGGCGATCATGCGCGAGCACGCCAACGCGACCTTGCGCTACGCCGACTACTTCGATCCGGCGCGGAAGGGCGTCACCGTGCTTCACGGCGACGTCGCCGCCGACTAGAGATCCAGCACCAGCCGTGGGCTGCGCGAACGCGAACAGCAGGGCGTGAAGCAATCGTTGGCGGCCTGCTCCTCTTCGCTGAGGTAGAGGTCGCGATGCTCCGGCTCGCCGTCCAGCACGCGGGTCAGACAGGTGCCGCAGATGCCCTGCTCGCAGGAGGCCGGCAGGTCCACCCCGGCTTCGCGCAGGGCCGCCAGCACGGTCTGCCCGGCGGCGACCCGGATCAGCGCCCCGTTGCTCGCCAACTGCACTTCGAAGGTGCCGTCCGCATTGGCGTCCCGTGGCGCGGCGGCGAAGTGCTCGCGATGCAAGCGGCTTGCTTCCCAGCCCAGTTCGCGGGCGCTTTCTTCGATCCACTGCATGAAGCCCGCCGGCCCGCAAAGGTATAGCTGGGCGTCGCGTGGACTGGCCGCCAGCAGGGCGCGAAGGTCCGCGCGGCGGCTGCTGTCGCCGTGGTCGAAGTGGCAGTGCACGCGGTCGGCGAAGGCGCACCGGTCAAGATAGTCGACGAAGGCCGCGCGCTCGGCGGAATGCGCGCAGTAGTGCAACTGGAAGTTGGCGCCATCGCGGGCCAGGCGTTCGGCCATCGCCAGCAGCGGCGTGATGCCGATGCCGCCGGCGAACAGCAGGCGCGGACCGGGCTCCGGCGACAGCGGGAAGAGATTGCGCGGCTCGCCGATGCGCAGCCGCTGGCCGACCCGCAGTTCGGCGTGCAGCGTGGCCGAGCCGCCGCGCGAGTCGCGGCAGCGGAGTACGGCGATACGGTAGTGGCGCGGCCGTTCGGCGGGGCCGCAGAGGGAGTACTGGCGGACCAGGCCGTTGGGCAGGTGCAGGTCGATGTGTGCGCCCGGCTCGAAGGACGGCAGGGCCGCCCCGTCGGCCCGGAACAGTTCGAAGCTGTGGATATCCTGCGCCTCCAGGCGGATGGCGCCGACGATGACCTCGATCATGGCGAAGGCTCCCGTCAGGCCTGGGCGCGGTTGGGGGCGGCGGCCTGGCGCTCGTCCGCCAGCAGGCGCTCGATGATGCGCCGGGCCTGCACGCCGCCGGCGTCGATGTTCAGTTTCAGCAGGTCGCGCCGTGGATGGCGCAGCAGGTTGCGCTGCTGGCTTTCGAGCATTTCCAGGTCTTCGCCGAAGATCTTTCCCTGGCCTTCGCGAATGCTCTCGGTGAGCGCCTGGTCGTGGGCCTGGAAGTTGCGCGCCATGCCCCAGAAGTACCAGATGGAAGTGGCGCTCTCCGGGGTGATGAAGTCGACCACGATGCTCGCCGCCTTGCGCTCCGCCGGCGCCTGGTAGCCGCCGTGGCCGGCGTGGGCCACGCCGACCTCGATCAGCACGTGGCTGGGCGGCGTGAAGCGGCAGATCTGCCAGCGGTCCACCGCCACGTCGTCGGCCAGGCCGTTGCCGCGCAGGGCCATGCGCCAGAACGGCGGGGCCATGACATTCTGCATGTGGCGGCTGGTGATCACCTCGTCGCCTTCCACCCGCGTGGTCGGCGCGGCCTCGTCGATTTCCTTCTGGCCGATGCTGGACGCATGGACATAGGTCTCGTGGGTCAGGTCCATCAGGTTGTCGATCATCAGGCGATAGTCGCAGTGGATGTGGTACAGCCCGCCGCCATAGGCCCAATCAGGGCTTTCCGCCCATTCCAGGCGGGGTATCAGCGCGGCGTCGGCCTGTTCTTCCGCGCCCGGCCAAACCCAGACGAAGCCGTGCCGCTCCTGCACCGGGAAGCGACGGATGCAGGGGAAGCCGCGGACCCGCTGGCCGGGCATCGCGCGGGTGCGACCGTCCTCGCCCATCGCCAGGCCGTGGTAGCCGCAGACCAGCACGCCGTCCTCGACGAAGCCCAGCGACAGCGGCGCGCCACGGTGCGGGCAGAAATCCTCGAGGGCCGCCACGCGGCCGTCCTCGCCTCGGTAGAAAACCATCGGCTCGTCGCAGATGCGTCGGCCGAGCGGCTTGCCGGCCAGTTCGTCGGGGGTGCAGGCCACGTACCAGGCGTTCTTCGGAAACATCGTCGGATCCTCTCGTTTTTTTTGTAATTGGATCCAATGATTCGCGAGGCAACTTTTCCAAGTCAACCGCTTCTGTACAAAAAATAATCCGTTCGATAGTCGCACATAAAAAACTTCAGGAATAAATCGCTCAATTATCTCGTTCCAGAGCCTTTCTCAGATTTCGCTGACAGTGGAATATCCGCTGGCCTTCCGTTTTCTTGTCGCACAAATGGATCCAATAGGATTGCGGCATCGACGCAACGGTGCCAGGGTGCCTGCGCTTGCCGTGCCTACAACAACAAGAAAAAGGGTCTTCCCGATGATGGATTCCTGCATTCCCGCGCCTCGCTCCCGCCTGCCGTCGCTTCTTTCCTGTCCGCTCGGGGAGGGCCGCCCATGAACCGGGACTTGCGCCGCGCTCTCGACGACGAACCGATGCGGCCGTTCCAGTGGCTGGCGGTGGCTGTGTGCATCGTGCTCAACCTGATCGATGGCTTCGACGTGCTGGTGATGGCCTTCACCGCATCTTCGGTGGCCGCCGAATGGAACCTGGGCGGCGCCGAGATCGGCCTGCTGCTCAGCGCCGGCCTTTTCGGCATGGCCGCCGGCTCGCTGTTCATCGCGCCCTGGGCCGACCGCTGGGGGCGCCGCCCGCTGATCCTCGCCTGCCTGGCGCTGTCGGGCCTGGGCATGCTCGCCTCGGCGCTGAGCCAGGCGGCCTGGCAACTGGCGTTGCTGCGCGGGCTGACCGGGCTGGGTATCGGCGGCATCCTCGCCAGCAGCAACGTGATCGCCAGCGAGTACGCCTCGCGCCGTTGGCGCGGCCTGGCGGTAAGCCTGCAATCCACCGGCTACGCGCTCGGCGCGACCCTTGGCGGACTGCTCGCGGTATGGCTGATCGGCGCCTGGGGCTGGCGCTCGGTGTTCGTCTTCGGCGCTGGCCTGACCCTGGCGGTGATCCCGCTGGTCTGCCTGTGCCTGCCGGAGTCGCTGGACTTCCTCCTGGCGCGCCGGCCGCCGCGGGCGTTGCAACGGGTCAACGCGCTGGCCCGGCGCCTGGGCCGCGCGGCGCTCGCCGAACTGCCGAGCCCGCCTGGCGGCGGAGCGGAGCACGGTAGCCGCCTCGCCCGGTTGCTCTGCGTCGCCCAGCGACGCACCACGCTGCTGCTCTGGGCGCTGTTCTTCCTGGTGATGTTCGGCTTCTACTTCATCATGAGCTGGACGCCGAAGCTGCTGGTCGCCGCCGGCCTGTCCACCGCCCAGGGCATCACCGGCGGCACCCTGCTGAGCATCGGCGGGATCTTCGGTGCCGCCTTGCTCGGCGGGCTTGCCGCGCGCTTTCGCCTGGAACGGGTGCTGGCGCTGTTCATGCTGCTTACCGCCGCTCTGCTCGCGCTGTTCTCGCTGAGCGCCGGGCTGCCCGGCGCGGCCTTGCCGCTGGGACTGCTGATCGGGCTTTGCGCCAACGCCTGCGTGGCCGGCCTGTATGCCCTGGCGCCGAGCCTCTACGACGCCTCGGTGCGCGCCACCGGGGTCGGCTGGGGGATCGGCGTCGGTCGCGGTGGGGCGATCCTCTCGCCGCTGGTGGCCGGGCTCCTGCTCGACGACGGCTGGCAGCCGCTGTCCCTCTATGGGGCGTTCGCGGCGGTGTTCGTCGCCGCGGCCGCCGTGTTGCCGCTGCTCGGTGCGCGGCGTCGCGAGCGCTCGCCGACGCTGGGAGACGCTGCGTGAGGGCCGCCGGCGTTTCAGCGTTGGGCGGCGATGATCGCCTCGGCGATGGTGGTGCGGAACCAGTTCAGCGCCGCCGAGCGTTCGCTGCTCTCGTGCCAGTGCAGGGAGACGTCGAACGGCGGCAGGGTGAAGGGCAGTTCGAGCATGCGCATGCCGCCTTCGGCGACGAAGCGATAGGCGATCTGCGCCGGCAGGATGGTCAGCAGCTCGGTACCGGGAATGATCTTCGGCAGCACCGAGAAGTGCGGCACCCGCAGGCTGATGCGGCGCCGCACCTGCATGGCCTCGAGCACGTCCTCGGCGATGCCGTGGCCGGAGGTGCGGGTCACCACGATGTGCCGCTCGGCCAGGTACTGCTCCAGGCTCAGGCTGTCGCCGATCCGTGGGTGGCGGTCGCTGAGCAGGCACACGTAGCGCTCGTGCAGGACCCGCTGGCTGCGCGCGCCGGGCACCGGCTGGCGGCAGATCGCCGCGTCGACCTTGGCGCTGCTCAGCCAGGCGCCGACCTCGTCCACCTGCAGCGGCAGCACTTCCACTTCGGCGAACGGCGCGTCGCGGGTCAGGCGTTCGAGGATCAGCGAGAGGAAACCCACCTCGCCGAGATCGGTGAGGGCGATGCGGAAACGTCGCTCGGTGGTCGCCGGATCGAAGTGGCGAACGCTCTGTACCGCGCCCTCGATGCGCGTCAGCGACTCGCGGAAGGTGCCGTAGAGCTGCTCGGCGACGAAGGTCGGCTGGATGCCGTCGCGGGTGCGGGTGAACAACGCGTCGTCGAACAGTTCGCGCAGGCGCGCCAGGGCGTAGCTCACCGATGGCTGGGTGACGAACAGGCGCTCCGCGGCGAGGGTCACGCTGCCCGCTTCGTAGAGGGTGACGAAGGTGCGGATCAGGTTGAGATCGATCGGACTCATATAGACCAGTTCTATTTTTTATAGAAAGAGTATCGATTTGATTGATTATCGAGCGGCTGCAACAGTAGCGCAAATCCAGGAAACGAGCTTGAAGGCCTGCATGAAAACCGTCCATTCCGCGTCTTACGAGATCCTCCGTCGCCACGGCCTGACCACCGTCTTCGGCAACCCCGGCTCCAACGAGCTGCCGTTCCTCAAGGACTTCCCCGAGGATTTCCGCTACATCCTCGGCCTGCACGAGGGCGCGGTGGTCGGCATGGCCGATGGCTTCGCCCTGGCCAGCGGCCGCCCGGCCTTCGTCAACCTGCATGCGGCGGCGGGCACCGGCAACGGCATGGGCGCGCTGACCAACGCCTGGTACTCCCATAGCCCCCTGGTCATCACCGCCGGGCAGCAGGTGCGCTCGATGATCGGGGTCGAGGCGATGCTCGCCAATGTCGATGCCGGACAACTGCCCAAGCCGCTGGTGAAATGGAGCCACGAGCCGGCCTGCGCCCAGGATGTGCCGCGCGCGTTGAGCCAGGCGATCCAGACCGCCAGCCTGCCGCCGCGGGCGCCGGTGTACCTGTCGATTCCCTACGACGACTGGGCGCAACCGGCGCCGGCCGGCGTCGAACACCTGGCCGCGCGCCAGGTCAGCGGCGCCGCGCTGCCGGCGCCGGCATTGCTGGCCGAACTCGGCGAGCGCCTGTCGCGCTCGCGCAACCCGGTGCTGGTGCTCGGTCCGGACGTCGACGGGGCGAATGCCAACGGCCTGGCCGTGCAACTGGCGGAGAAGCTGCGGATGCCGGCCTGGGTCGCGCCGTCGGCCTCGCGTTGTCCGTTCCCCACCCGCCATGCCTGCTTCCGCGGCGTGCTGCCGGCGGCCATCGCCGGGATCAGCCGGCTGCTGGACGGCCACGACCTGATCCTGGTGGTCGGCGCGCCGGTGTTCCGCTATCACCAGTTCGCCCCCGGCGATTACCTGCCGGCCGGCGCCGAGCTGGTGCAGGTCACCTGCGATCCCGGCGAAGCGGCACGGGCGCCGATGGGCGACGCGTTGGTCGGCGACATCGCGCTGACCCTCGAGGCACTGCTCGAACAGGTCCGCCCCAGTGCGCGGCCGTTGCCCGAGGCGCTGCCGCGACCGCCGGCGCTGGCCGAGGAGGGCGGACCGCTGCGGCCGGAAACCGTGTTCGACGTGATCGATGCGCTGGCGCCGCGCGACGCCATCTTCGTCAAGGAGTCGACTTCCACCGTGACCGCCTTCTGGCAGCGCGTGGAGATGCGCGAGCCGGGCAGCTACTTCTTCCCGGCCGCCGGCGGACTCGGCTTCGGCCTGCCGGCGGCGGTCGGCGCGCAACTGGCGCAGCCGCGGCGGCAGGTGATCGGGATCATCGGCGACGGCTCGGCCAACTATGGCATCACCGCACTCTGGAGCGCCGCGCAATACCGTGTGCCGGCGGTGTTCATCATCCTCAAGAACGGTACCTACGGCGCCCTGCGCTGGTTCGCCGGGGTGCTCGAGGTGCCCGATGCGCCGGGGCTCGACGTGCCCGGCCTGGACTTCTGCGCGATCGCCCGCGGCTATGGCGTCGAGGCGCTCCACGCGGCCACCCGCGAAGAGCTGGAAAGCGCCTTGAAGCATGCCCTGGCCGCTGATCGCCCGGTTTTGATCGAGGTGCCGACGCAAACCATCGAACCCTGATGTTCCACGGCGCCGCCCCATGCCAGAGTGGGCGGTGCCGACCGACGCCCGCGTGCGCCCATAACAAGAACAAGAGAGAGGTTGGTATGAACAGGCAATCCGCTGCGGCGGTGATCGACGCTGCCCGCTTTAACCGTACTCACTGGCTGATCCTCGGCTGGGGGTGTTTCATCATGCTGTTCGACGGCTACGACATGGTCATCTACGGCTCGGTGGTGCCACGCCTGATGCAGGAGTGGCAGCTGAGCCCGGTGCAGGCCGGCACCCTCGGCAGTTGCGCGCTGTTCGGCATGCTCTTCGGCGGCACCCTGCTGGCGCCGCTGGCGGACCGTTTCGGCCGGCGCCGCCTGGTGATCGCCACCACCCTGCTGGCGAGCCTCGCCGCCTTCCTCACCGGGCACGCCCGCGACCCGCTGGAACTGGGCGCCGGACGCTTCTTCACCGGCCTGGCACTGGGCGCGCTGGTGCCCAGCGCGATCAACCTGATCAGCGAATTCGCCCCGGCCGGGCGGCGCAGCACCCTGGTCACGGTGATGTCGGCCTTCTACTCGGTGGGCGCGGTGCTCTCGGCGCTACTGGCGATCGCCATGATCCCCGCCTGGGGCTGGCAATCGGTGTTCTACGTGGCGGTGCTGCCGGTACTGGCGGTGCCGCTGATGTTGCGCTGGTTGCCGGAGTCGGCGGCGTTCCTCGAACTCAAGGGCCGCCGCGCCGAACTGGACGCGCTGCTGCGCAAGGTCGATCCCGACTACCGGCCCGGCGCCGAGCGGGCGAACGCTGTCGCGGCCGAAGCGCCGAGCGGACGGGTCGCCCAGTTGTTCGAGGGGCGCCAGGCAGTGGGCACCCTGCTGCTGTGGGTGGCCTTCGCCATGTGCATGCTGATGCGCTACGGGCTCAACACCTGGTTGCCGAAGCTGATGGCCGGCGGCGGCTACGCCCTCGGTTCGAGCCTGGCGTTCCTCGTCACTCTGAATGTCGGGGCGACCCTCGGCGCGTTGTTCGGCGGCTGGCTGGCCGACCGCCTCGGCGCCGGCCGCACCCTGGTGCTGTTCTTCGCCCTGGCCGCGGCCTCCCTGGCGGCCCTCGGCCTGGGGCCAGGCCCCTGGCTGCTCAACGGCCTGCTGGTGGTGGCCGGCGCCACCACCATCGGCACCCTGGCGGTGATCCATGCCTACGCCGCGCAGTTCTATCCGGCCTGGGTGCGCTCCACCGGGGTCGGCTGGGCCGCCGGTGTCGGCCGCCTCGGCGCCATCGCCGGGCCGATGCTCGGCGGCAGCCTGCTGGCCCTGGAGCTGCCGTTCCAGCAGAACTTCCTGGCCTTCGCCGCGCCTGGCGTGATCGGCGCGCTGGCGATCGCCTGCATCCACCTGCGGCCGCGCGTGCCGGCGGAAGCGTCCGTCGACGCGACGGCGAAGAAACCCCTGTGATTTTCGAAAGAGGAGAAGAGCGATGAGCGATTCCCGTTATACCGACCTCGGTCTCCAGCCCCTGGCCGGCGAGTGGCGCCACGGCCGGGCCGGCCGCCGGCTGAAGGTGAGCAATCCGTTCGACGGCAGCCTGCTGCTGGAGATCGAGCAGGCCGACCGCGACGACCTCGATGCCGCCTACGCCAAGGCCGCCGAGGTCCAGCCGGCATGGGCCGCGCTTGGCCCCTCGGCACGCGCGGCGGTGCTGTACAAGGCGGTGGAGGTGTTCGACCGCCGCCACGAGGAGATCGTCGACTGGCTCATCCGCGAGTCCGGCAGCACCCGCCTGAAGGCCGAGATCGAATGGGGCGCGGCGCGCGCGATCACCCTGGAGTCGGCGTCGTTCCCGGCACGGGTGCACGGGCGCATCGTCGAGTCCGACGTGCCGGGCAAGGAAAGCCGGGTCTACCGCAGCGCCATCGGCGTGGTCGGGGTGATCAGCCCGTGGAACTTCCCGCTGCACCTGACCCAGCGTTCCATCGCCCCGGCCCTGGCGCTGGGCAACGCGGTGGTGGTCAAGCCGGCCAGCGACACGCCGGTCTGCGGCGGACTGCTGCTGGCGCGGATCTTCGAAGAGGCCGGGCTGCCGGCCGGGCTGTTCAGCGTGGTGGTCGGCCCCGGCAGTGAGATCGGCGACGCCTTCGTCGAGCACCCGGTGCCGGGCCTGGTGACCTTCACCGGGTCGACCCCGGTGGGCCGCAACATCGGCCGCATCGCCAGCGGCGGCGCGCACCTCAAGCACGTGGCGCTGGAGCTGGGCGGCAACAGTCCGTTCGTGGTGCTCGGCGACGCCGACCTGGAGCAGGCGGTGAATGCCGCGGTGTTCGGCAAGTTCCTCCACCAGGGGCAGATCTGCATGGCGATCAACCGTATCATCGTCGAGGACAGCCTCTACGACGCCTTCGCCGCGCGCTTCGTCGAGCGGGTCAAGGGTCTCCGCGTCGGCGATCCGCAGCGCGCCGATACCGCGGTCGGGCCGATCGTCAACGCGCGCCAGCTCGAAGGCCTGCTGGAAAAGATCCGCCTGGCCCGCCAGGAAGGCGCCAAGCCGCTGTACGAGGGCGGCGTTGATGGGCAGTTGCTGGCTCCGCACGTATTCGGCGAGGTCAGCGCGACGATGGAGATCGCCCGCGATGAAATCTTCGGCCCGCTGGTCGGCCTGCTCCGCGCGCGCGACGAGGCGCATGCGCTGGAGTTGGCCAACGCCAGCGAATACGGGCTGTCCAGCGCGGTGTTCAGCCGCGACCTGGAACGCGCGGTGCGCTTTGCCCGCCAGCTTCGCGCGGGGATGACCCACGTCAACGACATTCCGGTGAACGACGAGGCCAACGCGCCGTTCGGCGGCGAGAAGAACTCCGGACTTGGCCGCTTCAACGGCGACTGGGCCATCGAGGAATTCACCACCGACCACTGGATCAGCGTGCAGCACGCGCCGCGCCAGTACCCGTTCTGACCCTGGCGGCGGGGCCCGCGCCCCGCCGCTGACCCGACCGTCGTCGCCAGGTGGCCCGCAGAGGCTGCCGGGGCCCGGTCGTCCCTGAAAAACGGAGCACAATAACAATGAAAATCCGTCGTAAAACCGCAATCCCGCGCAATGCAGGGGCGGTCCTGCCGATGCTCGCCTGTCTTGCCGCGCAAGCTGCCGAGGGCGGCTTCCTGCAGGATGCGAAGACTGACCTGGTCCTGCGCAACTATTACTTCAACCGCGATTTCCGCGACCACGATGCCGGCAAGAGCCTGGTGGACGAGTGGGCGCAGGGCTTCATCCTCAAGTTCAGTTCCGGCTATACCCCGGGCACGGTCGGCGTCGGCCTCGACGCCATCGGCCTGTTCGGCGTGAAGCTGAACAGCGGACGTGGCACCAGCAATTCCGAGCTTCTTCCGTTGCACGATGATGGTCGCGCGGCGGACGACTATGGGCGTGTCGGCGTGGCCGCCAAGCTGCGCGTTTCGGCCAGCGAATTGAAGATCGGCGAGATGCTCCCGGACATTCCGCTGTTGCGCTACGACGACGGACGCCTGCTGCCGCAGACGTTCCGCGGCTTCGCCGTGGTTTCCCGCGAGCTGCCGGGCCTGGCCCTGCAGGCCGGACGCTTCGACGCGGTGAGCCTGCGCAATTCGGCGGACATGCAGGACCTGTCGGCCTGGAGCGCGCCGACGCAGGAGTCGGACGGTTTCAACTACGCCGGCGCCGAATACCGCTTCAACCGCGAGCGCACCCAACTGGGCCTGTGGCACGGGCAACTGGAGGACATCTACCGGCAGAACTACGCCAACCTGCTGCACAAGCAGCGTGTCGGCGACTGGACCCTGGGCGCCAACCTCGGCCTGTTCGTCGACCGCGACGACGGCGCCGCGCGCGCCGGCGAGATCGACAGCCATACCGTCTACGGCCTATTTTCTGCCGGCATCGGCCTGCACACCTTCTACCTTGGCCTGCAGAAGGTCGGCGGCGACAGCGGCTGGCAGTCGGTCTACGGCAGCAGTGGGCGGAGCATGGGCAACGACATGTTCAACGGCAACTTCACCAACGCCGACGAACGCTCCTGGCAGGTTCGCTACGACTACGATTTCGTCGGCCTCGGCTGGCCCGGCCTGATCGGTATGGTCCGCTACGGCCATGGCTCGAACGCCACCACCAAGGCCGGTAGCGGCGGTAAGGAATGGGAGCGCGATGTCGAGCTCGGCTACACCGTGCAGAGCGGTCCGCTGGCGCGGCTCAACGTGCGCCTCAACCACGCCAGCAACCGACGCAGCTTCAACAGCGACTTCGACCAGACGCGGCTGGTGGTGAGTTACCCGTTGTCGTGGTGACGGACGCTGTCTCGCCGCTCCTCCGGACAGTTCCGGAGGGACCGGGAGCGGGAGGCCCGGTGCTTCGGCGGATAACCGCTGGGCGGTTATCCGCCCTACCGGAGCGGCGCTCCGCCGACAACGCCTGGAGGGGGAGAGGGCGGCTCAGAACTTCGCCTGCATCCCCACCCGCAGGGTACGCCCGGGCGCGGGCATGAAACTCTGTGCCAGCGGGTCGAGGTAATAGCGGTCGGTGAGGTTCTGCAGCGAGGCATTCAGTTCGGTGTGCTCGAACAGCTTGTACTTGAGGAACAGGTCGAACAGCTGCACCGAGCGGTACTCGATCTGCGGTGTGGTGGCGCCGACCTGCCAGGGCTTGTCCGCCGTGGCGGTGGGGCCGGAGGTATAGGTCATGCGCCCGCCCAGGGTCAGGGCCTGGTCGAAGAAGCGCAGGCCGGCGGTCAGGTTGGTCGCCAGCCGCGGCGGGTTCTGCGTGTTGGTATAGGAGCCCATGAAGCTGCCCGGCGTGCAGTTCGGCGTGTTCTCGGTGCGCTGGTAGCGGTTGGCGCCGGCGCGCAGCCTGGCGGCGAAGGCGGCGTCGCAGGTCTCGGTCTTCAGGTAGTAGGTCGCCGACAGGTCGGCGAACACCCGCCCTGCGTCGTAGTGCGATTGCAGTTCGAGACCGCTGGTGCGGTAGCTGTCGGTGTTGCTGAAGGTCATCAGGCCCATCTGGCCCGGATCGTAATAGCGGGTGATGTAGTTCTTGATGGTGTTGTTGAAGTAGGCCAGCTTGATCGCCGCCGAGTCGCCGTCGGCCAACAGGCTGTCGCGCAGCGCGCTGGCACCGATCTCCCAGCTGCGCGAACGCTCGGGCTTGAGTTCCTTGCCCGGCTCGACCTGGAGGGTGCCCTGGCTGGTCTCGAACAGCGATGGCAGGCGCAGGCCTTCGATGTAGGAGGCGTAGACGAAGGTATCCGGGGCCAGCTCGAAATTGATCCCGAATGCCGGCGAGAAACCGCCGCCGCGGCTGCTGCCCTTCTTGCTGTAGTTGTAGCCGGTGACCACGTTGGTGACCCGCGAGGGATGGACCGTCACGTTGGCCGGGCCGAACTCGTCGAAGGGAATGCCTTCGAACGGATTATTGGTGTTGTTGGTGACGATGCCGTTGTTGAGGCGCGGATCGGTGGCGTCGGTGTACTGGCCGTTCTGGTCGGGGAACCACATCATCGAGCCGTAGTAGCCGGGCCTGCTCACCGTGATGAAGCGCATGTCGCGATCCTCGCGCCGCGGCGAGGCGGAGATGCCGTTGTCCTTGCTGTTGAAGTGGCTGTAGCGGCCGCCGCCCCATAGCGTCAGGCGCTCGACCGGCTTGAACTCGAGCTTGCCGTTGAGGCCGTATTCCTGGCGGGTGGCGTCCCTCAGGGTGCGGTTGGCGTTGATGTCGTGGAGGGTGGTGACCACGCTTTTCTGCGGCTGGATGTCTTCGACCTGGAACGAGCCGCCGAGGTCGAGCTTGAAATCGCCGAAGTCGGTTTCGAAGCGCGCCACGTTGTTCAGGTCGCCGCCGATGCGCCGGTTGTCCTGGCGCGTCCAGTTGCGGTCGGAGCGATAGGCCTGGGAGCGCGGTGCCAGCACCGAGGTCAGCATGTCGCTCTTCGCCTCGGTCATCCACAGGCCGGTACTGAGGTCCACCAGCGGATTGTTCTCGGGCAGGTAACGGTAGCGTGCGGTGTAGGTGTCGATCTTCACTTCGCTCAATGGGTACTGGTAGATGCCGGCGGTGCCGAAACGGAAGATGTCCGACGGCATGATCTCCCCGGTGCGCCCGTCGTAGCGACGATAGCCGAGGTCCAGGGTGTGCTCGTCGGCGATGCGCCAGGTCGCCTTGAGCAGGTAGGACTCGGTCTCCGACGACGAGTTGAGCACTTCCTCTCCTGCGTTGTAGACCTTGGCTACGCTGCTTTCCTCGCGACCGTAGCGGTTGTAGACGCGATAGCGGTCCTGGCCTTTCTTGCCGGAAAAGTAGTTGCCCTGATTGCGCTGCGCATAGGCGGCGACCAGGTCCAGATGCTCGTTGCGGTAGGCGAAGGCGGCGCTGCCGGACTTGGCCTGGGAGCCGAACAGGCTGCCGCGGTCATCGTGCGGCACGCTGCTGAGATTCTCGGTCTTCGAACTGGCGCTGCGGTGCTGCGGGGCGACGCCGTTGTTCCAGACGTTGCCGGTGAAGCGCACGCCGAGGTCCTTGCCGTCGACCAGGATGTCCTTGACGCCGATGGTGCGCATTTCCACGCTGCCGCCGATCGCGCCCGAGCGGGTCGAGGGACCCTTGTCGACGGTCACGCTGCTGACCAGGTCGGGATCGATGTAGCTGCGCTGCTGGGTGCCGGCGTAGCCGCGGTAGACGTCCAGCGCCTGCTCCGCGCCGTCGACCCGCACCGCCACCCGGCTCTGCCCCTGGATGCCGCGGATGTTGACGTCCAGCGCGCCACCGTTGCGGCTGTCGCCGACCTGTACGCCCGGGATGCCCTGGAGCAGGTCACCCACGGAAACCCGGCCGAAGCGGTCGATGTCTTCGCTGGAGAGGTACACCGACGAGCGCGGCGCGGTATAGGTTTCCTTCTGCGGATCGGCCAGCTCGGCGGCCGAGACCACCACCGGCGACAGGTCGGCCGGGGCTTCTCCGGACATGCGCGGCTCGACCAGCAGGTAGGCGCCGGAGGTTCCCGCCGCGACCTGCAGGCCGGTGTTCGACAGCACTCGCTGCAAGCCTTCCAGTACGCTGTAGCGGCCCTTGAGCGCCGGCGCGGTGCGGCCGCGGGTCAGCGCGGGGTCGAAGGACAGCAGCAGGCCCGACTGGCTGGCGAAGGCGCCCAGGGAGGCGCCCAGCGAACCCGCCGGGATGTCGTAGCTGCGCGGCGTGGCGTCGTCCAGGCGGGTAGCCGCGCTGTGCTGGCCGACGCTCTGCGCGTGGGCCAGGCCGCCGCCGAGCAGGCCGGCGCCGACCGCCGACAGGCCGAGCAGGGCGCAGCGCAGGGCAAGGGTGAGCGGGGAGAGGCGCGACAAGGGACGCGCCAGGCTGGGGATAGGGCGTTGTAGGGACATGACTTCTTCGCTCGCAGGGTTGGCGCCCGTCATTGCGGGCTCTCATTCCCTCTGTCGCACGAGATCGGAAAAGGGATATTTCGGGTTCGGCGGGGCCGGTCGAGGAAGGGCGTCGGCATTGTGGTCAGCGGAAAATTAGTGATAATAGTTTTCATTTGCGATTGAAGCCAGCCGACTATTCCGATGAATGCGCCTCCGATGAATGCGCCAAGCCCCTGCCTGCAAGCGGACCGCGACTGCGTCGCCACGCTCTACCGTGAAAACCATGCCTGGTTGCGCAACTGGCTGGCCTACCGCCTTCGCTCCTGGGGACGTGGCGTGGCCGACGACCTGGCCCACGACACTTTCCTGCGCATCCTCGCCAGCCGCGATGGCGGCCAGCGTGACGCGATCCGTCAGCCGCGCGCCTACCTCACCCGCATCGCCAACTGCGTGCTGGTCAGCTGGCGCCGTCGCCAATCGCTGGAACTCGCCTGGCTGGAGGCCCTGGCCACGTTGCCCGAGCCGTTGCAGCCGTCGCCGGAACAACAGAGTGTGATCGTCGAGACCCTGCACGAGATCGACGCGCTGCTCGACACCCTGCGACCGCGGGTGAAACAGGCATTCCTGATGGCGACGCTGGACGGCATGAAGCAGAAGGACATCGCCCAGGCGCTGGGCGTCGCGCTGCCGACGGTGAAGAAGTTCATCCACCAGGCCTACGTGACCTGCCTGAGCCTGATGCCCGATGAATGACCGCGCTTCCAGCCGGGCGCCGCAGGCGGGCGATACGGAGCTTTCCGGGCCGCCGGCCGCCGAGGCGATCGCCCCGCAGGTGCTCAGGGAGACCGCCTCCTGGCTGCTGCTGATGCAGGAGGGGCCGCTGGCTCCGGCGCAGCAGGCCGAGCTGGAGTCCTGGCGCTCGCGCAGCCCCGAGCACCAGCGCGCCTGGCGGCGCGCCGAGCGTCTGCTGGCGAATATCGGTTCGCTGCCGCCGGCGCTGGCCCGGCGTGCGCTCGAGCGTCCGTCCGGCAGCGGCCGGCGCGCGGTCCTGCGTGGCCTGGCCCTGCTGCTCGGCGGCGCACCGCTGGTCTGGTGGGGATGGCGCGCCCAGGTCTGGCGCGACGGCTTCGGCGCCGACTACCTCACTGCCGTCGGCGAGCGGCGCGATCTGGTGCTGGAGGACGGCAGCCAGCTCGAGATGAACACCGACAGCGCGCTGGACGTGCGCTACGACGCCGGCCAGCGCCTGCTGCGCCTGTATCGCGGAGAGATCTACCTCCGCACCGCGGCGGATCGGCGCGAGCCGCCGCGGCCGTTCCTGGTGCGCACCGAACAGGGCCTGATGCGCGCGCTGGGTACCGCCTTCAGCGTCCGACGCGAGGGCGCAGAGACAGTGCTGGCGGTGTACGAAGGCGCGGTCCAGGTGCGTCCGGAGGGCGCCGCGAGCGCGGCGGATGGCCGGGTGATCGAGGCTGGCCAGCGGGTGCGCTTCGATCGCCAGCGGATCGGCCCCGTCGAGTCCGCCAGCGAGGCCGCGCTGGCCTGGCGCCAGGGCCTGCTGGTGGCCGACGACATGCCGCTGCGGCAGTGGGCGGGAGAACTGATGCGCTACGGGGGCGAGAGCATCGAGTGCGAGCCGTCGCTGGACCCGCTTCGGGTCTCCGGTACCTTTCCCGTCGACGACCTGCCGCTGGCCCTGGCGATGCTGGCGCAGACCCATGGCCTGCGCCTCGTGCACCAAGGTCGGCGGGTGCTGATCAGGCGCTGAGGGAGGCGCGGCGGCTCAGCCGGCCAGCAACCAGACCCCGGCGCCCGCCGAGGCCAGCCCGGCGAGACGTACCAGGGGCGCGGCCGCCTGCGGCAGGAAGCGCACCAGCGCGTAGCCGGCGGCGTGCAGCGCGGCGGTGGCGGCGACGAAACCGAGCGCGTACAGCCAGGGGCTGGAGAGGTCCGGCAGCTCCAGGCCGTGGGCGACCCCGTGGGCCAGGGCGAACAGCGCGGTGGCGGCCATCGCCAGCGCCAGCGGCGGGCGCACGGCGAGGGCCACGCAGAGGCCGAGGGCGAGCACCGAGGCGGCGATGCCGGTCTCCATGAACGGCAGTTGCAGGCCCTCGAAGCCGAGCAGCCCGCCGACCAGCATGGTGCCGACGAAGGTGCAGGGCAGGGCGAGGCGCGCGGCTCCCTGTTGCTGGGCGGCCCAGAGGCCGACGGCGAACATCGCCAGCAGGTGGTCGAGGCCGGTGAGCGGATGGGCGAGGCCGGCGACCAGGCCGTGTTCGCCGTGGCCGGGGTGGGCGAAGGCCAGCGCCGGCGCGGCGAGCAGGGCGAGGGCGGCGAGCAGCTTGGGCAGTTTCATTGGCGGTTCCTTGTCGTTGCGAGGTGGCGTCAGGCGGCGGTCAGCAGGCCCTGGCGCTCGATGAAGGCGATGATTTCGTCCAGCCCCTGGCCGGTCTTCTGGTTGCTGAACACGAACGGCTTGTCGCCGCGCATGCGCCGGGCGTCCCGGTCCATCACGTCGAGGGAGGCGCCGACCAGCGGCGCCAGGTCGATCTTGTTGATCACCAGCAGGTCCGACTTGCAGATGCCGGGGCCGCCCTTGCGCGGGATCTTGTCGCCGGCGGAAACGTCGATCACGTAGAGGGTCAGGTCGGACAGCTCGGGGCTGAAGGTGGCCGACAGGTTGTCGCCGCCGGATTCCACCAGGATCAGTTCGAGGCCGGGGAAGCGCCGGTTGAGCTGGTCCACCGCCTCCAGGTTGATCGAGGCGTCCTCGCGGATCGCCGTGTGCGGGCAGCCGCCGGTTTCCACGCCGATGATCCGCTCGGGGGCGAGGGCCTCGTTGCGCACCAGGAACTCTGCGTCTTCCTGGGTATAGATGTCGTTGGTGACCACCGCGAGGTTGTAGCGCTCGCGCAGTTCGCGGCACAGGGCCAGGGTCAGGGCGGTCTTGCCGGAGCCCACCGGACCGCCGATGCCGACACGCAGGGGTTGGGATGTCATGGGGTTTCTCCTAGGAACGGAACAGACGGCTGTACTGGGTTTCGTGGGTCATGCTGGCCAGCGCCAGACCGAACGCGGCGCTGCCCTCGACGGCGGGCCGCCGCAGCGCCTCGGCGCAGGCGCGGTCGAGTTCCGGCAGCAGGCTGGAAGCAAGTTTCTGCGCGGCCAGTTGGCCGAGCGGCAGGGTTTTCATCAGCACCGCCAACTGGTTTTCCAGCCAGCTCCAGAACCAGGCACTGAGCGCCTCCTCGGCGTCCAGGCGCCAGGCGCGCGCGGCCATCGCCCAGGCGGCGGCGAGATTGGGCGGGTCCTGGCGCGCCAGCCAGGCGCGGCCGGGAGCGTCGAGTTCGGGCAGGGCTTCCAGCAATTGGTGCAGGGAAAAGCCCATCTGCCGGCTCTCCTGGGCCAGCTCGCGGGTCTCGCGGCTGGCCCTATGGCGTTCGCTGGCCGCATCGCAGGCGGCCCAGTCGCCGATCAGCGCGGCGCGCAGCAGGCCGGCCAGCAGCGGCGCCTCGAAGCGCGCCAGGTTCAGTTGCAACTGGTCGACCAGCCAGGTCCGCGCGCTCTCGGCGTCGCGCACCCAGCCATTGTCGAGGGCCGCCTCCAGGCCCTGGGAATAGCTGTATCCGCCGATCGGCAACTGCGAGCTGGCCAGGCGCAGGCGCGCCCAGATGCTGTTCACCGGCGCACGCCGAACTGGTGCAGGCGCGGCGCGTAGTTGAACTCCGCCTCGCCATGGTGCGAGTGGTGGTGGCCTCCGCCGTAGGCGCCGTGCTCCGGCTGGAACGGCGCCTCGATGGCCTCCACCGTGGCGCCGAGCTGTTCGAGCATGGCTTTCAGCACGTAGTCGTCGAGCAGGCGCAGCCAGCCGTCGCCGACCTGCAGGGCGACGTGACGGTTGCCCAGGTGGTAGGCGGCGCGGGTCAGTTCCAGCGGGCTGGCGCAGGTGACGTGGAGCAGACGCTCGGGGCGGGCGACGACCCGCACCAGGCGACCGTCGCGGGCCTCCAGGCAGTCGCCGTCGGCCAGCGGCGGCTGGCCGCGCTCGAGGAACAGGCCGACCTCCTCGCCGCTCGCCGCGAAGCAGCGCAGGCGGCTTTTGCTGCGCGCCTCGTAGGTGAGGTGGAGTTCTTCGTCCCAGCGGGGCGAGCGGGCGGGCAGGCGTTGGTGAATGACCAGCATGGGCAGTTTCCGCAATGCGACAGGAAAGGAATCACAACAAGCACCAGCAAGGGCCTTGCCAGGTCGATGCGGGACGCCTGTACCGGGAAAACGGGGCCATAGGGATGTAACAAAATATTGCAGCGCGCCAGGTTGGTGCGCAACGACTTTTTTGCCGCACCGGAAAGGTGCGCGCGCGTCTAGTCCGCGGGCGAACGCCGAGCCGGAGGTCCGCTGGGGAGGTGTGGGGTCAGTCGGGCAGGCCGTGCCAGTGCTTGCCGCCGATCATGATGAAACGCAGCTGGTGGGTGATCTTCGCGGCCGGCATCAGGTGCGGCGGCAGGTCGGCGGCGGGTGGGTCGATCAGCTCCGGAAGGGTGGCGAAGACGGTCTTCACCACCAGGTCGGCGAACACGTCGAGGGCCGCGCCGTCGAGATGCGGCATCTTGTTCAGCAGCGCCAGGTCGGCGGCCAGGTCGTCGGTGATGCGCTGGCGCAGGCTGGCGATGGCCTGGCGGATCGGCAACGAGCCGCCGTATTGCTCGCGGGCGAGGAAGAGGAACTGCGAGCGGTTGGCGCCGACCGCGTCGAGGAAGATGCGCACCGAGGCGTCGATCAGCCCGCCCAGTTCGAACTCGTTGCGGCGCACCGCGCGCAGGGTGGCGCGGAAGGTCTCGTCGACCTCGGCGACCAGCGCCAGGCCGAGCTGGTCCATGTCGCTGAAGTGCCGATAGAAGCCGGCCGGGACGATGCCGGCGGCGCGCGTCACTTCGCGCAGGCTGAGGCTGCCGAAGCCGCGCCCGCTTTCCATCAGGTGGCGCGCGGCGCTCATCAGCGCGTGGCGGGTCTGCTGTTTCTGTTCGGCGCGGGGTGAGGACATACGGCTTCCTTTGGCGGACCGGCGACTGTAGCAAAAGCCCCGCGACCCGGTCGAACCGGGGACGGCAGCGGTCGAAGGATACATCAGTGAACGCTTGTTGACTCGATTGCGCGGAACGGGCAAAGTTTTGTGAACGATCGTTCACTGAAATATTCTCGATGGCCTTGCTTCCCCTCGCTCTCCTGACCCCTTTGCTCGCACCCCTGCGCCGTCTCGCCGCCCGTGGCTGGCTGCGCGAGGCCGATGTCGACGGCCTGCTGCGCCACGCCCATCCGCTGGCGTCGCTGAACCGCCACTATGCGCGGGTCGAGGCACGCTACTGGGTGGCCGACGATATGCTCGCCCTGGCCCTGCGTACCGCCCCCGGCTGGCCGCCGGCGCGGCCGGGCCAGCACATCCAACTGCTGGCGGAGCGCGACGGGGTGCGGGTCGGGCGCAGCTACAGCCTGACCCGGGTGGTCGGCGAGCGCCTGGAAATCGCCGTCAAGCGTCACCCGGACGGGCTGCTCTCGCCCTGGTTGTGCGAACACCTGGCGGTCGGCCAGCGTGTCGAGTTGCAGCCCGCGCAAGGCGATCTGCGCTGGCCGATGCAGGCCGAGGCGGTCTGCCTGCTGGCCGCCGGCAGCGGCCTGACGCCCTTGCTCGGCCTGCTCCGCGAGGCGCTGGAGAACGGCTATCGCGGTCCCGTGCTGTGGCTGCACTACGCCCGTCATCCCGGCCAGCGCGCCTGGTTCGGCGAGCTGGAGGCGCTGGCGGCGCGCCACCCGAACCTGGAGTTGCGCTGGAGCCTGACCCGCGGGGCGCGGGCCGATGGCTGCCTGGAGGGGCATTTCCAGCCGCGCCACCTGGACGGCTGGGCAGCCGACCTGGCGCGCAGCCAAGCCTTGGCCTGCGGGCCGGCGGCTTTCGTCGAGGCGGTGGGCGAGCAACTGGGGGCACGCTTCGCCGGCTTGCAGACGGAATCCTTCAGCGTCCCGCGCTGGCGCAGTGGGGAGGCGCCGCGCGAAGTGCGCCTGCGCTTCGCCCGGTCGCAGCGGGAAGTCTCCGGCGACAGCGCCGCCAGCCTGCTGGAACAGGCCGAGGCCCACGGCCTGCGCCCGGCCCACGGTTGCCGCCAGGGCATCTGTGCCAGTTGCACCTGCGTCCTGCTCAGCGGCTGCGTGCGCGACCTGCGCAGCGGCGCGCTGTGCAGCGAGCCCGGCCAGTCTATCCGCCTCTGCGTCAGCGCCGCCCACGGCGACCTGGCGCTGGACCTGTGAACCGACCTGCGAGCCCTGCGATGCGCGACGACCGCGAACTGACCCCGGAACAACTGGCGGCCTTCGGCGCCGAACTCGACGCCCTGCGCCAGCGTACCCTGGCCGATCTCGGCGCGGACGACGCGCGCTACATCCGCCGGGTCCGCGCGGCGGTGCGCGTCTGCTGCTGGAGCGGCAGGGCGCTGCTGATGTTCGGCTGGCTGCCGCCGACCTGGCTGCTCGGCAGCCTGCTTCTCGGCCTGGGCAAGATCCTCGAGAACATGGAACTGGGCCACAACGTCATGCACGGCCAGTACGACTGGATGAACGATCCGGAATTCGCCGGCCGCGCCTACGAGTGGGACATCGCCGGGCCGTCCGACTTCTGGCGGCACACCCACAACCATATCCACCACACCTACACCAACGTGCTGGGCAAGGACGACGACGTCGGCTACGGGGTCGTGCGCCTGTTCCCGGAGCAGCGCTGGAAGCCGTTCTACCGCTGGCAACCGCTGTGGGTGACGCTGCAGGCGCTGCTGTTCCAGTACGCGGTGGCGATCCAGCATCTGCGCCTGGACAAGTACGCCAAGGGGCGCCTGGACAAGGCCGAACTCATGCCGCTGCTACGCCGCCTGCGTGCCAAGCTGGGTCGCCAGTGGACCAAGGACTACCTGCTGTTCCCGCTTCTCGGCCTGTTCGCCGGAGGCTTTGGCGCGGTGTTCGTCGGCAACCTGCTGGCCAACGTGCTGCGCAACCTGTGGACCTTCACGGTGATCTTCTGCGGCCACTTCACCGAGAAGGCGGTGGTCTTCCCGCCCTCGGTGCTGGAGGGGGAGACCCGTGGCCACTGGTACCTGCGCCAGTTGCGCGGCTCCAGCAACCTGGAGGGCGGGCCGCTGTTCCACATCCTGACCGGCAACCTCAGCCACCAGATCGAGCATCATCTCTACCCGGACCTGCCGGCGCGTCGCTACGCCGCGCTGTCCCGCGAGGTCCGCGAAATCGCCCGGCGCTACGGGCAGACCTACAACAGCGGACGCCTGGGACGGCAATTCCTCACTGTCTTGCGGCGCATCTGGGTATATCGGCTGCCGCCGC